>PNKL01000057.1 GCA_013822425.1 Gemmatimonas sp.
CGGGCGTCATTCCGAATGACAGAAGCGGCGGAGGCCAGCGAGGCCGCCGCCGCATTGTCTTCACCGGGGGTCGCCGGTCAGGTCTTGTGGCGGAAGGTGATCCGGCCGCGACTCAAATCGTAGGGCGAGACTTCCACCGAGACGCGGTCACCCGCGAGCACACGGATACGGTGCCGCCGCATCTTGCCAGCCATCGTGGCCAGCACATCGTGTCCGTTGGTGAGGTGCACGCGGAACGTGGCACTGGGAAGCACTTCGGAGACGGTGCCCTCGAGTTCGATCGCTTCTTCCTTCGCCATAAGTCCCGGTTTTCGTTTGGCGGCCTCGGTGTTGCTGGCCCGGCCGCGGGGGAACTTTGTAATATAGTCGATTCCGCGGGGTGGGGACAGACAGGACAGACAGGACAGACAGGGCAGACGGGAGACGGGAGACGGGAGATGGGGAATGGGCGGTGGGTGATGGTGGATGGGGACGGCGGTTGGCAGAGGGCGGACGGCGGATAGTGGGGCACCGCCAGTCTGTCGCAGCCGGCTGCCTGCCGTTAGCCTCCAGCACTCCCATCTTTTCTCCCATGATCCGACGACTCTCGCTCGCCCTGCTGACCGCGGTCACCGTGGTCCCGACGCTGCCGGCTCAGTCTCCTTCCGCGTTCGAAGCCGAAATTCGCAAGCGCACGCAGGCCGTCCTGCCCCAGGTCGTGGCCTGGCGGCGGGACTTGCATGAGCATCCGGAGCTGGGCAACCGCGAAACGCGCACCGCGGCCCTCGTGGCAGCGCACCTGCGCTCGCTCGGCATGGAGGTGCGGACGGGCGTCGCGACCACCGGCGTGGTGGGCGTGCTGCGGGGCGGAAAGCCGGGCCCCGCCGTCGCCTTGCGGGCCGACATGGATGCCTTGCCGGTGACCGAGGAAGTGGATCTGCCATTCCGCTCGCGCGTGCGCACGGAGTACAACGGCCAGCAAGTCGGCGTGATGCACGCCTGCGGCCATGACAACCACACGGCGATGCTGCTCGGCGCCGCCACCGTGCTCGCGGGCATGAAAGCCCAACTGCCCGGCACGGTGACGTTCCTGTTTCAGCCGGCCGAGGAGGGGCCGCCGACGGGCGAGACCGGCGGTGCGAAGGTGATGCTCGAGCAGGGCGCGCTCGACAATCCCAAGGTGGAAGCAGTCTTCGGTCTGCACGTGCGGCCGGGACGCGCCGGCGAGGTCGGCTACAAGGCCGACGGCGCGATGGCGAGCAGCGACCAGCTCGACATCGTCATTCGCGGACGCCAGACACACGGCGCGGTGCCGTGGGCCGGCATCGATCCCATTGTCGTGACGGCGCAGGTCGTGAACGCGCTCCAGGCCATCGTGTCGCGGCAGACGAACCTGGCGCAGGCGCCCGCGGTCATCACCATCGGCTCGATGCACGGCGGCGTGCGGCGCAACATCATCCCGGACAGCGTGGTGTTGTCGGGCACCATCCGCATGTTCGACGCTGCCATGCAGGCGGAAATCCACGAACGCATCAAGCGGACCGTGACGGGCGTTGCCGGCGCGTGGGGCGCCACGGCGAGCGTGCGCATCGCGCCGCAGACGCCGGTGCTCGTGAACGAGCCCGCGCTGACGGCCCGGATGGCGCCGACGCTCGCGCGCTACGCGCGCCGCGCTTTCGCCGACATCGCATGGACGCCCTCGGAGGACTTCGCGTTCTTCGGCCAGAAGGTGCCCTCGCTCTTCGTCTTCATGGGCGTCACGCCCGACAGCGTGCGCGTGGAGGACGCGGCGCCGAACCACAGCCCGCGGTTCTTCGCCGACGAGTCGGCGCTGCCGTACGGTGTGCAGGTGATGGCCGGGCTCGCCGTCGACTTCCTCACCGCGCCGCGGGTGACGCCGTAGGTGCTCGTGCTCGCCGCCGAGCTTGTACCGCCCGTCGCCGAGGCGCTGCGGGCCGTGAATCCTGTCGAGCTCGTCGCGGTCGCGTTCGGCCTGGTGAGCGTATACCTCGCGGCGCGCGAGCACATCATCAGCTGGCCGACCGCGATCGTCAACGTGGCGATCTTCTTTGTGCTGTTCTGGCGGGCCAAGCTCTACGCAGACGCCGTGCTGCAGCTGGTCTATCTCGGGCTGTCGGTCTACGGCTGGTACGAATGGCGGTTCGGCGGCGCGCTGCACTCGCGCCTGCACGTCTCGCGCGCGACGCGGACACACTGGCTGGTGCTCGTACCGCTCTTCCTCGTCGGCGGCCTGGGCCTCGGCGCGCTGCTGGCGCGCTACACCGACTCGCCCGTGCCGTACTTCGACGCCCTGCTCACGGCGGCGAGCCTCGTCGCCCAGTGGATGATGACGCGCAAGCTCCTGGAGAACTGGGTGATCTGGATCGCGGCCGACCTGGTCTACGTTCCGCTGTTCATCCAGCGCGGCCTGCCGTTGACGGCGGTGCAGTACGCCGTCTTCCTGCTCCTCGCGGTCCTCGGCTGGCACGGATGGCGGCAGTCGCTGCGCGCACAGGCGCTGGCGACGCCGCCGGTGCACGCGGCATGACGTGGCGCGTGGTGGTGACCGGCCCAGAGTGCACGGGCAAGACGACGCTGGCGCGCGCCATCGCGGCTCGCCTCCGCGCCCCGTGGGTGCCCGAGGCGGCGCGCGCCTACGCGCAAGCACGCGGCGGCGTGCTCAGCGAGGCGGATGTGGAACCGATTGCCAAGGCAACGCGCGATGCCATGCAGCGTGCGCTGGCCGCCGGCCCGGCTGTCCTCGTTGCCGACACTGACCTCGTGAGCACGGTGGTGTACGCGCGGGCATACTACGGGAGCTGTCCGCACTGGGTGGAGGAGGCGTGCAGGTCCCAATTGGGAGATCTCTATCTGCTGTGCGCCACCGACCTGCCCTGGGAGGCGGACGGCGTGCGTGACCGACCCGACGAGCGCGACCGCGCCGCAATGCACGAGGCGTTCGCCGCGACACTGTGCGTCCTGGGCGCGCGCGTGGTGCCGGTCACGGGCATCGGACCGGCACGCACCGCGCGCGCGATGGACGCGGTCCTCGCTGCGTCACCGACCGGGAGCGCTCCGTGAATCCCACCAACATCCCCGAACTCGATGCCGCCATCCTGCAGGCGGCGATTACCGCGCTCGCCGGCGGGCTGTGCTTCGCCCTCTACGTGCGATACGACCGACCGCACTTTGCCTGGTTCGGCATCGCGTGGACGATGTACCTGGCGCGGCTCTTCGCCATTCTCCTTTTCATGGTCCGGCGGGACCCGCACTGGCTGTTCTGGCACCAGGTGTTCACGGGTGAGACCGCGCTCGCCCTGCTCTGGACGGCCATCGGGTTCAGTCGCGGTGCGCAGTGGAAGAACATCTACTGGCTCGCCGTCGCCTTCCCGCCGCTCTGGGCGTATGTCGCGATCTACCGGATGGACAACTTCCTGCTCGCGGCGGGGCCCGCGGTGCTCTTCCTCAGCATCGCCACGCTGGCCACCGGCGTCATGTTCCTGCGCTTCCGGCTGAAGCACCCGTCGAGCGGCGCGTCCATGCTGGCGGTGACGTTCCTGCTCTGGGGATTGCACCACCTCGACTATCCGATCCTGCGCGCGCGCGGCGTCTGGACGCCGTGGGGCTACTACCTCGACATCCTCTTCCTGCTCGGCGCCTGCGCGGGGATCCTGCTGCTCGTGAACCACGAGCTTGCCGAGGGACTTCGGCTGCGATCGGCGGAACTCGAGCACCTCTCGCGGCGCATGGTGCGCCAGCACGAGGAGGAACGGCGGCGGCTCTCCCTCGCGCTGCACGACGAGACGGCGCAGGTCTTTGCGGCGCTCAAGCTGGAGCTCGGCGCGATCGGCGAGCGCGTGGATGAGGCGCTCCGCCGGCGGGTATCGCGCGCGGTGTCACTGGTGGATGCGGGGCTGACGCAGATTCGCGACGTCACACACGACCTGCGCCCTTCCCTGCTCGACGACCTCGGCCTGCTTCCCGCCCTGCGTTCGCTGGTGGGCGAGTTTGCGTCCCGCCGCGAGGCACCGACCACGTTCGAGGCGGCGGAGAGCCTGCCGGTGGTGAGCGATGACGCCGAAGTGGCGCTCTTCCGCGCGCTGCAGGAGAGCCTGTCCAACATCACCCGGCATGCCGCCAATGCGCCGGTGCACGTGATCGCCTCCGCCGACGACCGCTGCGTGCGGCTGATCGTCTCGGACAACGGGCCGGGCTTTGACGCCAGCAATCTCGAGCGGTTCGAAGTCCAGGGCCACCTGGGACTCGCCGGCATGCGCGAGCGCATCTCCAGTGTCGGCGGTGACGTGCGGCTCATCAGCGCGCCGAGAGCCGGCGTGTCCATTGCCATCGAAGTGCCGCGGGCGGAAGATTCCAGCAAATGACCACACCCATCCGGCTCGTCCTCGTGGACGACCATCTCATCGTGCGCGAAGGACTGCGCCACGTGCTCGAAGAGGCGCCCGAGTTCTCGATCATCGGCGAGGGCGCCACGGCCGCCGAGGCGATCCGACTTGCCGCCGACTTGAAGCCCGACGTACTGGTGCTCGACATCTCCATGCCGGGTGGCTCGGGCCTCCACGCGGTGCCCGAGATCCTCGAGTGCGCCCCGGGCACGCGCGTCCTGATGCTGAGCGTCCACGACGACGCGGAGTACATCCTCGAGAGCGTGCGCGCCGGCGCGCACGGCTACTGCCGCAAGGACTCGGCGCCGGACGAGTTGCGGCGCGCCATCCGGACGGTCTTCGCGGGCGACACGTACTTCTCGGCGCTCGTGGCCCAGCGCGTGGCGCAGGCGCTGCGCGAAGGCAAGTCGGCCAAGGACGTGGAGCCGCCGACGCCGCCGGGAACGGAGGTGCTCTCTCCGCGCGAGCGCGAAGTGCTGCGCTTCATCGCGGAGGGGCGCGCCAACAAGGAGATCGGCGCGCAGCTCGGGATCAGCACGCGCACGGTGGAGGCGCATCGGCAGGCGCTGATGAAGAAGCTCGGCATTCACACGGTTGCCGGGCTTACCCGATACTGCCTCGAGCACGGGATAGATGTAGGGTAATTTCTTACGTACAAGTGGCAATAGAGAGGGCCGGGACCAGTCCCTAAGCTCTCTTCCATGCTCCTTCACACATCCCTTTCGGCCGCCCGCGTGACGTTGACCGCTGCGGCCTTTCTATTGGTGACTACTGGCGCCGACGCCCAGCAGACGGCCCTCAGCTCCGCCAACAACCGCAGCCGCACCGACTCCACGAACGTCCGCAAGTCGACGTCGCTCGGCGCGGTGACGGTGACGGCGACGCGGCGCGCGACGGATGTGCAGGCGGTGCCGACGCCGGTCAGCGTGCTCGATTCGGCGGTGCTCCGCGAGCGGCAGCCGAACACGGCGGCCGACCTGTTGCGTGAACTCCCGGGTGTTGACGTGATCGGCACGGGGACGAACCAGGCGCGCCCGTCCATTCGCGGCCAGCGCGGGCAGCGCATCCTGCTGCTGCAGGACGGCCTGCGGCTGAACAACGCCCGTCGCCAGCAGGATTTCGGCGAGATCCCGGGCATCGTGGACGTCGCGACGATCCAGCGCGTCGAGGTGGTGCGCGGCCCCGCCTCGGTGCTCTACGGCACCGACGCAATCGGCGGCGTGATGAACATCATCACGAAGGTGCCGAGCTTCGCGAAGGACGCACCAAGGGCCAGCGGCACTCTCGGCTATCGCTACGGCAGCGCGGGCGAACTGACCCGCGGCGAGGCATCGCTCGGTGCGCGGGCGGGGAACTTCGTGGTGCTGGCCACCGGCGCGAAGCGCGATGCCGGCAACTACGACGCGCCGGAGGGCCGGTACGGCAACGTGAACTTCACCGACGCCGTAACGCTGAGCAACGCCGGCGTGAACGACAAGAACGCATCGGTCTACGTGGGCTGGCGCTACAAGACCGGCACGGGCGCCTTCGTCCGCGCCGAGACGTACGACGCCAAGAACGCGGGCTTCGGCTACATCAACCCGGCGTTGCTCGGCGGCAACCTGACGAAGATCCAGATCACCTATCCGACGCAGTCCTTCACCAAGTGGAGCACGGGGTTCAGCACGGGCGTCGTCAGTGGCGCGAAGGTGTTCGACAAGGCGGATGTCATCGCCTACCGGCAGGTGAACGGGCGCGACCTCGCGCAGAGCATCTTCGCCCCGTTCGGCGCGCCGTATCCGGCCACGGCGGGTGTGGACATCCAGACGCGCAACCACACGGACCTCACGACCAGCGGCTTCCGCGCCGAGGCGATGAAGGTCTTTACGCGGAACATCATCGTCTACGGCGTGGACTACTTCCACGACAACGCGGTGGGCCGCGACTCGAGCCAGACGACGGTATTCGGTTTCGGCCCACCGAGGCCCAGGTCCAAGAACACGCCTTCGCTCCCCAGCGCGACCTTGTCCAGCACCGGTGTCTTCCTGCAGAACGACCTGCGCCTGCACGACCGCCTGTCGCTGATTGTCGGCGGCCGCTGGCAGCGGGTGAGCTCGGACGCCCGGCCGACGGCCGGTTTGACGACGATCCCGCCGGGCGACGTGCAGTCCACCGGCGTCTTCGCGACGAACGCGCTGTTCAAGCTGACGCCGACGCTGAACCTCGTGGCGTCGGTGGGACGCGGCTTCCGCGCCCCGAACCTGGTGGAGCGCTACTTCAATGGCCCGACGCCGGAGGGTTCGGCGTACCAATCGGCGACGCCGGACCTGATGCCCGAGCGAAGCCTCAACACGGACCTCGGACTGAAGTACCGGACCGATCGCGTGGCCGCGGAGGCGTTCATCTACCGCAACGACATCCGTGACGCGGTGCGCATCTCGGCCACGGGCGCCAAGATCAACAACCTGCCCGAGTACCAGAACGTCAACGTCGGCAAGCTGCGCTCGTCGGGCTTCGAGGCCACGGGAACGATGCTGTTCGCGCGGGGCATCAGCGCGTCGGCGAATT
This sequence comes from Gemmatimonas sp., assembly GCA_013822425.1. Taxonomy (GTDB): domain Bacteria; phylum Gemmatimonadota; class Gemmatimonadetes; order Gemmatimonadales; family Gemmatimonadaceae; genus PNKL01. Next base: position 6,930 of record PNKL01000057.1, read on the forward strand.
ACTCGCAGGTGAAGAGCACAAACCTGCTCGACCGGTCGATTCCGATCGGCGACACGTACTCGAGCAAGCTGGTGGGGACGGTAGGCTGGCGTCCGGCGAGCGGCCGCGGCTGGGTGGAGTACGCGGTGCGCCGCAACGGCGAGCAGAAGGACATCGTCGCCGGGTCGAGCCCGGTGGGCAACACGCTGCCGGCGTTCGTGGTGCACAACCTGCGGGGTGGCGCGCACCTGTTCACGCTCCGCGGCGTGCGGCAGGACCTCGACATCCAGGTGAACAACCTCGCCGACGCGCTCTATGCAGAGACGGCGAACGCCGGGTTCTTCCGCCCCGAGCCCGCGCGCCATGTAGTGATCGCGCTTCGATCGAGCTTCTGACGTTCGGGATGGCGCCGTCCTCTTGCGGCGCTGTCCCCCGGGTGCACGGCCTCCGCGCCCTCCTGGCACCCGGTAGTCCGACGGTCCGCATCCGGCATCACGCCGAGTGCGGGCCGTTGGGTTTTCCAGGCGGCCGTCTGATGGCGTGAGGTCCGTGCGCTATCGCCCCCGGCGCGGGGGGACGACCGTGTCGAGCGACTGGTCCAGGCGGTGCACGAAGGCGGCGATGGTGCGCACGGCGGCGATAAAGCGTCCCGCATCAACCCGGCCCACGTCGTCCGTGGTCCGGTGATAGTCGGCGTGATCCTCGACGCCGAAGTACACGAACGGAATGCCCTTCGCGTGGAATGCGGCCTGGTCAGACTGGCCAATCCAATTGTCCACTCCGTCCGGCTTGCTGAGGTCGTGCCCCATGCGCAGCCTCACGGGCGCCACCCTGGCCGTCGCCCGCAGCAGCGGGCGGAAGAACGGATAGGGAGTCGCGCCGGCGGCATACAGCTCGTTCCGGTCGAGGCGCGCCACCATGTCGAGGTTCACGTTGGCCGCGATGCGCCGGAGCGGCACCGGCGGTGATTCCACGAAGGCCCGCGAGCCGCGCAGGTCGGCTTCCTCACCGTCGAAGAATGCGAAGATGATCGAGTGCCGCGGCGGATGGCCGGCGTACCATTCCGCGAGCGCGAGCGCCGCCGCGGTTCCGGACGCGTTGTCGTCGGTGCCGTTGTAGATCTGGCCGTTCCGCACGCCCAGGTGATCGAAGTGCGCGCTCACCACGATGGCACGCGTGGTGTCGGCGCCGGGCACGATGCCGAGGACGTTCACGCCGTCCCGGACCGAGGTATCCCGCCATACGACGTCGAAGTGCTGCACGTAGCCCGGAACGAGCGGGGCCACGCCGGCCTGCGTGAGGCGTCGCACGAGGTACGCACGTGCCGCGGCGTTGCCGCGTGTGCCCATGCGGCGCCCTTCCATGGAGTCGGCCGCGAGGTCAGCGAGCGCGCGCCATGTGGCGGCGGAGTCGATGACGGGAACGACCGGCGGGGCTGACTGCGCACGCGCCGGAAGCACGCAGGCGGCAGCGAGACACGCGATGATGAGGGAACGGAGGGGCATGCGCAGGAAACTACGACCGTCGGCGCTACCGCGCGTGCTTGTGCATCAGCTCGATCAGCTCGTCGTACATTGCCTCGGCTTCCTTGTCGCCCTTGCGTATGGCGGAGGCGGCGCAGTGCTTGAGGTGGTTGCGCATCAGCTCCCGCGAGACGGCGCGGAGGGCCTCCTGCACCGACGACACCTGCGTGAGGATGTCGGCACAGTAGCGATCCTCGGCGACCATCTTCTGCAGGCCGCGCACCTGTCCCTCGATGCGGCGCAGGCGCGTGACGTTGCGCGCCTTGATGTCGGCGTCCACCGCCACGGCGTGTCGCACGGGGGCGTCGTGCGTGGCACAGCCGCAGCCCGCGTGCTGGACGGGAAGCTTTTTCGTCATCAAGCGTGCGCCTCGTGGAATGCCGCCGCGCGCCGCGGACGCCAGGTCCGCAGGCGCAGCGAGTTGGCAACGACCGACACGGAACTGAACGCCATCGCCGCGCTCGCCAGGATGGGGCTGAGCTGCAGCGCGAACGACGGATAGAGCACGCCCGCGGCCACGGGGATGCTGATGACGTTGTAGATGAAGGCCCAGAACAGGTTCTGGCGCATGATGCGCATGGTGCGGCGCGACAGTGCAATGGCATCGGCGAGCCCGTGCAGGTCGCCGCGCACGAGGGCCACGTCGGCGGCCTCGACCGCCACGTCCGTGCCGGTGCCGATGGCGACGCCCACGTCGGCCTGGGCGAGCGCGGGCGCGTCATTGATGCCGTCGCCCACCATCGCCACCACGCGGCCTTCGTCCTGCAGGCGCCGCACCTCCGCCACCTTGCCGTCGGGGAGCACCTCGGCGACGACGCGCGGAATGCCGGCCTGCCGGGCGATGACCTCGGCGGTGCGGCGGTGGTCGCCGGTGAGCATGACGACGTCGAGCCCCATGGCGACGAGGCGCGCCACCGCCGCGTGCGACGTGGCGCGCATGGGATCGGCGATGGCCACGAGCCCGGCCAGCACGCCGTCAATCGCAATGAAGACCGGTGTCTTGGCCTCGGCGGACACGCGCGACGCGTCGTCCGCGAGCGGGGTCACGTCGATGCCCCAGTCAGCGAGAAGGGCGGCGTTGCCCACGGCCATGGCGCGGCCGTCCACGACGCCGGTGGCGCCGCGCCCCGGCACGGCCGCGAACGACTCGGCGCGCGAGAGCGTGAGCGAGCGCGCCTCGGCGTAGCGCACGATCGCGTCGCCGAGCGGATGCTCGGAGCTGCGCTCGAGGGAGGCGACCAGGCGGAGCAGCTCATCGTCCGAGAGGGACGCGTCCACCCGCACGACGTCCGTGACACCCGGCTTGCCCTCGGTGACGGTGCCCGTCTTGTCGAGCACCACCGTGGTGATGTCGCCGGCGCGTTGCAACGCCTCACCGCCCTTGATGAGAACGCCCAGCTCGGCGCCCTTACCGGTGCCGACCATCACGGCCGTTGGCACGGCGAGCCCCACGGCGCAGGGGCATGCGATGATCAGCACGGCAAGCGCCGACACCAGGCCGCGCACCGCGGCCACGCTGGACGAGGCGCCACTGTGCGTGAGCGCGAAGTACCAGATTCCGAAGGTGACGAGCGCCAGGACCATCACGGTGGGGACGAAGACCGCGCTCACGCGGTCGGCGAGCGCCTGAATCGGGGCCCGTGAACCCTGCGCGTCGCGCATGAGCTGGACGATGCGGGCCAACACGCTGTCGGCGCCGACGGTCGTCGCGCGCATCTGGAAGGCGCCGTGGCCGTTCACGGTGCCGCCCACGACGGCGTCTCCCGCTCCCTTGACCACCGGCATCGACTCGCCGGTGAGCATGGACTCGTCCACGTCGCTGCCGCCGCTGACGACGATGCCGTCCACCGGCACACGCTCGCCCGGGCGCACGACGACGTCGTCGCCGGGCAGCACATCGTCAATGTCGATGTCCGCCTCCACGCCGCCGCGCACGACGCGCGCCGTGCGAGGGCGCAGGTTGGCGAGCGCGCGCAGCGCCGACGCCGTGCTGCGCTTGGCCCGCGCCTCTAAGGCATTGCCCATCAGGATGAAGGCGGTGATGAGGATCACCGCTTCGTAGTAGACGTCCGGGGCAACGCCGCGCGACGCGAAGAACGTCGGCGCGAAGGTGGCGGCTGCGGAGTAGATGAACGCCACGCCCGTGCCGACCGCGATGAGCGTGTTCATGTCGGCCGCGCCGTGCCGCGCCGCCGCCCAGGCGCGCGTGTAGAAGTGCCGCCCGGCCCACGCCATGACCGCCAGCGTGGTCAGCAGCATGCCGATGCTGAGCACGTCCGGATCGATGGCGTACATCCACGCCGCGTACTTCACGAACCAGGGCGTGAAGATCCGCTCCTGCCACAGCATCAGGGGGTCGTTGCTCGGCGCGCCGCTCATGTGTGACGTGTACATCATGAGCGGCATCGAGAAGAACATCGCGACGACGCCGGTGATGCCGGCGACGATGGCCCGCAGGCGGAGGGCGCGGAACTCGGCGTCCTGCTTGCGCTCGTTCTCGTCCTGCGCCTCGAGCGACGTCTTCTCGCCCTTCGGAATCTCGGCCTCGTACCCCGTATCGCGGATCGTCTCGATCAGCGCCTGCGGCGACACCACCGTCGGGTCAAACGTGACCGTGGCGTTGTTGAGCATGAGGTTGACGTTGGCGTCGCGCACGCCGTCCACCTTGCCGAGCGCCCGCTGAACGCGGGACTGGCAGGCGGCGCAGGTCATCCCGCCCACGGGAATGGTGAGGTGGGAGGACGTCGTGGTGTGAGGAGCGGCGGTGGCCATGCGGGTTGCTCCTATGCGGTCGCGGCCGGGTGTGGCGTGTAGCCCTGATCGCGTACGGCCTCGAGAATCTCCTCGACGGTCCGCTTGGCGGGATCGTAGTGCAGCGCGGCGCTGCCAATCTGCACTTGCGTGACTTCGACGCCGTCGAGGGCGCGGAGCGCCTTCTGCACGGACATTACGCAGTGGCCGCAGGACATACCATCGATGGTCAGGTTTAGAGAGGTCATTTGAGTATTGCTGCGAGTTAGGAGGAAGGGTGCAGGATGGGGTGAAGGGGCAGAGGCACGGTGGGGTGCAGGGAGCGGGGGCCGCCTTCCGTGCCCGTGCCCGTGCCCGTAGTTTCGCATACCCTCCCCCCCTATGTCAAGTCCCGCCCGCCCAAGGGCGGTTCCGCCCGGGCGCGCTACGTTTGGCGCATGACCGAACCGACCATTCCCCAGCGCACGCTCGGCACCCAGGGGCTCCGCGTCTCCGCCATCGGCCTGGGCTGCATGGGCTTCTCGGAGTTCTACGGCGATGCCGCGTCGCGCGCCGCCGTGGACGGCGTGTCGGTGATCCATCACGCCCTTGACCGCGGCATCACGCTGCTCGACACGGCCGAGGCGACAACCGCACGGCGAACCTCCGGCTCGTCGAAGCACTCAAGACGGTGGCGGCAAACAGGGGGTGCACGCCCGCGCAGGCCGCGCTTCAGTAGTCGTTGCTGCCACCAGGTAGAACGAAAAGAGGCGAAGCACGGCTGCTTCGGTGAGCGACGGCGCGTCACACGTGAATCGTGGGCGCTCAGTCGATGGGCCCGCATGGCTGGCCTTCTTTACCACGGAGCGCACGGAGAACTGCTTGAGGGCCACGGAGTAGGACAACTTCTTGGGGGAACTGCGAACGCCACGCTGATTTCAGCGTGGCGCGACGTCTTCACCCCCAGTTGTTGCAGTCCTCCGTGCCCCTCAGGTGGTTCTCCGTGTGCTCCGTGGTGAAAAAGCCCCCGTTGACGCGCCGTCGTGCAGTCATCGTCGCTTCGAGACGCTTCGCAAGCTACGTCCGTCGCGATTGACGCTTCCGTCTCGAACTACTTGAGCCGCGGGTTCGTCTTGCGCGCGCCGGGCGTGCAGACGGGCCACGTGGTCGCCGCCGGACCCATGCGCCCCGCCGGCGCGGCCGGCAGCGCGGCCAGGTCCACCCGCTCGCGTGTGATGAAGTCCGGATCTTCCGACGCGAGGTAGGCCAGCGAGGCCACGAGCGTCGCGTTCGCCCTGAGATCGTCCATGACGACCTTGTCGTAGGTGTCGCGGTTGGTGTGCCACGTCAGCGTGCCGTAGTCCCAGCTCGCGCCGCCCATGCCGAAGGTCGGCACTCCGTGGCAGGCAAACGACGCGTCGTCGCTGCCGCCGCCCCCCGGGCGACCGGGTGAGCCATCATACGGAACCTGCGCCTGCAGTTCGGCCGGCAGTTGCTTGATCCACGCCGACAGGTGCTTCGCCGCATTGGGCAGGCCGCTGGCGCCGATGCGCGTCACGCGCCCCGTCCCCGCATCCTGGTTGAAGATCGCCTGCAGTCCCTTCATCACCTCGGGATGGTCCTCGGTGAACACGCGCGAACCGATGAGCCCTTCCTCCTCTCCCGCCCAGAGGCCGATGATGATGGTGCGCTGCGGCTTCGGCAGCACCTGCGTGAGGAGGCGCATGGCCTCCATCATCGTCACCGTGCCCGTGCCGTTGTCGGTGGCGCCGCTCGCCCCGTCCCACGAATCGAAGTGCGCCGACAGCACCACGTACTCCTCGGGCTTCGTGGTCCCCTGGATGCGCCCAATCACGTTCGAGACCGGCCGCTCGCCAAGGAGTTCCGCGTCGAGATTGAGGCGAATCTTCGGACGCTGGTTGTTCTCGGTGAGGCGGAAGACGAGGCCGTAATCCTCGCACGAGAGACCGACCGTCGGCACCTTCGTCGTGTAGGTCTCGAAGATGGCGTACGTGCCCACGCTGTTCGTGGGGCGCGACGAGATGACGCCAGCTGCGCCGGCCTGCTCGAGGCGCACGGCCAGCTCCCCGCCGCCGAGCGCGAGGCTGAGCCCGGTGCCGCGCACAGTGCGTCCGCTCCACTCGCGCGTGTTGGCGGCGCGGATGGCGCTGTCCTTGGCCACTGACGCCGGCGTGCCGTTGCGCCGCCAGTCGTCGGTCGTGCGGCAGGACGAGAACGGCGCCGAAACGAGCACCAGCTTGCCCTTCACGCTGGGCAGCCACTGCTGAAACTCCGTGCTGTCCTTGAAGAGGGGCAGGATGACGGTCTCGGCCACCTTGTCCTTCTTCTTCGTGCCGGGACTGAAGCCCAGCATCGTCCCCTCGAGCGTGCGCACGCGTGGCGCCATGAGGTCGATGTGCGAGTGGCCGCGGCGCCAGCCGCGCCAGGTGCCGAAGTTCTCCTTGCTGGCCTCGATCCCCCACCCGCCGAGGATGTTCATGGCCCAGGCCTGCGCGGCCTCCATGTCGGGGCTGCCAAGGAGACGCGGGCCGAGCGAGTCGAGCAAGACCTGCGCGAGGCGCGGCGCGTGCGAACTGTCCATGCCGAGCGTCCAGATGCGCTGGATGGCCGGAGGGGGAGCGGGCGCATCCTGGGCGCGCAACGAGGCCGCGCCGGCGGCGAGCGCGACGATCAAGAGAGAGCGACGCATATCGGTGAGAGGGACGAGGACGGAGTGCGGGGGCGGCGGACGGAGTGCGGGGGCAGCGGACGGAGTGCGGGGGCAGCGGACGGAGTGCGGGGGCAGCGACTGGGCGCCCAATCGAATCTACGCGCGCCGGCACCCTGACGCTGGCGCCGGATACGCTAGACGACGTGCGGCTGGCCCCACGTGGCGAGCATCGCCTGCAGCTGCTCGATCCGCACCGGCTTGATGATGAAGTCATCCATGCCCGCGGCCGCGCATCGCTCGCGGTCTTCGGGGAGCGCTCCCGCCGTGAGCGCGATGATCACCGGCTGGGTCTTCAGCGTCGTGGATGCGCGGATGCGGCGCGTCGCCTCGAGCCCGTCGATCTCCGGCATGTTGACGTCCATGAAGACGAGGTCCACATCACCCTGTTCGACCAGGGCCACGGCTTCGAGCCCGTCGGACACCGTGCGGAGCGACAGGTACCCCATCTTGCGCATCATGGTCTCGACGAGGAGCCGGTTGATCGGACTGTCGTCGGCGACAAGAATTCGCGTCTGCCGATATTCGCCGGCGGGAGCGGTCTCCGCACGCGGCGCGGGCACGGCTTGCGGTGTGCCCGCATCGAGCACTTCCCGCAATGTCGCGAGGAGCTGCAGGCCTCGCACGGGCTTCGGCAGCCGCGCCTGGATGAGCCCCTCCGGTTCCTCCGCCGGAACGTCGTCCGCGCGCCCGAACGACAACAGGATGATCGGCAGCGCGGCGGCGGCGCGATGGCGGCGCATGGCCCGCGCGACCGTGACGCCATCCATGCCGGGCATGTCGTGATCGACAACCGCCACGTCGAACGACTCGCCCTGCAGCACCGATGCGAGCGCCTCGGCACCCGTGGCGGCGCAGCGCGCCACCATCCCCCAGCCTTCGGCCTGCCGCTGCAGCACCTGCCGGCTCATCGCGTTGTCATCGACGATCAGCACGCGCTGACCCTGGAGCCGCGCGCTCGCCTCCGCATCCGCCGGCGGCGCGGCCCCGCTCGCATCGCGGCACTGCATCAGGAACTCGAACGTGGTGCCGACTCCTTCCGTGCTGTCGACCGTGATCTTCCCCCCCATCAACTCCACGAAGCGCGCCGAAATGGCGAGACCGAGCCCGGTGCCGCCGTACCGTCGCGCCGTGGACGCATCGGCCTGCGCGAACGGCTCGAAGATCCGCTGCAGGCGATCCGGCGGAATGCCGACGCCCGAATCGCGCACCTGCACGCGCAGGGTCAGCTCGTCGCCGGCGCGGTCGGCCACCTCGACGCTGACGCACACCTCGCCACGCGCCGTGAACTTGATCGCGTTCCCCACGAGGTTGATCATCACCTGCCGCAACCGGAGCTTGTCGAACGTCACCAGCACCGGAACCGCTGGATCCACGCACGCCAGCAGGTCGAGTCCCTTCTTGGCCGCCGTCGTCCCGAGCAGGGCGACGACGTCCTCGATGGCTTCACGCAGGTCCGCGACCACCGGGTCGAGTTCCAGTTTCCCGGATTCGACCTTCGAGAAGTCGAGGATCGCATTGATCACACCAAGCATGGCCGCGCCGCTGCTTTGGATGATGTCCACGTAGCCTTGCTGCTCCGGCGACAGCCGCGTGGTGCCGAGAAGGTCCACCGTGCCGATGACGCCATTCATGGGTGTGCGGATCTCGTGACTCATCACCGCGAGAAACTCCGACTTCGCGCGCGTCGCCGCCTCGGCGGCTTCCTTGGCCTCCTGCATGCCGCGCGTCAGCCGTTCCTGCTCACGCCGCCTGGCGCGCATTACGAGCGCGAGATAAACGCCGAGCAGCAGCAGCGCCACCGCCGAGGCGACCAGCCATTGATTGAGGCGCAGCTCCCGGCGGAGCGCTGCATTCTCCTGCTCGCGCTGCGAGTTCTCATAGCCGATTTGCAGGTTCTTGAGCGCCCGGAACCGCTCCTGCCGTGACACGGCCTCTTGCACCGCAACCGCACGGCTGCTGTACTGGTACGCCTTCTGCCATTCACGGCGCGCACCGTACGCCTCAGCCACGTACCGCATGACCTCGAAATCGGAACTGTCCTCGGCCAGCCGCTGCATCCCGTACCGCAAGGCGTCGTCGGGCCGGCCCAGCCGCAGCGAGATCCGGGCCAGATCGTTGTACACGTGCAAGCGCGTCACCGCCGGTACCGAGTCGGACCGGCTGATTTGCAGGTAGCGCGCCAGCGCGGCCTGGTACTGCCCGATTCCCTCGTATGACCAGCCAATCGTGCGCAGCGCCGTGAGCGCATTCGACTCGGCTTTGAGCTCGGTCCAGCGCCGGTAGGCCGCCTCGCTGTTCACCCGCGCCGAGTCGAACTGCTCCAGCGCGCTGTGCACCTCGCCCAGGCGGCTGAAGGCGTACGCGATGCCGCTCGCGTTGTTGCAACGCTGCTGCAGGCGCAGGGCGCGCCGCGCGTATGTCAGCGCCTGTTCCCGCTCACCTTCCCGGAGCAGCGAGGACGCGATGTTGTTGAGCGCGTATCCAAGCTCCACGTCGAGGCCCTTCGCTTCGGCCACCGCCAGCGCGTCGAAGAAGTAGCGCGATGCCGTCTTCTCGTCGGAGAGCCACTGGTAGTAGACGCCCAACTGGTTGAGGACCTGCGCCTCGCCATCGGCAAACCCGATGCGGCGGGCCAGCTCCAGCGACCGCAGCGCGATGCGGATCGCATCGCCCGGTTGGGAGCGCCGCAGCGCCCACGCGTCGGCATTGAGCGTTCGCACCTGCACGGTGTCCGGCAGGCGACTGAACTCCGCCGAGTCGCGCGCCGGCTCCTGCGCGGCGAGCAGACGCGCGGTAATAAACAGGAGTAGCGCAAGGGTCAGACGGACCATGGCGAGGGAGATCGTCGGCGGGGAGTTCTTGAATTGACGGCTCCAGGCAGGACTCGCGCAAGCACACCGGCATCCGAGATGCCGGGGACGACCCGCGCCTTTAAGTTATCGGCTCGCCGGAGAGTTCCCACGCCACGATCGTCATTCTGCCCGTCTCGTCGTACCTGGTTCGCGTCCGCGCTCCTTGTGCTCGGCTGGCTTCCGAGCGCGGGAATCACCGTCGAGTTCTGAGGCGGTGCGTGCCCCTTGACACAGCAATATTTTTTGATATAATGCGTCCATGGCCACTGCCGTCCGCACCGCTACTCCCGACCTCGCGCGCGCCGAGGCGTTGTTTCACGCGCTCTCCGACGCGACGCGACTCTCGATTCTCGAGATGCTGCGCGACGGCGAACGGTGTGTGTGCGAGCTGCAGGATGAACTCGACGCCGCGCAGTCGCGGCTCTCGTTCCACCTGCGCGTGCTCAAGGAGGCAGGGCTGGTGACGGACCGCAGGGACGGCCGGTGGTCGCACTACCGCATCGTCCCCGGGGCGCTGCGCGAGGTGCATGACCTCGCGGTGGCAATGCAACCCCGCAAGGGCGCACTGCCTGTGCGCGACTCTCGCTCCTGCTGCCTTTGAGTGGTCTTTCTTTTCGGCTTATTCATCAATATTTCTTGATTACTATTGCGTCGAGGCAAACATGAGCAGCGCTGCCCGCGAAGACACGACCGAAGACACGACC
>PNKL01000058.1 GCA_013822425.1 Gemmatimonas sp.
ACAATGTCCGTATAACTACCTACTGCGCTATCGCCTCGGCCCCCAGCAATCCGCCGCCGTGCGGACTCCATGCACCGCCGTGAGTCAGCGCGCTGGCGTCACCGCTTTCGCTCGCACGCCCGCCGACGGTGAAGGCGCCAATCGCCTGAACTCCTTCGCCCCCGCCGCCGCCGTCCGCACGAGCGTCCTGAGATCGAGCCGGTACAGCCCGAACCGCCAGCCGTACCCCTCGGCCCACTCGAAGTTGTCCATCAATGCCCAGTGAAACGCGCCGCGCACGTCCACGCCTTCATCAATGGCCTGCTTGATAGCGTAGCTGTGCCGCCCGAGGAACATCGGCCGGTGCGCGCCCGTGGAATCGGCCACGCCGTTCTCCGTGATCACGATCGGCAGGCGATAGCGCTTCCATCCTTCACGTATCAGTCCGAGCAATCCTTCGGGGTATATCTCGACCTTCGCGTCGCTCAGCGTGCCGGGTCCGTTGCTGATGTCCACCATGCCCGGTGCCCCCGGGTTGACGCGCACAAGGTTGCGCCGGTAGTAGTTGATCCCAATCCAGTCGACGCTTCCCTTCAGCGCCGGCTCTTCAATATCGAGCGTGGGAAAACCAGGTAGACGGAAGTGCATCCGCCCGTTCTTGATCGACTCGTAGAATGACCAGTTGAACCCGTCAGCGACCGAATTGGCCACCACCCACTCGAGCAGGTTCCACCGATTCGATGGCTCGAACCAGATCATGTTCGATGCGAGTCCGATGTACGCGTCAGGGTCGCCCTTCCGCAGTGTGGTTGCTGCCGCGCCGTGCGCCCTCAACAAACCCTCGAACGCCCTCACTGCGAGCGCATTGTCCTTCACTGCCGGCGGCCAGTACCCGGTGACGTAGCCGTTGTACATCTGCACCTGCGGCTCGTTCACGGTGCACCACCACTTCACCTGCGGGCCGAGCCGCCTGGCGGCTTCCGAGGCAAAGCGCCCGAAGCGCTCGGGGAAATCAGGCGCAGTGGCGCCGCCGCGATCGGCCATCCACAGCGGCAACGTGAAGTGGAGGAGCGTCACCACGGGTTCCTGCCCAGCGGCCCGCAACTGCGCAAGCTCGTCGACGTAGTGCGCCCACGCGCCCTCGTCCCACTGCCCTTCTACCGGTTCGAGCCGGCTCCATTCAATGGAGAAACGATACGCGTTCGCGCCGAGCTCGCGCATCAGGCCGATGTCCTCGGACAACCGGTCCCAATGGCCCGCCGCCGCTCCGCTGATGTCGCCGTGCGCAATCTTCCCCACCTGGTGCTCGAATCGCCACCAGTCGTTGCGCACGTTTCCGCCCTCCACCTGATGAGCTGCCGTGGCGGTGCCCCAGAGAAAACCGGCTGGCCACGCCGCAGCGAACGCCGTCGTGGACTCGGCATTGAGCAGAGGTCGCGCTTTGGCGCGTTGGTAGTAGAATGCCACCCCAAAGTAGAACACACAGAGCGTCGCGACTGCTGCGGTGAGCCAGCGGATAACTCTCGGCATGAGATCTCGCGGAACGAGAGAGTACAGCAGGGTACGGCGGACTGCGGCGGAGTCCGCCGGAGTGCAGCGGAGTGCAGCCGAGTACGGCAGAGTACGGCAGAGTACGGCAGAGTACGGCAGAGTACGGCAGAGTACGGCAGGGTACGGCAGGGTACGGCAGGGTACGGCAGGGTACGGCAGGGTACGGCAGGGCACCGCCAGTACCGCGGATAACGTACCCATCGGGACCGGAGGCGAAAACTGCGCCCGACGGCTATCGTATTCGCTGGGCGTCGCGCCCAACCACCCTTTGCGTGGAGATCCGATAGCCGTGCTGCGCCGCACCGTGCTCCTGCTGATCGCCGCCCTCGTCGTACCGACCAGAGCGTCCGCTCAGCGTACGTCTGGCGACAAGCTCGTCTTTATCGTACGCCACGCGGAGAAGGCCAACGCCACCGAGCAGGATCCCTCACTGAGCGACAGCGGCCGTGCGCGGGCCGTGGCCCTGGCCGCCGCCCTGCGTGACGCCGGCGTCAGCGATGTGCTCGTCACGCCGCGCAAGCGGACGCACGAAACGGCAGCCGTGCTTGCAGAGGCGCGACAGCTCACGGCGCACGTGGTGCCGTTCGGCGCCTCGACGCCGGAGCATGCGGCGGCGGTTGCGGCCGCGGTGCGCAAGGCCGGGGGAAATGCCGTGCTCGTCGTTGGCCACAGCAACACCGTCACGCAGATCATCGCCGCGCTAGGCGGGCCGCGCCTTCCCGATCTGTGCGATGCGGAATACGCCAACCTGTTCATCGTGCGACTGCCGGCCCGTGGCGCGCCGACATTCGTGCGCGCGCACTTCGGCGTCCTCGATCCGACCGACGCCGGCACCTGCGCCGCGGGCTCAATGCGGTGATGATCCCGCGCGCGACCCCGAGACAGGGCTCGTCCCCGTCCACAGGGCCCCGAAGGAGACCGCCGCGCGGTCAGAAATGCTCGTCGCGGATAACCTCGACGTCCGAGACCATCACGATCCCGGCGTAGTTCTCGAGAAGCCCCTGGGACTGTTCGAGGATCATACTGGCGATCTTCTCGGCGGCGACCACGATGATCATGACGTTGCCGAACACATCGGAGAGGTGAGCCTCGTCCCGCGTGCCGCGGTTGCCTCTGCCAGAGACGTTGGGAATGGTCGTGTAGCCCTTGGCGCCGGCCGCCTCGATCATGTCGATGATGGCTCGGGCACGGGATGCTTCCACAACGATCTCGACTTTCTTCTTCCGGAAGGTCTGCACCATGGGATGTTCCTCGCGTTCTACAGCGCCGTGATCCACTGCGCGACCGCGTAATAGAGTGGAATACCGACGATCAGGTTGAACGGGAAAGTCACGGCCAGTGACAGCGGGACATAGATCGCCGGATTGGCCTGCGGCAACGACAGGCGCATGGCAGCCGGAACCACGATGTAGGAGGCGCTTGCGGCGAGCACTGCGACAAGCGTCATGCCGCCCAGCGAGAGGTGGATGGCATGGGCGGCGAGCAGCCCGATCAGGGCCCCGATCAGGGGCATATAGATGCCGAACGCCACCAGCGGCCAGCCGACCGCCCCGAAATCATGCAGCCGTCGGCCGACAAGCAACCCCATGTCGAGAAGAAAGACGGCAAGCACGGCCTTGAATGGATCAACTATGGCCGGCGCCATCACGACCATGCCCTTGTCGCCGGTTATCCAGCCGATCGCGAAACTGCCGCCGAGAAGCACCACGCCGCCGCTGAGAAACACTTCGCGGGCAACCTCTCTCGAAAAGAAGGGAGCGCTCCGCGGTGCGGTCGATCCTGCCGCGACAGCGCGGCGCGCAAGGAGGAGGCCAGTCACGATGGCCGGCGTCTCCATGAGTGCGAGCATCGCCACCACGTACCCTTCAAACGGAATGGATCGGTAGCCCAGAAACCCGGTTGCCGCGACAAACGTCACGATGCTGACTGATCCGTAGTGCGCTGCCACGGCCGCAGCATTCGGAGTATCGAGCCGGGTGGCGGCACGTAGCAGGGCATATGCGATCAAGGGCAGGCCAAAACTGAGCGCGAGTGCCAGGCCCAGCGCGACCGCAACAGCACCCGAAACGCCGTTGGAGGCGAGTTCACCGCCCCCCTTGAAACCAATCGCCAGCATGAGGTAGAGCGACAAGCCCTTGCTGATCGCCTCGGGGATCGCGAGATCGGACCTTAGGAAGCCAGCCACGACGCCCAAGCCAAAGAACAACACCATCGGCGAGAGGAGATTGCCGGCGGCGAGCTGGAAAAGCGTATCCACGAGTATTGTCCCGCTGGGCTCTGTCCCAGCTGCAGTTGAGGCACAGGCGAAACTGCTGATGATACGACGTAGACCTCGGCGGCATGCGCAAGGGAGAGTCTGCGCCGCAGTGCCTGATTCAACAAGGGGGGAGCTGTGACCTCTCGGTCCCCGGCGAATCCGCCATCAAGCCGAGGATGCCCCTACCCCCGCCGCGCGCGCCAGCGCCGTCTGGCCTCGCCGAAACTCACCAGTTTGCGCCGCTCCTCATCGTAGAGGGAGAGACGCAGCACCTTGATGGCGTCCGGCGCGCGCAGCACCGGCGCGAGCTGGAACATCGGGTGCGAGTTGTGTGCGGCCTCAAGCTTGTAATTTGGCACCTTCGGCGCCAGGTGATGCACGTGGTGCAGGCCGATGTTTCCCGTGAACCACTGCATGATCCGGGGCAGCTTGAGGTACGAACTGCCGCGGATCGCGGCGTCCGCGTAGTCCCATTCCTCGTGCTCGGCCCAGTACGCGTCCTCGAACTGGTGCTGGGCGAAGAACAGCCAGATGCCACCGAAGACCGACAGGTAGTACGCCGGCAGGTACGTGGTCACCAGCGTCTTGGTGCCGAGCACCATCACGAGAATCGCGATCAGCCCCGCGAGCGAGACATTCGTGAGGATCACGCTGGTCAGCTCGTCGCGCGCCGCGCCCTTGCGCAACGACGGAAAGCGCTGGTGCACGAAGAAGTAGACCGGCCCGATGGTCAGCAGGAAGGCCGGCGTGCGCGACAGGCGGTAGCCCAGGCGCCCCAGCCAGCCCCTCGAGAAATACTCGCGCATCGTGAGCGTGTAGATGTCACCGATGCCGCGGCGGTCGAGGTCGCCCGACGAGGCGTGGTGCAGGGCGTGCTCGCGGCGCCACTTCGCGTAGGGCATGAAGGTCAGGAAGCCCGTGATCACGCCCACGATGTCGTTCGCACGGCGGCTCGTGAAGAACGAGCCGTGGCCGCAGTCATGCATGATGATGAACGTGCGGGTCAGCAAGCCGGCCGTCGGCAGCGAAAGCGCCAGCGTCAGGAGGTAGGACACCTGTCGCGCCCAGTACAGGGCGACCAGTGCCACCACGAGCAGTCCGACTGTCGTCGCCAGCTGGAAGATCGAACGGCCACGCGACGCCTGTGCGTACGGCGCGATGAGCGCACGCCAGTTTCGCGGCACGTTCGGTGTGGGCTGGACTTCGGACACTTGGACGGGCTGGGCCATGCGGTACTTCTCCCTGAATCGGTGAACAGACTTTAAAGATAGTCCAATTCTGTCCGATTTCATACCAAGCAGTCGTGAGCATTCCCCTGACATTCTGACACGCGTGCCATGGGAGCCCGGCGGACATCGTGTCCGCCGGGCTCCCATGGCGACTCCGACGTTGCGTTGCGCTACCGGCGCCGTCTCGTCGGCTTCGGCGCACTCGCCGCGTCAACGAGCGAGGCCTTGCCCTCGCTCACGAGCGTGACCTTGACCGCGCCGCCCTCTTCAAGCGCCGCGACGGCGGCCTTCGTCGAATCGAGGTTCGCCGTCATCGACACCGGACGATCGAGGAAGGACGTGTCCTTCGGCACGATCTCGAGCGCATAGACGCGCTTCATCTCCACCAGCACCTTCCGCAGCGGCTGGTGTTCGGACACGAAGTTGCCGTCG
Organism: Gemmatimonas sp.; assembly: GCA_013822425.1. GTDB lineage: Bacteria > Gemmatimonadota > Gemmatimonadetes > Gemmatimonadales > Gemmatimonadaceae > PNKL01. The sequence goes on from PNKL01000058.1 coordinate 5,449, forward strand.
ATCCAGCTGAAGGCGAACTTCGCGCGGTCCTCGCTCAGGTCCATGAAGGTGCCGTTGGTCAGCACCAGCAACGTGCTGCCGGCGGCGAGCTCCTTGAACTCCTTGCCGGCTCTGACCGTCACGGTGCCGCTCAGTGCCTTGAGCATCGCTGCGTTGCTGTCCTCCGGGAACGAACGCCCCACGAACTCCGCGTCCGACACGTCCACCCAGGTGTTGCCAACCTTCACCAGCAGCGGGGTATTCGAAGCGGGCGCCTTGATGGCCGCGGACCCGATGATCTGCATCGCGCGCGCGTCGAGCGGATAGCTCGCGGGGTACTTCACCGTGGAGGAGGAGCCGAGGCGCACCACCGTGCTGTCCTCCATTGTCACCGTGCCGCGCTGTCCATCCTTGCTTCGCATCGCCTTCGCGTCATCGTGCGCCAGCAACTGCGCTGCCTTGGTGGCGTCGGCGCCCTTGTTGAAGTACCAGAGGGGAACGCCGCCGGCGATGGCGAGCAGCAGCACGACGAACACGTAGAATCCCGTCCGCTTCGGGCGGGCGACCTTCTTCATGTGCTCCGCGGCCTCGTGCCGGCTGTGCTCGGCGCGCTTTCTTGCGGCCTCCGCGGGATCGGCATGCGCCGCATGCAGGACGCCCGTGACCTTTGCCCACCATTGGTCAACCGTTTCCGGGACGGCGGCCTCGTGGGTCCTGGCGTGATTGCCCGCCATGTGGTGTGCGGCGGCGCGACGGCGCTGCTCGTGCACCGCTTCTCCGTTCACGGCGTCATGCAGCATCGACTCGAGCTGCGCGGGCGTCTCGAGCTTGGCGCGGCGATCCCAGACGTCGAGGAACGCGCTGGCCGCAACCTTCTGTGCGGCGGCGACATCCCCGACCTTCTCGTTCGCTTCCTGCGTGATGGCTTCGAAGTTGGCGCGGAAGAACTGCTCCAGCGCGGTCTCCTTGCCGCCCTTGAAGTCCGCGAAGAGCTCGGGCGTGATCGGGGCAAGGGAAACGGGCATTACATCCTCCTGATGGATTTGATTGGTACGCGAGCGACCGTCGTCAGTGCCAACAAGGGGGCTGGCCCGGGCTTGTACTTCCCGGACCTCACCATCCGCGCGCCCGTGACTGCGCACGTCTGGCGGAGTACCTTCATCACAACTGCACCTGAGGTAAGCGATGCTTCACACGGCGACACTGCTCCTCTTGACCGCTGCCGTACTCCCACAATCAAAGTGGCAAGAAATTGGCAGGACGTCTACAGGGAATTCGGTATTTCTTGACGGCAAATCTGTCCGGAAAGCCCCTGACGGCATAGTCACCGCGCGTCATGTACCTGAACGAGGCGAAGGGGCTGGAGTACAGGCGCCGGACCATCGCCAAGCCGGGCTTCGGCCCGCTGTTTACGGGTACCTTCGCCGACGTGGCGCTCAGGCACCTGTGCGCCACGTGACACCCCCGATCCGCATACAGCCATGACGACCCCGCCGTCCATCCTTGCCGACGCGCATTGGCCCGCCGTCGCCAGCGCGAACTATGAGGTGGCCGTCCTTCCCTGGGGGGCAACCGAGCCGCACAACCGGCACCTGCCGTATGCCACGGACAATTTCGAGTGCAACGGCATCGCCGCCGCCGCGGCCAGCCGGGCCAATGCCCGCGGCGCGCGCGTCGTGGTGCTCCCCACGGTTCCCTTCGGTGTCCAGACGGGCCAGCTTGACCTGCCGCTGGCCATCAACCTGAACCCGAGCACCCAGGCACGCGTGCTGGCCGACGTGATTGCCTCCGTGGAGCGCGCCGGAGTCCGCAAGTTCGTGCTGTTCAACGGACACGGCGGCAACGACTTCAAGCAGATGCTGCGCGAACTGCAGCCCGCCACGCCCGTCTTCCTGTGTTCCCTCAACTGGTGGCAGGTGGTGGACGGACGCGACTACTTCGACGAACCGGGCGACCACGCGGGCGAGCTCGAAACGAGCGTGATGATGCACCTGCGTCCACAGGCGGTGCGTCCGCTGTCGGAGGCGGGGAACGGCGCCGAGAAACAGCCGACGATGACGGGCTTTCGTGAACGGTGGGCCTGGACCCAGCGCCCCTGGTCGACGGTAAGCGCCGACACGGGCATTGGCGATCCGCGTGCGGCGACCGCCGGAAAGGGCGAGCGCTACGTGGACGTGGTCGCCGACCGCATCGCCCAGTTTCTCGTCGAGCTGTCGCGAGGCGATCCCGCCGCCATGTACGAGTGATGCGCGCAGCGGCCGCATCGCTGGTTCTCGCCCTCGTCGCCTGCGCAGGGCCCTCCGCGACGCCGTCCCCACCCGCGGAGGCCGAAGCGGCAGTTCCCACGCGCCTGCGCGGCACCCTGCTCGCGGGCGCCGACAGCACGCTGGTCTTCGTGGCGTGCGGCACGGTCACCGAGCGAATGGTGTCCGCCCCGCCTTCGTCGCAGCTGCTCCTGGCGGTCACGGCGGTGAACGGCGCGGTACGCGACTCGCTGTTCGTGGAGTTCACGGCCGACACCACGGGCGGCGACATCACCGTACGCGAGACACTCTTCGCGACGTCGCTGGTCGAGGGGACGCGGTGCGACCGTCCGCGCGAGCCGTTCGAGGTGGTGGCCACGGGCAACGAGCCGTTCTGGCGCGTGACGTTCGACGGAACGCAACTGGTGCTGGAACGCCCGGAACCGCCTCGGGAGATGGTCTTCGACGTCGTTCCAGGGGACACGCGCGGCACCCTGACCACCATCATTGGCCGTCGGACCCTCGGCAAGGTGCACGAGCTCAAGCTGGGGCTGCTGCACGAGAGCTGCAGCGACGGCATGAGCGACGCGTGGTATCCATACAGAGCCGAGGTGCGGGTGGGCGACCTGGCGCTGCGCGGGTGCGCGAGGCGATGAACCGAATCTGGCGACGCGAGAGCGACGGCCCTTACCGCTGGGTCTTCGACATCGGGTCGGGCCGGCTCGCGCCGGCAGCGCGTTAGATTCGACGGATGCTGCCAGACGATCTGCACGCGGCGGTCGACGCCGACCGCACGCGCGAGGCGGGAGCGTTGTTCGTGGACGCCGTCGCCCGCTACTTCGAACAGACCGGCCGGGGTGGTGGCCGCCCCGCTGCCGGCCGCGGTGTGGACCGACGCCGGGTTGCTCGCCGCACGCGCGGCGCTCGAACCCGAGGCGTGGAAACGCGGACTGACGGGACCCGCGCCACTGATCTTCTGCGGCGAGCACGCGCATTACGCCATTTCACGCGCCGGCGGCGAGCTGGGCCTTGGCACCGACAACGTGCGGGCGGTGCCGTCGCTGCACTGGACGATGGATGTCCATGCGCTCACCGAGATGCTCGACGCCGCGCAGGCGGAAAAGCGGCGCGTCATGGCCGTGGTGGCAACGGCAGGGCACACGGTGACCGGCAGCTTCGACGACCTCGACGCGATCGGCGCGATCTGCGAGGAACGCGGTCTCTGGTTCCATGTGGACGGTGCGCACGGCGCGTCGGCCCTCTTCTCGACGCCGCATGCGGCGCGGCTTCGCGGCATCGCGCGGGCACGCACCGTGGCATGGGACCTGCACAAGATGATGCTGGTGCCGCTTGCCGCGGGGGCGCTGATCGCCCGCGACGAGCGCGACCTCTCGGCTGCCTTCGCGCAACGCGCGCCGTACCTGTTCCACGGCGCGGAGGGGACGCGCAGCGCCGACCAGGGGACGCGCTCGTTCCTGTGCTCGCGCCGCGTGGACGCGCTCAAGGTCTGGGTGACGCTGCAGCGGTACGGCGCGTCGGGGCTCGGCGCCGTGTACGATCACCTCTGCGCGCTGGCGACGGCGCTCCACGGGATGATTGGCGCGCGCGCGGACTTCGTGTCCTTGCACGTGCCCGAGAGCAACATCCTCTGCTTCCGGCGGGAGTCGCACCTGGCCGAGCTGCTCGACGGGCCGGCGGCCGAAGGCGGGCGGCGGCTGGAGGAACCCGCCTGAGGCGCGTGCTCCTCTAGCCCCGCGGGGCGTGTTCATATAATCTTAGTACTAAGATGACAACGACCATGACGTCCCCCTCGACTCCCCGCCGCAAGGCGCCAGACGCGGCCACCGCGAGCGCCCTCAAGCTCTTCGTGGTGCTCGCCCGCGCCCAGCGTGCCATCGGCGAACGCATGGAGGCGAGCCTCGGCGCGCACGGCCTCACGCACACGGAATTCGCGATCCTCGAAGCCCTGTACCACAAGGGGCCGCTGCTCCTGGGTGAAGTACAGCGGAAGATCCTGGTGTCGAGCGGCGGCATCACCTTCCTGGTAGACAAGCTGGCCGATCGCGGACTCGTGGAGCGCCGGCTCTGCGAGAGCGACCGGCGCGCGCGGTATGCCGTGCTGACGCGCAAGGGAGAGGCGCTGATGTCGGACATCTTCCCGGCGCATGCGGAGGCGATCCGGGAGGCCATGTCGGGCCTCTCGCGCGCCGAGCAGAAGCAGGCGACGACGCTGCTCAAGCAGCTCGGCTTGGCGGCGGCCACGGCGGCCACGGCGGCCGCGGCGGACGGCAGCCGGCGGACGGCAGCCGGTTGATTCGAGAGAGGGCTTGACGCCCTCGTTGGTTTGACATATTATCTTAGTATTGAGAAGTTCAGTATTCAGGTAACACAGGGTACACGGCCCCCGGCAGCCCCCGAGACCATGAGGAAACGGACCATGCAGTGGACGCTCGACACGACGCACACGCAGGTGGGTTTTTCGGTGAAGCACATGGCGATTTCGACGGTGCGCGGCCGTTTCACGAAGTTCGACGGCACTGGCGAGACGGATGCGAGCGGCAAGATCGTGAAGGCGCGCTTCACCATCGATGTGGCGAGCATCGACACCAACCAGGAGCAGCGTGACGCGCATCTGCGCTCCGCCGACTTCTTCGACACGGAGCAGTTCCCGGCCATCGTGTTCGAGTCCACGAGCATCACGCAGCAGGGGTCGGACATCACGATGACCGGCGACTTCACCATGCACGGCGTCACCAAGCCGCTGACGCTGACGGGCGAGACAGCGCCCGTGGTGAAGGACCCGTGGGGGATGACGCGCACCGCGCTGACGCTCGAGGGGAAGCTCAACCGCAAGGAGTGGGGACTGACCTGGAACCAGGCCCTCGAGTTTGGCGGACTGATGGTGAGCGAGGACGTGAAGCTCTCCATCGAGCTTGAGGCCGTGGGCGTCGCCGAGGCGCAGGGGGCGTAGCCTCCAGCGGCCTCTGCGTTACCGCCGAGGCAGGAGGCCCAGCATGAACGGCGTCCGCCGCGCACCCCTCGCGCGGCGGACGCCTATCGTTTTCGCGCCGCGGTGCTTAGCCTAATGCGGCCCTCACACCGGATCCGCCCATGCCCGTCGTGCGTCGCGCGGCGCTTGCCGCCTGCCTGTTCGTATCCCTCCCGCTCGCCGCGCAGACGACGGGAGTCACGTCCGGACAGAGGGCGCCGCGCCTGGTGATCCGAGGCGCGACGATGGTGGACGGCAACGGGACGCCGGCCCGCGGGCCGGTAGACATCGTCATCGAGAACGGCGTCATCGCCGACGTCGTTACCCTCGATCCGGTGGCACTGCGCCGCGGCGACAGCCGGCGCCCGGCGGGTGATATGCAGATTGATGCCACGGGCAGGTTCGTGCTGCCGGGGCTGATCAACGCCCACACGCACATGCAGAGCAACCGCTCCGGACAGTCCATGGGCGGTTTCGAGTACTACATGCTGCTGCAGCTCGCCAACGGGATCACGACGGTTCGCGAAGTCGGCGCCGAGAGTGACACCGGTTCCATTCGGCTGCGCGAGCGGCAGGCAAAGGGCGAGTTGGCGGGGCCGCGGATCCTCGTCTACCCCAACTTCGCCGCCGGGCGGAAGATCAGGACCGGCGCCGACGCCCGGGCCCGCGTCCGTGAGCTCAAGGCCATTGGCGCCGACGGCATCAAGATCACGGGCCTTGACCGCGACATCATGGCGGCGATGCAGGACGAGGCCAAGAAGGTCGGGCTTCCGATCGCGCACCACGTGGGCGTCGAGGAGACCAACGTCTGGGACGACATCGCGATGGGGACGCGCAGCATCGAGCACTGGTACGGCATTCCCGACGCCGCGATTCCCGACGGACGCCAGCACTTTCCGAGCGACTACAACTACCTGGACGAGACCGACCGCTTCCGCTGGGCGGGGCGCCTGTGGCGCGAGGCCGACCCGGCGCGCCTCGATTCGGTGCTGGCGGCCATGGTGCGCGCGAACGTCGCGTGGGTGCCGACGCTCGACATCTACGAGGCGAGCCGCGACCTGCAGCGCGCGCAGACGCAGCCGTGGTTCCAGGACTACCTGCACCCGTCGCTGGCCAACTACTTCAAGCCCGACGCGTCCAACCATGGCTCGTACTTCATCGGGTGGAGCTCCACCGATGAGGTATACTGGAAGGAGAACTACCGCATCTGGATGGCGGCGTTGCGCGACTTCGAGCGGAAGGGCGGGCTCATCGGCTGCGGCGACGATGCGGGGTTCATCTACCAGCTCTACGGCTACGGACTCATCCGCGAGATGGAACTGCATGCGGAGGCGGGATTCCACCCGCTCAAGGTCATCCAGCACTGCACGGGAAACAATGCGAAGATTCTCGGCATGGACGAGGAAATCGGTCGCATCCGCGCCGGATGGGCGGCCGACCTGATTGTCGTGGATGGCAACCCGCTTGAGGACCTCAAGACGCTCTATCCTACGCACCAGACTCAGCTGCGCGACGGCAAGGAAGTGCGCGCGGGGCTCGAGTGGACGATCGCCGCCGGCGTGCCGTACCACGTGCCGACCCTCACGGCGCGAATCAGGCAGATCGTGGATTCGGCGAATGGCAGGTAATTGGAGCTGACCCCACGAGTGCGTCGGGGTGGCGGTCACGGCTTGAGAAACGGATGCCCGGCGCGCTGCGCGGCGATCCAGTCCTGCACGCGCTCTACCTGCTGGCTGTTGGTGGTGTAGTTGTTGTGCTGGAACGAGAAGAGCCGGTGACGACCCAGCAGACGACCTACAGCGCGAACAACACGCTGGGGTTCTACGGGCAGGAGGACATCGCGCTGAATGAGCGTCTGTTCATCGGCGCGGCGTTGCGCATCGACAACAACAACGCGTTCGGCAGCAAGGCCAGCTGAGTGCAGTATCCGAAGTTCAGCTTGTCATGGGTTGCCAGCGAAGAGCCGGCCGCCCGCGCGTTGATTCCGCGGGTCATCGAGGACCTCCGGTTCCGGCTCGCATACGGCGGTTCCGGACAGCAGCCGGGAGTCAACACAGCCCTGCGCACGCTGTCGCCGGTGGCGGGTCCTGAGTCGGCGACGGTGCTCACACCTGGCACGTTCGGCAACGAGAACCTGAAACCCGAGCACGTGATGGGGCTTGAGCTCGGCTTCGAAGCCGGCCTGTGGAAGGATCGCATCGGCGTGGACTTCACGTACTACAACGACCTCTCGCACGACGCCATCCTGTCGGAGATCATCAAGCTGAGCGACGCGAAGAACGACACGATGATCGTCATCGGCACCGCGCCGCCGGTAACGCACAAGATCGGCTACCCGCCGTTCGACCTGTTCACGTATGAGATCGTCAGCGCCACGTACGATCCGGCGACGCGCAAGGCCACGAATCCGAAGTGCGCCGACGGCAGAGGCGGGGTGATGGACTGCTTCATTCCGGGAACGACGAGTGTGCAGGCGCCCCTGCTCTACATGGGCCACTCGATTCCGACGACAGAAGGGTCGGTGGGCAATTCGTCCCGCTACAAGATGTTCAGGCTGCACGTGCTGGCGGACTTCCAGACGGGCTTCCGGAAGCTCGACAACAACCTGCGCATCCGGTGCCAACTGAACGCGACCTGCCCCGAGGCGGTGTGGCCGGAGAAGTATGATCCGGCGGTCGTGGCCGTCGTCGTCTTCGCCGTGCGACACGGAGCGCATGCTCGACGTGAAGGCGCCGAACAGCGTTCCGGTGACCGTGTTCGACAACCTTGCCAATGCCGCGCTCATGGTGAACAGCGTCATCGGCGACTTCGAGTGCGCGTGGGGCGGCTTCGTCGTCGCCACCGGCATCCAGTCGGATGAACTGCAGGACGCGACGCTCACCGCCGCCAACTGGCAACTGGATCGCCGAGATGACGGCTTCACGTCGGGGAGCTATGGCACGGCGGGATGCACGGGGACGCAGGCCATCTACACGCCCATGTCCACCGCCCGCTGGGGGGCGGATCAGGCGGTGACCAAGCTGTCCGCCTGGACCGACGCGGAAGTGGCCAACCGCAGGGCGCTGCTGGTGCAGGCCAATGTGTACGCCGGCTTCAGCTATGCGGCGCTCGGCATGGCGATGTGCCAGGCGGCCTTCGACCTTGGGCCGCTGGTTGACCAGAAAGGGATGTTCGCGCTGGCGGAGAAGCGCTTCAGCGACGCGATCATGGCGGCCACGGGTGTGTCCACGCTTGCGACATAATGGACGCCGCAAATGCGCGGCGGTACAGCCACGTGTACCAGGGGCGATCGTGCAGGGCACCAACACGTCGGTTGAGCCGACGGCCCGGAGCCTCAAGACCGAGCAGGGCGAGACCGACCCGCGGTCCGCGGTCGTGCAGCTGTCGGGGAAGGCGTCCGACGGCATCACGGACAAGACTGATCACGGGGATCAAGGGAGGGTTCCCGTTGCCGTGACGCATCTTACGTTCGTCGCTCTCAGTCGAAGCGGCGGCGCGTTCGACGATTGTGCGCGGGCGGGGGCGGCAGGGCGTGCAGCGCCTGTACGAGCGCGCCCAACGCCGGGATGGCTGCGGCCACGCTTGCCCGCGCACACGGGGTGAGCGCTCTCGCCGCGACGGCCAGGCGCCGAAGGCGGCGCGCGCGTCCCGCCAGCAGCAGGGCGCGTCCCTGCGGCGTGGCTTCGATGCGAAGTCCGCGCGCGTCGTCCGGGTCCGCGCGGCGGCGGGCAAGGCCGGCGCGCTCGAGGCCATCCACCAGGCGCGACATCGTGGGCGGCCGCACGCCCTCGGCGTGCGCCAGCGCACCGAGGGCGTGCGGCCCGCCAAAGGTGAGCACGGAGAGAGCGGAGAGGAGGGCAGGGCCGACCCCCGCGCGCTCGTCCTCGACCCGCACCCCGCGCAGCAGCGCGATGGCCAGCTGGTGAAGCTGGTCGAGTTCCGCGGCGACGCCGGCCACGGCGGGGCGGCGTGGGGACCGACGAGGGGCGGCTTGCGGGACGCGGGAAGTGCCCATAGTATATTTAGCAATACTAACTAATATGCCGCCGGCGCAACAGGCGGCGGGAGCCCCCCATGCCAGCGCTGATTGGTCCGCTCGCCCAGGTCGCCGTCACCTTCCACGACGTGCCGCGCGCCCTGGCGTGGTACCGCGATGTGCTCGGCCTGCCGCTCGTCTTCGAGACGAACGGCATGGCCTTCTTTGCGATGGGGGACGTGCGGCTGATGATGACCGCGCCGGAGAAGCCGGAGTACGACCACCCGGCGTCGGTGCTCTACTTCAAGGTCGCCCAGATTGACGAGGCCTATGCGGCGCTTGCGGCGCGAGGGGCGACGCTCGAGGACACGCCGCACCTCGTGGGCAAGATGGGGAGCACCGAAATCTGGATGTGCTTCCTGCGCGACCCGGAACGGCATCTCATCGGGATCACCGAGGAGCGCGCGGGAACGTCGAGCTGACGGGACCGACCCGCCGCCGGCCGGGATGTTGTCCAAACCGGTGGGACGCACGTACCTTCTGCAGGTTCGCCCAAGCGCCGAGGCCGGCGTTCGCGGCGATGCGTGGTGTCCCCCTCTGACCGGAGGTTCACGTGACCGGACTGACTGCGTTGTGGCTCCCGATCCTGCTGTCCGCCGTGTTCGTGTTCGTGTTGAGTTCAATCATCCACATGGCGACGCCATGGCACAAGGGCGACTATCCGCCGATGCCCAACGAGGACAAGGTGCGTGACGCCCTGCGTCCGCTCGCCATCCCTCCCGGCGACTACATGGTGCCGCGCGCGGGGAGCATGGCCGAGATGGGGACGCCGGCGTTTCAGGAGAAGATGAAGCAAGGGCCGGTGCTGATGGCGACGGTGATGCCGAACGGCATGCCGTCCATGCGACCGCAACTGACGAAGTGGTTCCTCTACTCGCTGGTGATGAGCGTCTTTGCCGCGTACGTGACGGGACGCGCCCTGGGGCAGAGTTCGCCCTACCTGAGCGTCTTCCGCTTTGCCGGGGTGACGGCGTTCCTCGGATACGGCGCGGCGCTCTGGCAGTTCAACATCTGGTATCACCGCTCGCTGCAGACGACCATCAGATCCACCGTTGATGCGCTGCTCTACGCGCTGGTGACGGCGGGGACGTTTGGCTGGCTGTGGCCGCAGTGGTGAAAGCGGTGATGGCTGACGGCGCGCGGCCTGCGCAGGCCGCGCGTAGGGTCGTATTGGGCGCCTCGGCACTGGTGATGCTGGCCTCGGCCGCGGCGCTCGCGCAGGGGGGGCCAGCCGGCGCCCGGGGCGGCACGCCGATCAAGGACGGCGAGGAATGCCCGGCCGGGATGACCGAGGTGCGTCCGCGGAATTGCCGTGCGCCGGAGATGCCGGCGCCGAGCATCCTCGACTACCGCCCGCGCTCGACGCTGGTCACGGCCGAGCATCTCGTGCCGAAGGCGAAGTTCCCGGTGATTGACTTCCACGGGCATCCCGGCGGGCAGATCGCGACGGCCGCCGGGCTCGAGCAGATGGGCGCCGAGATGGACGCGCTGAACATCGGGCTGATGCTCACGGCGAACAACACGAGCAGCGAGGCGCTGAGGCGGCAGGCCGCGCTGGTCGGGGCGTCGCCGACGATGAAGGACCGCGTGCGGATCCTGACGGGCGTCGACTTCCGCAACGTTGGCCCCGACTGGGCCGAGAAGGCGGTGGCGCAGCTCGAAGCTGACGTCGCCGCCGGCGCGGTGGGCATTGGCGAAATCGGGAAGGGACTCGGCCTGTCCTACAAGAAGGCAGACGGGAGCCGGCTGAAGATCGACGATCCGGAGTTGGACCCGATCTGGCAGGCGGCGGCTCGCCTGAAGATCCCCGTGTTCATTCACACGGCCGATCCGCAGGAATTCTGGGATGATATCGACTACAAGAACGAGCGGTGGCTCGAGCTGGCGCTCTTTCCGGGGCGCCGGTATCTGGCAGAGTCGAGTCCGTCGTTCGAGACGCTGATGGCGGAGCGCGACAACCTGTTCCGCCGGCATCCCAAGACGACATTTGTGGCGGCGCACCTCGGGTGGCACGCCAACGACCTGGGACGGCTGGGCAAGATGTTCGATGCGATGCCCAACGTGTACGCCGAGGTTGGGGCGGTGCTGTACGACATCGGGCGTCAGCCGCGCGGGGCGCACGACTTCTTCGTGAAGTACCAGGATCGCATCCTGTTCGGCAAGGATTCGTACCAGCCCGAGGAGTATCCGTATTACTGGCGGGTGTTCGAGACGCGCGACGAGTACTTCGACTACTACCGGCACTATCACGCGTTCTGGAAGCTGTACGGCATCGACTTGCCGGACGCGGTGCTCAAGAAGGTCTATTACCAGAATGCGCTGAAGATCACGCCGGGGTTGCCGAAGGCAGGCTGGCCCAGGTGAAGCTCGAGCGGATCCCGTTTCAGGTGACCGACTGGGCGGAGGTTCCCGGGGAGGCGCATCCCGGGGACGTTGGCGTTGCGGTGTGGCGGGTGAAGCGGCACGGCGACATTCGCGTGCGGATGGTCGAGTATTCGCCCGGGTACGTGGCCGACCATTGATGCGAGAAAGGGCACATTCTGCTGTGCATGAAGGGGGAGTTGCACACGCGGCTGAAGGACGGGCGCGTGGTGGT
>PNKL01000059.1 GCA_013822425.1 Gemmatimonas sp.
GAGCCGAGATACTCGCCGCGCCGCTCCTTGGTGATGACGTTCAGGTAAATGCGCCCCGTCGTCACGTTGTTCGCCTGGCTCAGCGGACGGTCGATGAAGCGCTCGTAGTGGCCGAGGTCGAGATCCGTCTCGGCGCCGTCATCGGTGACGAACACCTCCCCGTGCTGGAACGGCGACATCGTGCCGGGGTCGACGTTGAGGTACGGGTCGAACTTCATCATCGTCACGCGCAGGCCGCGCTCCACCAGCAGGCGCCCCAGCGAGGCCGCGGCGATGCCCTTGCCGAGGGACGAAACCACGCCGCCGGTGACAAAGATGTATTTCGTTGCGGAAGCGGTGGGCGTCATCTGGCGGTCCCAGCGGTGAGCTGTTCCCAGTGGGCATTGGCGCGCACCAGGTCGTCCTCGGTGTTGACTTCGCCCCATGATGGGGCATCCACAAGCGCCACACCCATCGCCAGGCCGGCGGCGAGGGCGCGAAGTTGTTCGAGCTTCTCCACCACTTCCAGCGGATGCGGCGGCAGCGACACCCACGTTTCCAGCGCGGCGCGGCGCGCCGCGTAGATGCCCATGTGCTGCAGGACGAGACGGTCGCGTACGGCGCGGTCGGTCTCGTCGCGCAGGTACGGAATCGGGGCGCGCGAGAAGTAGAGCGCGCGCCCATCATCCGAACGCACGACTTTCACGCAGTTGGGGTCGGGCATGATGTCCGCGGTGCGCCTGCCGGCGGCGGTGCCGAGGTCGAATCCGTGATCACGCACCATGGCAATGGCGCCTGCCATGGCGTCGCCGCGCATGAACGGTTCGTCGCCCTGCACATTCACCACGATATCGTACGACGCGTACTCAGCGCGCCGGGCGACCTCGGCGACGCGATCGGTCCCCGACGGGTGCCGGTCCGATGTGAACACCCCCTCGGCCCCGTGTGCTGCCAGTACGTCCATGACCTCCTGCGATTCCGTGGCGGCAACGACGCGGTCGGCGAGGCCAAGGCTCTTCACCCGTTCCCACACGCGGACCACCAGTGGGGCGCCGCCGAGGGGACGCAGAGGCTTTCGGGGGAGCCTGGTTGCACCCAGGCGGGCGGGAATCACGGCCAGGATGCTCAGTTGGCACCCCCCGAAAATGAGGTCGCGGATGCAAAAATCACGCCACGCAATATACGGTTGGGGGGCCGTATGGTCAAAAAACGGGCCTCCCGAGGCTGCCTTAACGCCCGAGCCAGCCGAGACCGCTAGTGCCCGGGAGGCAGATTGGCCAGCAGGAAACGGGCGGTGTTCTCCCCCATCACGGCACGAATCTCGGCCTCGCTGAGCCCGGCCTGCAGCAGCGCCTCCGTCATCTGGCTGATCTGGTCGGCCCCAAACGCCACGGTGGTGGCGCCATCCCAGTCGGAGCCCAGCGCGACGTGGTCCAAGCCTGCCACGGTGATGGCGTGACGAATGGCCCTGGCGATCGCGTGCGGTGAGGCATCGCAGACGGCGCCGTCCCAGAAGCCGATGCCGATGAGCGCGCCGCGCGCCGCGAGCGCGCGCAACTGGTCGTCGGTCAAGTTTCGCGGGCCTGGGCAGGTGGCCTGCACGCCCGTGTGCGATACGACCACCGGCTTCGCCGTCAGGGCGAGCATCTCGGAAAAGGCCTGCGGCGACACGTGCGCGAGATCCACGATCATGCCGAGTTCCTGCATCCGCTCGACGACACGGCGCCCCAGCGGCGTGAGGCCGCCCTTGGCCTCGCCGTGGGCCGAGCCCGCCACCTCATTGTCGAAGAAGTGCGCGAGGCCCGCCATGCGGAAGCCGTGCGCGAAGAGCGTGTCGATCGCGGCGAGCTCTCCATCTATCGCCTGCAGCCCCTCGGTGCCGAGCAGGCCGATGACGGGCTTGATGCCCGGCGTGCCGGCGCGGAAATCGAGCGCCTTCCGCAGTTCCGCCGCCGTATGGACAACGACCAACCGCCCCTCGGAGATGGCGGCGGCATGGTCGAGCTTGTCGGCCTGGAACAGCGCGCGCTGGAGACGGCTGTTCCACGTGCGCCGCGGCCACCGCGACCCCACGGCCAGCAGGGTGATGTTGTCGGTGGCGGCGCTGTTGCGCTCGTAGTTCTGGCCTTTGGGCGTCTTGGTGACGGTCGAGAAGACCTGGATGGCGACGTTGCCTTCCACCAGGCGCGTGACGTCGGTGTGGCCCCACATCCCCGGCGGAATGGGATTGCGGTCCCAGAGCAGCAGGTCGTTGTGCAGGTCGGCGACGAGCAGCGACGCGTGCAGCGCCTGTGCGCGTTCGGAAACGGCGATCGCCTTCGTGTCGTCGACGCGGTTCATGCGCGCGCCCACCACCCGCGCGACCACGAAGAAGAAGAGGAACGCCACGACCGGAATCGCGGCGCCAACGGTCACCAGAACGCGTCGGAGGATCTTCATGCGGACACTCCGGAACGGGCGAGCCGCAGGAAGTTGGCGAGCAGCCGCTTGCCGTCCTGCGTCAGGATGGACTCAGGGTGGAATTGCACGCCCCACACGGGGTGCGTCCGGTGACGGAGGGCGTGGATCTCCGTGGCGTCGTCGGCGGCCCGTGCCGTCACCTCGAGGCACGTGGGGAGCGTATCATGCTCGACGACCAGGGAGTGATAGCGCATAACGCGCAATGGCGACGGGAGACCCGCGAACAGCCCGGACCCGTCGTGCAGCACGCTGGACGTCTTGCCGTGCATGACGCCGCGCGGCGCGCGAATCACGCGCCCGCCATACGCCTCGCCGATCGCCTGATGGCCAAGGCAGACGCCGAGCATCGGCACCTGCGCGCCGTATCGCCGAATCACCGGTACGGTGATGCCCGCCTCGACCGGCGTGCCAGGTCCCGGCGAGAGCACGATGGCCGTCGGCGCGAGCGCGGCGATATCGTCCACCGCGATCGCATCATTCCGCTCGACGCGCACCGCCTCACCCAGCTCGCCGAGATACTGGACGAGGTTGTAGGTGAACGAGTCGTAGTTGTCGATGACGAGAATCATCGTTCGAAAACTAGCCATGCGCCGGGTTCCATGGTTCCTGTGCCCTGCCCTACCCGCGCGGATGATACTGCCGGTGCACCGAGCGCAGGTACTCCCGGTCCACGTGCGTGTAGATTTGCGTCGTGCTGATGTCGGCGTGGCCGAGCATCTCCTGCACCGACCGCAGGTCGGCGCCGCCCTCGAGCAGGTGCGTCGCGAACGAATGGCGCAGCGTGTGTGGCGTGACGGGCTTCGTGATTCCCGCCAACTGGACGTACTTTCGGAGCAGCTTCCACGCCCCCATACGACTGAGCGGCGCGCCACGGGCGTTCAGGAAGAGCACCCCCGCCCCCTTGCCGCGTTCGAGGCGGGGGCGAAGTTCGCGCAGGTAGATGGCCACGGCCCCCGTGGCGCTGCCGCCCACGGGAACCAGCCGCTCCTTGCCGCCCTTTCCGAAGACGCGCACTACGCCCTCGTCGAGCATGAGGTCGCTCACCTTGAGCGTGATCCACTCGCCGACGCGCAACCCGGCGCCGTAGGCCAGTTCCAGCATGGCGCGGTCGCGGAACGCGAGCGGCTCTTCGAGCGAAATCGCGCCGAGCAGGCGCTCGACTTCCGCCGTCGTGAGTACCTCCGGGAGCGTGCGCCACTTCCTGGGGGTCTCCAGGCGCTCGCTCGGATCGGCTTGCACCACCCCTTCGGCCATCAGGAACCTGAACCAGGTGCGAATGGCGGACACGCCGCGCCGGATTGACGCGGGCGCGAGCCCGAGATCCTTGAGGTAGTAGACGAATTCGCGCAGGTGCGCCGCGGTCAGCGCCGCGGGAGCGGGGACTCCATGCGCCACGGCCCACTCCGCAAGCCGTTGCAGATCGCGCGCGTAGCTCTCGTCGGTGCGCACGGAGCTTCCCTGCTCGAGCGTCAGGAACTCGGCGAAGCGCTCGAGCAGGAACGGGCGGAGGGTGTCTGCGGGGCCGGTCACTCCGCCTTGCGCGGATGTTTCGCACGATGGCGAAGCCAGAGCCGGTGCCCCACCACCGCCAGGACGGCGATGAGCACCGCGGCCGAAATACCGACGCGCAGCCCCACGACGTGCAGCGACGCCTTCACCGTTTCCCAGTCGCTGCCGACGCGGAACGCGATCCAGATGATCAGGCCGTACCAGATGACGCACGCGAGGGCGATGACGGCGGTGTACCGCAGCACCTTGACCCGCAGGGCGCCCGCCATGGGCGACACGACCGCCCGCAGACCCGGCACAAAGCGGCTCACGAAGAGCGCGGCGAGGCCGTAGTGCGCGTACAGACCCTCCAGCTTCTCTTCGGCGTTCAGCAGATGAAAGCGCCGCAACCGGGCATGCATCCAGTCGGCGCCGAATCGGCGGGCAACCGTGTAGACCACGAGCGAGCCCAGCACGCTGCCGAGGACGATGGCGACGACGACGGGCCAGAACTCGGCGTCTCGTCGTGCGGCATAGAACGCACCAAAGGCCACCACGACGTCGGCGGGCGCAGGGGGAAAGATGCTCTCCACGAACGCCACGACGCCGAGCAGGACGTACAGGGTGCCGAGGTCGAGCGAATTGACCCAGTCCAGCAAAGCCGTCACCGGCGCTCCACGTCAAACGTCTGCAGCGTCGCGACCGCGATCACCGCGATGCCCTCGCCGCGACCGATCCACCCCATGCCCTCGTTGCTCTTGCCCTTCACCATCACGTCGGCCACGCTCACGCCGAGCGCCTGCGCCAGGCGCTCGCGCATCGAGGCGCGGTACGGCCCGATGCGCGGGTATTCGGCGATGATGGTCACGTCCACCTGCGACGGCGTCCACCCGGACAGCCGCACCCGCTCCACGGCGATGTGCAGCATCTCGATGGAGTCGCGTCCCTTGTTGACCGCATCCGTGTCGGAGAACATCTCACCGATGTCCCCCACGCCGGCGCCGCCGAGGACGGCGTCGGTGACGGCATGCGCCACGGCGTCGCCGTCGCTGTGCCCCACGAGGCGCTGCTGCGCGGGAATGAGCACGCCGCCCAGCACGACGCCGTCGCCCGGGCCGAGCCGGTGCGAGTCGTAGCCGATGCCGGTGCGAATCCGCGACACCGGGCGCACGCTGACCGCCGGCATTGCGTCGCCCGACAGCTCCGCCGGCAACTGGTCGAGGCGCTCGGCGGTGATGCCGGCCTCCATCAAGACGCGACCGGCGCCACTGGACGGACTGTGTCCCATGGCCCGCATGATGTCTCCCTCCGTAACGACACCGCCGCCGCGGCGCTCGGCCTGGTCGCCCGCGGCGCGCAGGATCGCTTCCGCGGCGTCCTCGCTCTCCGCCATTGCGGCCGCGCCTGCACCCGACAGGCGCGACTCGACGGCGCGCACCAGCAGGTCCACGGGCATGCCCAGCATGGCCAGCATCTGGCTGGCGACGCCGCGTTCCGCGCGCAGCATGCCCAGCAGCAGGTGCAGCGAGTTCGGGAGGGCGAGGCCGTGGCGCCCGGCTTCGACCATCGCAGCATCGATGGCCTTTCGCGCTCCTGACCCGAAGCGGACACCCATATGCGCCATTTCTCCTAGGCCGCCGCAGGGGCGAGAAGCTGGTAGTCCTGCCGGCGCCGCCGCGGCGTGAAGCCCGCGTCGGTGATCAGCCGCTCGATCTCTTCCGTCGTCGTCTGGTACGTCGTGTTCGCCGCCGAGACCACGTTCTCCTCGATCATCAGCGAGCCGAAGTCATTGCAGCCGTACGACAGCGCGATCTGTCCGACCTTCAGGCCCATCGTCACCCAGCTCGCCTGGATGTTCGGGATGTTGTCGAGGACAAGCCGCGAAAAGGCCACGGTGCGAAGGTACTCCACGGCGTCGGTCTTTGGCTGGTGGCTGAGCGTCGGTGTGTTTTCCGGCTGCAGCGGCCAGGTGATGAACGCCGTGAATCCGTTGGTGCGCGACTGCACGTCCCGGAGGCGCACGAGGTGCTCCATGCGCTCCTCGAGCGTCTCGCCGATGCCGAACATCATCGTGCAGGAGGTCTTCAGTCCCTCCTGGTGCGCGATCTCCATGATCTCCAGCCAGCGGTCGGCGCCCGCCTTCTTGGGCGCCACGATGTCGCGCACGCGCTGCACCAGGATCTCGCCGCCGCCGCCGGGAATTGAATCGAGCCCCGCCTCGATCAGCTGGCGAATGATCTCGCGCGCCTCCATGCGGTACAGCGTTGCCCAGAAGTCCACCTCGCTCGGCGAGAACCCGTGCACGTGGATGGGGTGGTTGCGCTTGATGTACCGGATCAGCTCCAGGTACCACTCGAACGGGATGTAGGGGTTGTGCCCGCCCTGGATGAGGATCTGAATGCCGCCGAGCGCCTTGGTCTCCTCGATCTTCGCCCCAATCTCCTCATAGGAGAGCGTATAGCCCTCGCCATGCCTGGGGCGCCGATAGAAGGCGCAGAAGCCGCAGTCGGCCACGCAGACGTTGGTGTAATTGATGTTGCGGTCCACGATGTACGAGACGATGCCCTCGGGGTGCAGCTCGCGCCGACGCGCGTCCGCCAGCGCGCCCAGCTCGAGGAGCGGTGCGTGCTTGTAGAGATCGAGGAGGTTGGAAAGCTCGGACATGGACGAGACGCGGCGAGGGGGGGGGCGGTTCAGGCGGCGGCAAGGAAGACGAGCTGGCCCTGCGGGACCTTCCCCGCAAGTTCGAGACGGCGGAAGAACTCCGAGAGCCCTTCGAGATACTCGAGCCCCAGTCCGTAATCGAGGCCGGCGAGGTACTCGTGAATGACGGCGGGCGGCAGGCGGCAGGTGGCCGAGGCCTCCGCGGAAATCTGCGCGAGGTGGGCGATCCCCCACGCGCGGCTCTCCATGAGGGCGCCATGCACCTGCAGCGCCTCGCGCACATTCACCTCGCGTCGCGCCACCCATACGGCGAAGACAAACGGCAGCCCCGTCCAGCGCTTCCACTCGCCGCCCAGGTCGTACACGAACGCATAGTCGCGGCCGTGCGCGACGGCCACCGGATGTTCGCGATGGCGCAGCATCAACGCGGCGTCGCCGATCACGAGCCGGGCTGCTACGGGCGATTGGTCGCGTCGCAGGTCGTCCGCCTCGGTGTCTCCCGGGACAAAAACGGGTTGCACCTTCCAGACGTGCTCGAAGAGCAGTTCGAGCAGGGCAACCGACGTCATCGAACTGCGGCTCACGAGCACCCGCTCGCCGTCCAGTTCGCGCGCCGGGCGCGTGGAGAAGAGCATCACGCTCCGGACATCCCCGTTGCACGAGATGGCGAGGTCCGGCAGGAGGAGGTACTTGCCCGCATCGCGGGCATACTCGACCGCCGAGACCACGGAGACGTCGAGGAATCCGTCGGCCATGCCGCGGTTGAGCGCCGTGGGCACGCCGCTCACGAGCTCGGCGTCGAGCGTCACGATGCCGCGGTCCACCGCGCCGTAGACGGGGGCGCAGTTGAGGTACGGAATCCGGCCGACGCGCATCAGGCCACCGCCGCCGGCACCGATGCCGTGTCGAACGCTGTGCGCAGGATCCGGTAGAACGAGTCGCGTTCCGCGGGCACCTTGCCGGCCCCCCGGATGAGCGCAAGGATGGCGTCGAGCGTCATGGCCTGCGGCGTGTGCGCGCCCACCGCGTGGTAGATCTTCTCGCGCACGACCGTTCCCTCGAGGTCGTTGACGCCGTAGTGCAGCGCCACCTGCGAGAGCGACGGGGTGACCATGATCCAGTGCGACTTGATGTGCTGGAAGTTGTCGAGGAAGAGACGGCCGACCGCGAGTTGGCGCAGGTCGTCCCATCCGGTGGTTGCCGTTCCCTGCCGTCCGAGTTCCCGGCCCAGCTCGTTGTCGTCGGGATGGTAGGCCAGCGGGACGTACGCCAGAAAGCCGCCCGTTTCGTCCTGCAGCTCGCGGAGCATCTGCAGATGCTCCAGGCGGTCGTCGAGCGTCTCGACGTGGCCGTAGAGCATGGTACAGTTGGTGCGGATGCCGAGCTCGTGCGCCGTGCGATGCACGCCGATGTACTCCGCCCCGGCCAGCTTCTTGTCGGAAATGCGCGCCCGCACTGCGGCGCTGAACGTCTCGGCGCCGCCGCCCGGCATCGTGTCGAGTCCCGCATCCTTGAGCGCCACCAGCACGTCGCGCCACGGCATCTTCTCGATGCGCGCGATGTGGGCGATCTCCACCGCGGTCAGCGCCTTGATGTGCACGTGCGGGAAGTTGGCCTTCAGCGCCCGGAACATCTCGGTGTAGTAAGCCAGCCCCGCCTTCATGTCGAGCCCGCCCACGATGTGGAACTCGCGCGTCAGCCCGTCCGCCGCGTGCGCCGCCTCCGCCAGCACTTGGTCGAGCGAGTACCGGTACGCCCCCGCTTCCTTGGGAAGCCGGGCATACCCGCAGAAGACGCAGGTCTTCCGCAGGACGCAGATGTTGGTCGGGTTGATGTGCTGGTTCGACGCAAATGTCACCACGTCGCCGTTCCTGGCGCGGTTCACGGCATCGGCCAGCAGGCCCAGCCCCGTGAGGTCGGCGCTGCGGTACAGCGCCAGGCCGTCCGACGCGGTCAGCCGTTCGCCGTCCGCCAGCCGCTCGCCGATACGTCGCAGGACCGGATCGTGGATCCGGTCGAAGGAGACCTGCGCCGGAGCGCCCATCGACTCAGTCCCGGAACCGGGTGAGCGCGAGCGAAGTGTTGTGCCCGCCGAAACCGGAGGAGTTGTTGAGCACCGCGCTCACGGGACGCTTCACCGGCACGTTGGCCGTGCAGTCGAGGTCGCACTCGGGGTCGGGCGACTGCAGGTTGATCGTGGGAGGCACCACGCCATGGTAGATGGCGAGCGTCGAGAAGATCGTCTCCGCCGCCCCGGCGGCGCCCAGCATGTGTCCCGTACTCGACTTCGTGGAGCTGACATTCACCGCGGATGCGTGCGGTCCGAGCACCGCCTTGATGGCGCGAATCTCGTTGGGGTCGTTCAGCGGCGTCGAAGTGCCGTGCGCGTTCACGTAGTGCAGTTCGGCTGGCGAGATGCCGCCATCCTCGAGCGCACGCCGCATCGCCCGCTGCAGCCCCTCGTGGTCTTCGGGCTGCCCCGTCAGGTGATACGCATCGCCCGTCATCCCGAAGCCGGCCACCTCGCCGTAGATGCGCGCCCCGCGTGCGCGCGCATGCTCCAGCTCCTCGAGGATCACGACACCGCTCCCCTCGCCCAGCACAAACCCGTCGCGCGTGGCGTCAAAGGGCCGCGAGGCCCGCGCTGGATCGTCGTTGCGCGTGGACAGCGCCTGCATGTTCGCAAAGCCCGCCATCGACATCGCGGTCACCGACGCCTCGGCACCGCCCGCGATCATGATATCGGCGTCGCCGTACTGGATGGACCGGAACGAGATGCCGATGCCGTGCCCCGACGACGCGCACGCCGACACCGTGCAGAAGTTCGGCCCCTTCGCCTGGAAGCGCATGGAAACGACGCCCGACGCGATGTCGCTGATGAACATCGGGATGAAGAACGCGGAGATGCGCCCCGGCCCCGACTTCAACAGGACTTCGTGCTGCTCCTCGAAGGTGTTGATGCCGCCGATGCCGCTGGCGATCACCACACCCGTGCGGAACGCATCATACCCCGTCCCGTCCCCGAGGCCGGCGTCGGTCATGGCCTGCGTGGCCGCCGCAACGGCATACTGCGTGTACAAGTCGGACCGCTTGATCTCCTTGCGGTCCATGTACAGCGCCGGGTCGAACCCCTTCACCTCACAGGCGAAACGCACCTTGTGGTGCGTGGTATCGAAGTGCGTGATGGGGGCGCCCCCCGACTTCCCGTCGAGCAGCGCCTGCCACGTACTCCCCACGTCGTTACCGACGGGAGTGACGCATCCGAGACCTGTGACGACGACCCGGCGCCTCATCGCGTCAGCCGATCTTCTGGTTCAGGTACGCGATGGCGTCGCCCACCGTGCGGAGCTTCTCGGCATCCTCATCGGGGATGTCGATGTTGAACTCCTTCTCGAACTCCATCACCAGTTCGACGATGTCGAGACTGTCGGCTCCGAGGTCCTCGATGAAGCTCGCTTCCGCGGTCAGCTTCTCGCGCTCGACGCCCAGTTCCTTCTCGATGATGTCCTTTACCTTGTCGCCATGGTCGGCCATACCGCGATCCTCTCGAACGTTGGAGTGGAGGGAAGACTTAATATAGTCGATGTCGCGTTCCGCTACATCACCATCCCGCCGTCCACCACCAGGACCTGCCCGGTGATGTAGGCGGCCAGGTCGGAGGCCAGGAAGGCCACCGCCCCGGCGATGTCCTTGGGCTCCCCGAGGCGCCCCAGCGGAATCTGGGACGACAGGGCCGTCCGGGCGTCCTCGTTCAGTTGGGCGGTCATGTCGGTCCGGATGTACCCGGGGGCGACGGCATTCACCAGGATGTTGCGGGACGACAGCTCCTTGGCCGCCGCCTTGGTGAACCCGATCAACCCCGCCTTGGAGGCCGCGTAGTTGGCCTGTCCCTTGTTGCCAACCAGCCCCACGACGCTCGTGATGTTGATGATCCGGCCCCAGCGGCGCTTCATCATGCCGCGCTGGGCGGCCCGCGTCGCGACAAAGGCCGACCGCAGGTTGGTGGCCAACACGGCGTCCCAGTCCTCGTCCTTCATGCGCGCCATCAAGTTGTCCTTCGTGATGCCCGCGTTGTTCACCAGGATATCGAGCGTGCCGAAGGCGTCCTCGACGGTCTGGACGAGCATGGTCACCGAGGCCGGGTCGGAGACGTCGCAGGCAAACCCGCGCGCCTCGCCCAGTTCCTCGGCCACGCGTTCGGCGGTTGCGAGGTCACGCCCCACCACGGCAACGCGCGCGCCGCACGCCACCAGTTCCTCGGCGATGGCGCGGCCGATGCCGCGGGTGGAGCCGGTGACGAGAGCGGTCTTTCCGGTGAGAGAGATCATGTGAGCCAGACGGGAGACGGGAGACGGAAGAAAAGGATGGGGCCCAATGGGCCTGCCCGCGGCGCGACGCTAGAGCATGCCCAGCAGCGACTCCACCTCAGTCGCCGTGCCGCACGTTCGGGCGGCATGGTTGGGCGCGAGGCGCTTGAGCAGCCCGGTCAGCACGTTGCCGGGTCCCATTTCAACGAAGGTAGCGCCCGGGTACGCTGCCGCCATCGCCTGGATGATGGCAACCCAACGCACGGGCGACGTCAGCTGGCGAAGCAGCAGGTCGCGGGCGACCGACGCATCGGTCACGGCCGCGGCGGTGACATTCGAAAAGACGGGCCACGCGGGGGCGCTCCAGGCCGCCAACCCGAGCGCCTTGCCTAGGCCGGCCTCCGCAGGCTGCATGAGTGGCGAGTGAAACGCCCCGCTGACCTGCAGGCGCACGGCGCGCTTGGCCCCGGCAGTCTTGGCCAGTTCCATGCCGCGCTCGACGCCCGTCACTTCCCCGGAAATGACGACCTGCTCCAGCGCGTTGTAGTTGGCGGGCACCACCACGCCGGCGGTGCTCGCCTCGGCGCAGATCTCGTCAATCGGACGCTGCAGCTCGCCGAGGATGGCGGCCATCGCGCCGGGCGTCTGGACGCCCGTTTCGTACATCAGCTCGCCGCGACGGCGCACGAGGCGAAGCGCATCCGCAAGCGGGAGCGCGCCAGCGGCGTGGTACGCGGAGAACTCGCCGAGCGAATGCCCGGCCGCGGCCGCCACCAGCGGCGCGGCCCGCTCCTTCACGACCGCCCACACGGCCGCGCCGTGCGCCAGCAGTGCGGGCTGCGCGTTGTGCGTCCGCGTCAGCTCCTCGGCCGGTCCCTCGAAGCAGAGCGCCGAGAGCGGCGCACCAAGCGCGGCGTCCGCGGCGGCGAAGACGCCGCGCGCCGCCGGGAACTGCTCGGCCAGGTCCTTCGCCATGCCGGGCTTCTGCGAGCCCTGGCCCGGAAAGAGCAGGAGGAGCTGCATGCGCGGTTAGAAACGCACCACGAGACTGCCCCACGTGAACCCGGCACCGAACGCGACGAACATCACCGTCATCCCTTCCTTGATCCGCCCCGCGCGCAGCGCCTCGTCGAGGGCAATCGGAATGGACGCGGCGGATGTATTGCCGTACCGGTCCACATTCACGTAGACCTTTTCCATGGGCATGCCGGCGTGCTTCGCCGTCGCCTCGATGATGCGGATGTTCGCCTGATGCGGAATCAGCAGGTCAATGTCGCTCGCCGCCAGCTTGGCGCCGTCCAGCGCGCGGTCGCACGCGTCCGCCATGGAGCGCACCGCATTCTTGAAGACCTCGCGGCCCGCCATGCTGATGCAGTTGCTCCCGTCGGCGATGATCTCGGGCGTCACCGGGCGGAGTGAGCCGCCAGCCTCGCGCTGGAGCAGGTCGGCCAGCGTGCCGTCGCTGCGCATGTAGGCCGACAGGATGCCGCGCCCCTTCGTGGAGCGCTTCACCACCGTTGCGCCGGCGCCGTCGCCGAACAGCACGCAGGTGTTGCGGTCCCTCCAATTCACGATGCGGGAGAGCGTCTCCGAGCCAATGACGAGCACCGTCTCGGCATCCCCCATCGCCAGCAGGCCTTCGGCCATCTTCATGCCGTACACCCAGCCGCTGCAGGCCGCCGAGATGTCGAACGCGGCCGCGCGCGTGGCGCCGATGGCGGCCTGCACTTCCACGGCGGTGGCCGGGAGCAGCCGGTCGGGCGAGGCGGTGCCGAGAATGATGATGTCGAGTTCAGGCGCGGTGACGCCGGCCGCCTTCATGGCCGCGCGCGCCGCATCCGAGGACAGCGAGGTCAGCGACTCGCCTTCGCCCGCGATGTAGCGCTGCTTGATGCCGGTGCGCTCCACGATCCACTCGTCACTGGTCTCGATGCCAAGCGCGGCGAATTCGTGGTTGGTCAGGATTCGCTTCGGCACGGCGTGCCCGGTGCCGGTGATCATCGCGAGCGGGCGCTTCATGCGGTGCTTCCTCCAGCAGTGGCGGCCAGGCGCTGGCCGATATGGTCGCTCATGCGCGATACCGCGGTGCGCAGCCCCACCAGGATGCCATTCTTGATCGCCTCGGGCGACGACTTGCCGTGGCAGATGATCGAGACGCCCTTCACGCCGAGCAGCGGCGCGCCGCCATGCACCGCGTAGTCGAGGCCCTGCAGGGCGCCGGCGAGCTGCTCCCGCGTGACGCCGCTCTTGGCGAGCAACCCGAGGATCAGCTTGGGCACGCTCTCGTAGAACTTGAGCAGCACGTTGCCGACAAAGCCGTCGCAGACGACGACATCCACCGGACCGCGGTCGCACACTCCCATCGGGACGTCCCGTCCCTCGACGTTGCCGATGAAGTTGATCCCCTGCGCCGCGGCGAGCTCGCGATGCGCGTCCTTCACGGCGACGTTCCCCTTCTCCGGTTCCTCGCCGATGGATAGCAGGGCGATGGCGGGATTGGGGCGACCGAGCACGTCTTCGGCGTACACGGCGCCGAGACGGGCGAACTGCACAAGTTCCGCCGCCGAGCAGTCCACGTTGGCGCCGCTGTCGAGCACCACCACGGGGACACGTGCGCTCGGAAAGAGCGTCCCGATCGCCGGACGCGTCAGCCCCTCGTGCAGCCGCAGGATGAACGTGGACGCGGCCATCTGCGCCCCGGTGTTGCCGGCGCTGACGAATGCGTCAGACAGGCCTTCCGCCTGCAGGCGCAGGCCGACGGCCATGGAACTGTTGGGCTTGCCGCGGATCGCGACCGACGGCTTGTCGGTCATCTCGATCACCTCGGCGGCCTCGACGACGCTCAGGCGATGCGCCTGCTCCCGGACGGCAGCCGGCGCCGCGGCCAACTGCGCGTCAAGTTCCGCGCGGATGGCCTCGGGACGTCCGACCAGCTGGATGCCGTGTTCGGGGGCGAGTTCCCGAAGCGCGAGAAGGGCGCCCGCGATCGTCGCCGCAGGGGCGTGATCGCCGCCCATGGCGTCCAGCGCGATGCGCGCCAACGTCAGCTGTCCTTCTTGGTGACCCGCTGCTCGCCGGCGTAGAATCCGCATTCAGGGCAGACGCGATGCGGGCGCTTCTGCGCGCCGCACTTCGGGCAAGCCTGGATGTTGATCGCCGGGGCCTTCTTGTGCGTATTGCGGGCTCGCTTCTTCCGCTTCGACGTCTTTCTCTTCGGGACGGCCATCGTCGTCTCGTGACAGGGTCAGGTCATTCGGGCGCGTCGCGGAGCTTCCGCAACGCATCCCATCGGGGATCGGTCTCCGGAGCGCACCCGCATGCCCCGGCGTTCAAGTCGGCCCCGCATTTCGGACACAGCCCCTGGCAGTCGGGGCGGCAGGCCGGGAAGCGCGGCACTTCGAGCAGCCACTGTTCCCGCACCGCGGGACGCAGGTCAATCACATCACCTCGGGTGTGTTCCAGCAGGAACACATCCGGATCGTCGTCATCCTCGCCGCCGGCGACCGCGAAAAGAACGTGAACATCCACGTCGACCGCCGATACCACCGGGACGAGACACCGCCGGCATTCCCCCTGCGACGCACCGGCCAGGTGCCCGCTGAAGTAATACCGCCCTGTGCCGGCAGCCGAGAGGCGCCCGGTGACCCGGATTCCCTCACCTATCGGACGGAGAATGTCCTCTTCCATCCACACGCCATCATCAGGCGGCAGCACGGCGTCAACCGTGGCCGCTTCATGCTCGAGCGAGCGGATGTCAAACGACAACATAGCCAATAAAGATATCAGGCGGCGCCGCCCAAGGCAAGTTACGCCTCTGCCGAGACTTAGGTTCCAGGAGCTCAGAGGAGTATGTCACTCCCGCACTACCCACGGGCTGCGACGATGTGTATGTTGGCTTGCTCGCGCCGCGGCACCCCCCACTGCTCACCGCCCAGCGATGCGCAACGCTCCTCCCCGCAGGCCTCGCCGTGGCGCTTGTTGCCGCAACCCTTCCAGCATGGGAAGCCACGATCCTCCTTTGGGTATTCGCGTACAGGTCGCATCGACTTCGCGAAGCGGCGACCAGTACAGATGATTGACACGGCCATACGATGAACAGGACCATTGCAGATCTCGTTCCGGGCCCACGCGAGCGTGTCCGCGTTTTCATCGAGAATCGGCGGTTCGAAAGGACCATCACCGCGCTGATCGTCGCGAACGCCATTACGCTCGGCATCGAGACGTCGCCCCAGTTCGTCGCACGTTTCGGTGATGTGCTGTACGCATTCGACCGCACGGTTCTGGGCGTCTTCGTGGTCGAGTTGCTGTCGCGCTTCTTCGTCCACCGCCGTCGCTTCTTCCACGACCCGTGGCGCGTGTTCGATTTCGTGGTCGTGGGAATCGCGCTGATGCCCGCGGGTGGTGCGTTCGCCGTCCTGCGCGCCCTGCGCGTGCTGCGTGTGCTGCGGCTGGTTTCGCTGGTGCCATCGATGCGCGGGGTGGTCGGCGCCCTGCTCACGGCATTGCCGGGCATGGCGTCAATCGTCGGCCTGATGGCGCTCGTGCTGTACGTATCGGCGGTCATGGCGACGAAGCTCTTCGGCACGATCGCGCCGGAGCTCTTTGGCCATCTCGGCGCCTCGCTGTTCACGCTGTTCCAGGTGATGACGGTGGAAGGCTGGCCTGACATTGCGCGCGGCGTCATGGCGCAGTCGCGGTACGCCTGGGTATTCTTCGTCATCTACTTGCTCATCGCAACGTTCATGGTGCTGAACCTGTTCATCGCGGTGGTCGTCAACGCGATGCAGGCGCAGGTCACCGAAGACCTCAAGGGCGAGGGAGAGGCGCAGACCCGGTTGATCCTCGACGAGGTGCGCGCGTTGCGGCGAGAGATCGAGGCGCTGCGCGGGCAGTCGCAATCGTGATCTCGTGTGGAGGGAGACCGACGGCGCCGGCGTCGTCCCCACCGCCGACCGCAGCATGGAACCAGTGCCCCTGGCGATGTGCGTCATGAATGCGCCAGCAGCAGTGACTGATCGGCGAACGCCAGGCGGCTTGTCCCGCAAAAGAGGAACGTAACAGATGATGTGGCTTTGGGCAGGATTTATCGTTTTCGTGCTGCTGATGTTGGCGCTGGACCTCGGGGTCTTTCACCGGAAAGCCCATGTGGTGACGGTGAGGGAGGCGCTCGTGTGGTCCGCCGTGTGGGCCACGCTGGGGCTGTCCTTCTCCGTGTTCGTGTACTACGGGTACGAGAACCACTGGCTGGGACTCGGGAGTGCGATTGATGCGGTCGACGGAGTGATCAACAATGGCACGACGGCCACGGTCAAGTACCTGACGGGGTACGTCGTTGAGAAGTCGCTGAGTGTCGACAACATCTTCGTGATCGCGATGATCTTCGGTTTCTTCGCGGTGCCAGCGATCTACCAGCATCGCGTGCTGTTCTGGGGCATCCTTGGCGCCTTGGTGATGCGCGGTGCCATGATTGCCCTGGGCGCCACCCTGATCGCCGAGTTCCACTGGGTTCTCTATGTCTTTGGTGTGTTCCTGATCGTCACAGGGATCAAGATGCTGATCTTGAAGACGGAGCACACGGACCCCAACCAGAACATCATCGTACGCCTCACCCGGCGTTTCTTTCCGATTACCGCGCGGTTCCACGGACAGCACTTCGTCGTGCGAGCTGGAGCACCGGCCTCATATGAGAGCGAGTTCCCCGGTACGGCCGCTCTCCCGGATGTGGCCGTGGATCAAGCCCGGCCCGGCACCTGGATGCTGACGCCCTTGGCCTTGGCTCTGATTGTGGTCGAGGTTACGGACCTGGTTTTTGCGGTGGACTCGATTCCTGCGATTTTCGCCATTACCGCCGATCCATTCCTGGTCTTCACGAGCAACGTCTTTGCGATTCTCGGCCTCCGGTCGCTCTATTTCGCGCTGGGGGGCATGCTCGACAAGTTCAGATACCTGAAGGTGTCACTCGCGGTGGTGCTGATGGTCGTTGGAGTGAAGATGCTGGCCGCAGAGTGGCTCAAGGGGATGCTCGGAAGCAGCTTCAACTTCTACTTGCTGGGATTGGTGCTCCTGATCCTGGCTGCCGGGGTGGCAGGATCCTTGATTGCTGACCGTCGCCTGGCAAGGCGATGAAACTGCCGGTCGTCTGCGGCTCCCGCAGCTTGTCGCCAGACCGTTTGATGGTATCCTCATGTCCCGGAGCCGCCCGTTCGCTCTCGAACGGCAGGACTTCGATCGGACTCAAGATCAGCAGACCTGGCGCTAGACCC
>PNKL01000060.1 GCA_013822425.1 Gemmatimonas sp.
CCGGGCGCGGCGAAGGACGTGTTCCACACCTTCGTCATCGGCGTGTACTTCTTTCCGCTGCTCGGCGGATGGCTGGCCGACCGGCTGTGGGGGAAGTACAACACGATCCTGTGGCTGAGCCTTGTCTACTGCATCGGGCAACTGTGCCTTGCCCTCTTCGTGGACAACAAGGCGGGCTTCTATACGGGCCTTGGCCTGATCGCGCTTGGCTCGGGGGGCATCAAGCCGTGCGTGTCGTCCTTTGTGGGCGACCAGTTCGACCAGACGAACAAGCACCGCGCCAAGGTTGTGTTCGACGCGCGGCCCTCGTGGCCGTGATCGCGTTCGGCGGCATGGGCGTGCAGTGGCAGCTCGAGGGGGCCAGGGGCCGGCACCCGGATGAAGCCGTCGAGGGCGTGCGCTCGGTCCTGCGGGTGCTGGTGCTGTTCGCCCTCGTGACGCCGTTCTGGTCGCTCTTCGACCAGAAGGCCTCGACGTGGGTGCTGCAGGCGGACTTGATGAGCAAGCCCAGCTGGTTTCAGTCGTCGCAGATGCAGGCGCTCAATCCGGCGCTCGTGATGCTGCTCATTCCGTTCAACAACCTGGTGCTCTTTCCGGCGTTCAAGCGATTCGGCTACGAGATGACGGCGCTGCGACGCATGACCATCGGCATCGTGTCGTCAGGATTGTCGTGGGTGGTCGTCGGTGGCATGCAGGTGGTGCTCGACCTGGCCGTGACGGTTGGCAACCTGTGGGTCCTGGTCGTGAATGCCGGGGTCAAGAACGCGATCGTCACGAACTTCATCGCCTCGACCGGCTTTGGGGTCACGGCGTTCCAGATGTTCTTCTTCGCCGGCTTTGCCTTCGTGGCGGCGTTGATCTTCGGCCTGCGCGCGCGGAGCTACAAGGTGCTGGACCACTACCGGACGGTAGGGTAGGCGAGCGGCGATTCTCGGCCGCTCCGTTCGACGGAACGGTGGCGGCCGGGGTGGGCGTGGGCGTCGTCGCTGCCGTCAGGCCGCGCGCTTGCGCGCGACGCGAAGTGCGCGGCTGCTGCCTCACGCACCAATGCGACCGCCCACTCGGCGTCGGTCACGGCCGGCGAGCCGCTTCCCATCTGACGCGAAATGCCTTCGAGTCGAGCTGGTGCCGCGAGGGAATCCTGTCGTGGAGTTCGCATGCGGAGGGAAGGTTGGTGGTGGACGGGCCGACCATCAGGTCAATAGTGGCAGCAGGATCTCATCGAGGAACCAGTAGGTCTCGATGGCCATCGCGAGGAACATGCCGGCTACCCATACCACCAGCCGCACCCGGTGACGGGTGCGCGCATTGGGTGACGCGCTGAGCAGCGGGTCGAGCAGGTAGGCAGTGCTGTAGCACAGGTTTGCCAGCAGGGCGAGCACAATCAACGGCAGGATCTTGTCCGGACCGAGTTCTGGCTGCAGCCGCGGCCACGTGCGGATGGTCAGGGCCACGAAGAGGGCGGTGAGGATCGCGTTGTACGTGATGCGGCGACTCTCCCACCAGCGCACCGCCTCACCCCAATCGGCCGCCTCGTCGGCGGGCATGGACGCGTGCGACTCGGGGGAGTGGGGAGCAAGCATGCGAGATCTCGGGCAAGGGCTTGGGTGTCCTCTGATGCTTTACAATGCAAAGTACTTGAGCAATGCGCAAGCCCCCGAAAGTGCACCCCGCCCCCTCCCTCAGTCGTCTAAGTTGAGGCATGCCCGATCTCCTCTCCGACTTCCTCACCCACCTCGCCAAGGAGCGCGACGTCTCGCCGCACACCGTGGCGGCGTACACGCGCGACCTGGGTGAACTGCGGGAGTTCCTCGGCGCCCACTACGGCGACCCGAACTGGCAGTGGGGGCAGGTGGACCGCCTCGTCCTCCGTTCCTGGATGGCGCACCTCGCGCGACGCGGGCTCGCCAAGCGCTCCATCGCCCGCGCGCTGAGCGCGGCGCGCACCTTCTTTCGGTTCCTCCACGCCAACGACCTCGTCGCCGGCAACCCGGCGCGCGCCGTCGGCTCCCCCAAGATCGAGAAGTACCTCCCGGGCCACCTCGACCGGAAACAGGTCGAAACGCTGCTGCAGGCGCTGGAAACGCGCGCGAAGGAGGGGAAGCATCGCGACGTGATGGCGCTCGCCATGATCGAGCTGCTCTACTCGTGCGGGCTTCGCCTCAGCGAGCTGCGCGGCATCAACCGCGCCGACCTCGACCTGCTGGCCGGGCAGGTGAAGGTGCGCGGCAAGGGACGCAAGGAACGCATCGTCCCCGTGGGATCACACGCCCAGCGCGCGCTGCGCGAATTCGAACGCAAGCGCGACCAGGTGATCGCCGCGGTGGGGCCTGCCGCCGACCGGCAGGCCTTCTTCCTCTCCGACCGCGGCAAGCGGGCCAGCCTCTCCACCATCCAGAAGGCGATCGTCGGCTGGCTGTCACAGGTGGACGAAGGGGCGGGGCTCAGCACGCACTCCCTGCGCCACACCTTCGCCACGCACCTGCTCGATGCGGGCGCCGACCTGCGTGCCGTGCAGGAACTGCTGGGCCACGCCTCGGTGAGCACGACGCAGATCTACACGCACACCAGCGTCGAACGGCTCAAGCAGGTCTACCGGCAGGCGCACCCGCGCGCGTAGAAGCGTCGCGCGCGGCGAGCGCCTGCTCGAACGCAGCCAGTTCGTCGGCCGAGATGCGATAGCCTTCCTGCTCCGCCGGAAACCGTCTCTCCCTCACGTCGGCGGCATAGTGCGCCAGGGCGTCGCGAGTGGCCTCGCCCAGCGCGGCATACTGGCGCACGAAGGACGGCGGCGCGCCCGCGCCGAGCCCCAGCACGTCGTGGAAGACCAGCACCTGGCCGTCGCAGCCGCTCCCCGCGCCGATTCCCACGGTCGGCACGGAAAGGCGTTCGGTGACGGCGGCGGCAATCTCCGACGGGATGGCCTCGAGCACGATGGCCACCGCGCCGGCGTCCTGCAGCGCGAGGGCATCGTCCAGCAGCGCGATCGCCCGCTCGTGCGTCCTTGCCTGCACGCGCATCCCGCCAAACCGGGCCGCGCTCTGCGGTAACAGGCCGAGGTGCCCGATCACCGCGATGCCAGCTCCGCCGATGGCCTTCACGCGCCGCACCATGGCGCCGCCCCCCTCGAGTTTCACGGCATCGCACCCGGCCTCGGCCACGAACCGCCCCGCGTTGCGCACGGCGTCGGCGTCACTCGCCTGGTACGTCATGAAGGGAAGATCGCCGGCCAGCAACGCCCGCGGCGCGCCACGCCGTGCGGCGGCGGCGAGTACCACCATGGTGTCCATCGTGATCGACGTCGTGCGTTCCAGCCCGAGCACCACGTTGGCCGCCGAGTCGCCCACGAGGATCACGTCGACCCCAGCCTGCTCGGCGAAGCGCGCCGAGGGGTAGTCGTACGCGGTCACCATCACGATCGGCTGGCGTTGCTGCTTGCGCTTGGCGAGGTCGGGCACGGAGAACGTCATGGAGTGGGGGGTACGAGGAGAATGTTGTCGATCAGGCGCGTGGCGCCCACGTACGCGGCCACGAGGGCACGCGCGGGCGCGTTCAGCAGGGTCACGGGTTCCAGTGTGTCGGGGTCCGCAATCCCTGCATACTGCACCGTCACGCGCGGTTCGCCGCCGATCACATCCTGCAGGTGGACGAGCAGGGCATCGGCGCGGCGTTCGCCGTCCGCCGCCAGCTTGGCGCAGGCGCGCAAGCCGCGCGAAATCGCCGCCGCGGCGCGGCGATCGTCGGCGGAGAGGTACCGGTTGCGGCTGCTCAACGCGAGGCCGTCGGGTTCGCGCACGGTCGGCACCACGCGCACCTCGGTGGTGAGCAACAGGTCGCGGATGAGGCGCCGCACGACGACTGTCTGCTGATAGTCCTTCTCCCCCAAATACAGCACGTCGGCGCCGCTGGCGACCAGCAACTTGGCCACGACCGTGGCCACGCCGTCGAAATGTCCCGGACGGAACGCGCCCTCCCAGACGGCGCCGAGCGCCCCGGCGGAGAGTCGAGCGCTCGGGCCGGCGGGGTACACGTCTTCCACGAGGGGCGCCCAGAGCGCATCGGCGCCCGCCTTGGTGGCCAATGCGGCGTCGGCACCGGGCGTGCGCGGATAGCGTGCGAAGTCCTCGTTGGGTCCGAACTGCGTCGGATTCACGAAGACGCTGACGAGCACGAGACCGCCATCGGCGCGCGCCGCGCGAATGAGCGCGGCGTGGCCGTCGTGCAGCGCGCCCATGGTCGGGACGAAGCGGACGGCTTGCCTGCTTGCAACGGCGTCGCGCACCACGGCGCGCAACGCGGCAAGCGATTCGATGTGGATCACGAAGGTACCGGGTCGTCGAGAGCGGCGGCAATGGTCCGGGCGGCATCGGCGTCGAGTCCCGCGCGTCGGGCGAGGCGTAGCGTACAGCGGGCGGCCTCGATGTACAAGGGCAGGAACTCGGGCGCCGACCGGCGTAGCGCGGCGAGGTGCGCGCGCACCGTTCCCACGTCACCGCGGACGATCGGGCCGGTCAGTGCCTCTTCCGTTGGCTGGTCGGCTACGCGGTCGACCGCGCTCCGGGCCAGCGCCGCAAAGGCCGAACGCGCCGCTTCCGTCGGCATGCCGGCCTCGACGGCCAGGCGAATCGACACGTCGAGCAGGGCGACGGTGAAGTTCGCGGCTACCGCGCTCGCGGCATGGTGGAGTGGTTTCATCTCATCGGCGAGCCGGAAGGGGACGAGCCCCAAGGCCTCGCACATGCGCTCGGACATGGCGATGGCGATTGCGTCACCCGACACGGCAGCCGGCGCGCCATGCAGCACTCCGGCGCTGGAATGTACGGTAACCGTCTGCAGCGGGTGCAGGCTTCCGGTGCCCGCAACCAGGGCATCGAGGGCAACCAGCGCCGCGACGGGCACGGCGCCGCTCGTATGCAGCACCACGGCCGAGGTCGAAAGCAGGTGTGGATGGTCGCAGAGGGCCAGGGCGGCGTTGGACACCGCATCGTCGGGCACGCACAGGAGCACGAGCCCCGCCGCGGGCGCGTCGCCCAGCGACCGGACGAAGGCCAGTCCGCACGCCGCGGCGCGCGCCGCGCTCGCGTTGCCACGGGCGACGAGCACCACGGGCCACCCGGCTTCGCGCAGTCCTGCGGCCATCGCGATGCCGAGACGGCCCGCGCCGACGACGAGCGTCGCGGGCGTCGCGGGCAGCGAATTCCTGGTGGCAGGCATGCGCAGGAATCTAACGCGATGGGCGTGCCTGACGACCGAATTCGGCGAAGGCAACACACGCCTGCACGACCAGAAATGGCCGTTGCGCCGCTCGCGCAACCGTCGTCTCAAGGTCGTGATCAAGTATCTCGGCTCCAAGCGCACGCTGCTTCCACTCATCGTGGATGCCGTGCGCGCCGACGCGCGCGCGCGGTCGGTGCTCGACCTCTTCAGCGGCACGGCACGCGTGGGCCACGCGCTCAAGCTCGCCGGCTTCCGCGTCGTCGCCAACGACCACAACGCCTACGCGCACGTGCTGTCGCGCTGCTACGTGGAGGCCGACTACGACGACGTGGTGCGCGACGCCGAGGTGCTGATCGCCGAGTGCAACGCGCTGCCGGGACGCCCGGGCTACTTCACGCAGACGTTCTGCGAACAGTCGCGGTTCTTCCATCCCAGGAACGGCGAGCGCGTGGACGCGATCCGCGAGCGTCTCGCCGCGCTGGCGCTGCCGCCGGAGCTCGAGGCGGTGATGCTCGTCTCGCTCATGGAGGCGGCCGACCGGGTGGACAGCACCACCGGCGTGCAGATGGCGTACCTCAAGCAGTGGGCGCCGCGCGCGCACAATGACCTCGAGCTGCGGCTCCCCGCGGTGCTGCCGCGCGCCCGCGCCGGCAAGGGGCGCGCGCTCGCCCTCGACGCGCTCGACGCCGCGTGCGGCGTCGAGACCGACGTCGCCTATCTCGACCCGCCGTACAACCAGCACTCGTACCTGGGCAACTACCACATCTGGGAGTCGCTGGTGCGCTGGGACAAGCCGGCCTGCTACGGCGTGGCCTGCAAGCGCGAGGACGTGCGCGAGCGCACGAGCCGGTTCAACAGCAAGCGGCAGTTCGAGGACGCGCTCGCCGCCGTGCTGCGCGCCGTGCGCGCCCGCACGCTCGTGGTGTCGTTCAGCGACGAGGGGTTCGTGTCGCGCGACTGGCTGGAGGCGCGCCTCGCCGAGCGCGGCACCGTGGCGACCATCGAGCGCGCGTACAAGCGATACGTCGGCGCGCAGATCGGCATCTACAGCCCGCGCGGCGAGCGCGTCGGCGAGGTGAGCCACGTGCGCAACCGCGAGTACATCTTCGTGTGCGGATCGGAGGCGACGGTCGCGCGTGTCTCCGAGAGAGCCAAGAAAGCGTCGTGATTCAGGATTTGGACCTAGGATTGCGATCGAGGATCACGATTTCGAATCCCGATAGGCGATAACGCACGGACAGTCGCCAATCGCAATCCGCCATCGAGATCCTCAGTCGGAATCCTAGGTCCAAATCCTCAATCGCCGTTCAATACCGATTTTAGCGTCTCCACGCTGATATTCCCCCCGCACATCACGATCCCCACCTTCTGCCCCGCGCAGGCGGCGGCCACCTGCCGCAGCCCGGCCAGTCCACCGGCAGCCGCGCCCTCCGGCAGGTTGTGTGTCGTGCGGATCAACTCGCGCAGCGAGTCGGCCAGCGCGGCCTCGCTGACGAGCAGGAAGTCGGCGAGCCCCTCCCGCAAGGCGGCAAACGTCAACTCGTAGGCCTGGCCGGTGGCGATCCCCTCCGCGAAAGTGCGCACCGGAGCGCGCACGACCTCGCCGCGCTTCCAGCTCTCGTACTGCGCCGGCGCTGCCTCGCTCTGCACCGCAATGACCTTCACGGACGGCCTGAGCCGGCGCGTGACCGTCATCGCGCCGACCGCCTGCGAGCCGCCGCCCAGTGCGATGAAGATCACGTCCAGGTCCGGCTGCTGTTCCATCATCTCGAGCGTCATCGTCGCCGCGCCGGCAATCACGGTGCGGTCGTTGATGCCGTGCACCAGCGTCATGCCGCGTTCCCTGGACAGCTCGGCGCAATGCCGGGACGAATCATCGTAGGCGGCGCCGAACTCCACGAGTTCCGCGCCGAGCGCGCGGATGGCCGCGTTCTTCTCCGGGTTGTTCCCCACGGGGACGACGATCGTGCATGGAATGCCGAGCAGGTTGGCGGCGTAGGCCATCCCCTGGCCGTGGTTGCCCGTGCTCGCGCCGATCACGCCCCGCGTCCGCTCGGCGGGGCCGAGCGCCGTGATCGCCGACAGCCCGTTGCGCACCTTGAAGGTCTGCACCGGCAGGTGGTTCTCGTGCTTCACGAAGACCTGGATGCCGTGCCCGACGAGTTCGTCGAGCAGGGGGTACCGCCGCAGCGGCGACGGCGAGAGGTACGGGCGGAGCCGCTCGCGCGCGGCCAGCACGTCCTCGAAGCTGATGGGCCAGGGAGAGGTCATGCGCGGAATCTAGCCATCATTGGCTGCGGGTGGCTGGTGCTGCACATTAGGCGAGGTCCCCACACGTGGAGAGCCCCCGATGAAGTTCCTCAAGCGCGCTGTGATTGTCCTCGTGGCGCTGGTGGCGTGCGTGTACGTCGTCGGCCTGCGCATGCCCCGCGAGCACACGGTCTCGAGCCGCATCCAGCT
The DNA here is from genome assembly GCA_013822425.1 of Gemmatimonas sp. Lineage (GTDB taxonomy): Bacteria > Gemmatimonadota > Gemmatimonadetes > Gemmatimonadales > Gemmatimonadaceae > PNKL01. The sequence continues at coordinate 7,678 of PNKL01000060.1, forward strand.
CACGGCGCCGCGCGACTCCGTCTGGGCGGTGCTGCACAATTTCGGCGACTACCCCAAGTGGCACCCCGACTTCACGTCGTCGGTCCCGGGCGAACGCCGCAACGGCCATGAAGTCTGGGTGCAAGAGGTCGGCGGGATGACGATGAGCATCGAGTTCCTCGAGATCCGCCCGCCGTCGTATCTCGTCACCGAGGTCATCACCGACGAAAAGTCGCAGTGGGGCGGCGTCTGGACCTACGACCTCGTCTCCACGGGCGCCGGCACCGAAGTGACCATTACCGAGGCGGGGTGGGTCAAGTCGCCCTTCTTCCGCGTGATGATGAAGATGATGGGCACGCATGCGACGATGGACGGCGTGCTGAAGCACCTGGGGGCGAAGTTCGGGGAGATGGTAACGCCAGAGCATGTGACGGTGGATTCGAAGGCGTAGGCGATCGCGGAACGAGGAGGAGGTAGAGGCGTAGGGACGGGGGAAGAGGGGTGGAACGGGGAGGGAGATCGTCCGCGCGCCGGTGACCTCCCTCCTCGTTCCGCCCCTCGTCCCTCCTCGCTTCGCCTCTACCCCCTCCTCGTTCCACCCGTCGTTACCCAACCATCACTATCTTCCACACTATGACTATCCACTCGACTACCATCCTCGCCGTCCGCCGCGACGGCAAGGTGGCCATTGGCGGCGACGGCCAGGTGTCGGTCGGCGAGACCGTCATGAAATCGCGGGCCGTGAAGGTGCGCGCGCTCAAGGGCGGCCGCGTGCTCGCCGGTTTCGCCGGGGCGGCGGCCGACGCCTTCACCCTCTTCGAGAAGTTCGAGGAGAAGCTCGAACGGCATCCCGGCAACCTGCCGAAGGCGGCGGTGGAGCTGGCCAAGGAGTGGCGCAGCGACCGGGTGCTGCGCCGCCTTGAGGCGCTGCTGGCCGTCTGCGACCGCGACCACGGTTTCGTCATCTCGGGCAACGGGGAACTCATCGAGCCGGACGACGGCGTCCTCGCCATTGGCTCGGGGGGGCCCTATGCGCTGGCCGCGGCGCGGGCCCTGCTTGCCGACACCACCCTCCCCGCCGCGGAGATCGTCCGGAAGTCGCTGCTGATCGCGGGTGATATCTGCATCTTCACGAACCAGAACATCACCGTCATCGAGCCGGAGTAGCGCTACTGCATCCGGAAGGGCTTCTCCGCTGACCGGCGATAGCCCTTCGGAAGCAGGAGGTCGGCGTCGTTCACGCCGCCCGGCGTGAATTTCGTGACCTCGTAACGCAGGCGCGTCACGTCGTCGCCCTTCTCGCCGCTCATCGTCATGCGCACGTCGGCCCGGAGGGGCGATCCCCGAAAGAGCTGGGCGCGCGCCGCATCGGCATCGCCGACGAAATCGGCATCGGCGGCCGCCAGCGCGAGCAGCGCGGTGCTGACAATGTCGAACAGCGGATTGCGCATCAGCGGCAGCGACGGATCGGCCCAGTACTCGGCGACCGACGACCCGCCCATATCCTCCTTGACGAAGCCCAGCACGCGCATGCTCGTGGTCCAGCGCTGGCGCAGCTGCACGCGCTGCGTGGCGCGCCCGGCCACCCGCTCCCCCGCGCCGAGGCGCGCCGTGTCGAGCCGCACGTCGCGCACCGAGATCTTCAGGACCGGACCCACCGCGCGCATGGCGGTCCCCACCACGTGCGCGAACTCATCGGCGTCGTGTTGCTCGTACGTCCGGCGCCCGGGGTGCACGACGTAGAGGGTGCGCCCGCCGTCGGCGAGCAGGAAATAGCTGCGGTCGCCATCGGACTTGCGCTCGTCGGTGTCCACGCGTGCCCGGGTCCCGGCCACCCGCACCGTGCCCTGGACCACGTCGTCGCCCCTCTTGCCGCCCGGGTCGAGCCGGAACTCGTATGAGTAGGCGCGCGGCGCCTGCGCCGCGGCGGCGGAAGCGAGCAGGAGCAGGACAGTCGCGAGGGTAGGGCGCATCGGGTGGTCGGCCGTCAGGGGTTGACCGTCCTACGCCGCCGTCGGTGCGCTGGTTTCGCCCGCACCTGCTAAACTTAGGGCATGCCCGCCAACCGCACCGAACAGGTCCTCGCCCGCCTGGCCGACCTGACCCCGCGCAAGATCGTCACCGAGCTCGACCGCTATATCGTGGGGCAGGGGGACGCCAAGAAGGCCGTCGCCATCGCGCTCCGCAACCGATGGCGCCGCCAGCGGGCGCCCGAGGGGATCCGCGAGGAGATCGCGCCCAACAACATCATCCTCATCGGTCCCACGGGCGTGGGCAAGACGGAGATCGCCCGTCGCCTCGCCAAGCTCACCGGCGCGCCGTTCATCAAGGTGGAGGCGTCGAAATTCACCGAGGTGGGCTACGTCGGGCGCGACGTCGAGGGCATGGTGCGCGACCTTGCCGAGAGCGCCATCGACATGGTGCGGCACGAGCGCGAGCACGATGTGGAGGACCTCGCCAACAACAAGGTGGACGAGCGCATCCTCGACCTGCTCCTCCCGCCGCCGGCCGAGCCGGCCCCCGCCGCGCCAAGCGAGGCGGCGCCCAGCGTGTTCGTCGTGTCGTCCACCGGCGGCGTGACGCAGGAGCACGACCTCACGAAGGAACGCCACAGGCGGACGCGCGACAAGCTCAAGCAGCTCCTGCTCGACGGCCAGCTGGAGCAGCGCGAGGTCGAGATCGAGGTCGCGGCGTCGTCCATGGGCGGCTTCGACTTCGCCCAGCAGGGCGCCCCCGAGGGGATGGGCAACTTCGCCGAGATGCTCGAGCAGGTCCTCCCCAAGCGCAAGAAGCGGCGCACCGTCACGGTGGCCGAGGCGCGGCGCATCCTGCTCGACGAGGAATACGACAAGCTCATCAACCACGATGACGTCGTGGCCGACGCGCTCGATCGCGTGGAGAAGCTCGGTATCATCTTCCTCGACGAGATCGACAAGATCGCCGGCGCCAAGAGCGAGATGGGCGGCCCCGACGTGTCGCGTGAGGGGGTGCAGCGCGACCTCCTGCCGATCGTCGAAGGGTCCAACGTGCAGACGAAGTACGGCATGGTGAAGACGGACCACGTGCTCTTCATCGCCGCCGGCGCGTTCCACGTGAGCAAGCCGAGCGACCTGATTCCGGAGCTGCAGGGGCGCTTCCCGATCCGGGTGGAGCTGAAGCCGCTCACCGAGGCCGACTTCGTGCGCATCATGACGGAGCCGGAGAATGCGCTCACCAAGCAGTATGCGGCGCTCGTCGCCGCCGACGGCACGTCGCTCACCTTCACCGACGACGGCATCGGCGAGATCGCCCGCACGGCGGCCATGGTGAACCAGCGGATGGAGAACATCGGCGCCCGCCGCTTGCACACGGTCATGACGACCCTGCTCGAGGATGTGCTCTACGAGCTGCCGGAGCGCGGCACGGAGCCGGTGACGGTGGACGCTCGCGTCGTCCGTGAACGTTTGAAGGCGATTGCGGATGATGAGGATCTACGAAAGTACATACTCTGACGGAACGAGGAGGGGGTAGAGGCGTAGGGACGAGCGACGGGGTGTGGGACGACGAGGAGGCTGCGTCGCTCTCACGTGACCTCCGTCCCCGTGCCGCCCCTGGTCCCCCCTCGCTTCGCCTCTACCCCCTCCTCGTTCCGTCCCTCGTCCCCCTTATCTCGTCCCCCCTCATGGTCCAAATTCAGGTCCCCTCCGCCAACCGCTCGTGACGCACAGAGACTTCCTTTCCATCCTCGACTTCTCCAGCGCCGAACTCGAGGCGCTGTTCGTGCTTGCGGAGCGGATCCGCGCCAAGCGCTACACGAAGAAGCCGCTCGCCGGCAAGGTGCTGGCGATGATCTTCCAGAAGTCGTCCACGCGCACCCGCGTCTCCTTCGAGGTGGGCGCGTACGACCTCGGCGGGCACGCGCTCTTCCTCTCGCAGCGCGACATCCAGCTCGGCCGCGGCGAACCCATCAAGGACATGGCGCGCGTGCTGTCGCGCATGACTGACGGCATCATGATCCGCGCATACGAGCATGCGCACGCCGAGGAGCTCGCCGAGTATGCCGACGTCCCCGTCATCAACGGGCTCACCGACCTGTCGCATCCCTGCCAGATCCTTGCCGATCTGCTGACGGTGCGGCAGTTCCTTGGTACATTCGAGGGCAAGCGCATCGCGTGGATCGGCGACGGCAACAACATGGCGCACTCGTGGATCGAGGCGGCGCAGCGGCTCAAGTTCTCGCTCCGCCTCGCCTGTCCGGAGAAGTTCGAGCCCGACCCCGTGCTCATCGCCACCGCGCGCGCCGAGGGCGCGGACGTCACGCTGGTGCGTGATCCGCGCGAGGCGGCCGAGGGCGCCCACGTCATCAACACCGACGTCTGGGCGTCCATGGGGCAGGAAGACGAGACCAACGAGCGCATCCAGGTGTTCAACGGCTACATGGTGGATGACGCGCTGATGGCGCGCGCGGCCAGCGACGCGATCTTCCTGCACTGCCTCCCCGCGCACCGCGGCGAGGAGGTGGCCGAGTCGGTGCTCGAGGGGCCGCAGAGCCGCGTCTGGGCGGAGGCCGAGAACCGCCTGCATATCCAGAAGGCCATCATGGCGGTGCTGATGGGTAACGAACCGTTGAAGCCGTACATGCACGCGAAGAAGCGGGCGAGGCCCGCCGCACGGGCGTCCGCACGGAAGAAGCCCACGCGCCGCAGGTAGGCGGTGGCACCGATTGCCCGGTCGCCGCGATGATCGACCGGGTCCCACTCGTCTCATCGAACGCAGCGAGCAACCAATGCCAGCACTCGACTTCACCCTGATGACCGACGCGGGAATCCCCCTGTCGCTGTCGTCCCTGCGCGGCCGCACGGTCGTGCTCTACTTCTACCCAGTAGTGTAGGTACTATTTCTCAGAGGAGAGACTACTTACGGTGCTTGACGTAATGTAAGAGGTAATGTAACTTCAGGCAATGAGGTAGGCCGTCCACTCGCGGACGAGGGCGAGAGTGACCACCGGGCTGTATCGCCGCAGGAAGGCAGGGAAGAACGGCAAACTACGCGACGCCGGCGCGTACGTGATCGACATGCGCATCAAGCGCGTCCCCGAGCTTGCGGGCATCAAGCAACGGCTGTTCAAGACAACCGGTGTGTTCCCCGGTCATAGAAACGCGAGTACGATCGTTGCGGAGATGAAGCTCATGATCAAAGAGCTGATCCGCGAACGCGATATCGTCACGCTTCGAAAGATCCAGTCGAATGTGCTCTCGCTGCCTTCTGCCTACAAGCAGTGGAAGACGGGTCGGATTCATCTCGCCGAGGGTCAGGAAGACAAGCGGGTAGTGAAGCTGTGGCGAAGTTACATCGAGCACGCACCGTTGGCGGAATCGACCAAAACGAATCGACTAGCGATTGTCTCCGCCCTCGAAGCGAAGGACTTCTTGACCGCGCAGACCGTTGTGAATGAGCTTCCCGAGCTTCTGAAGAAGATCCGGCGCCACTACGAGGGCAAGAAGCAGGCCCCCGCGTTCAACACGATCCGTATCGAGGTTGGCGCGTTCCTCACCAAGGGGCTCAACATGGAGCCCGACTCGCGCTTCGTGCGAGATACGCTGAGAGCTACGCCGCTACCTGTTCGCTCGCGACGTGAGCACCACCCATTCTACTCGCCGCACGACTGTGAGGCGTTCTGTGCTGATTTGCTGCTTCGAAAGACGGCGCTGAACAGGGTGTACGTGGAATCGGTGCTGTTCATGTGCTTGCACGGGTTGCGGCCGGAGGAGTTTGCCGAGAAGCGATTTGCAGTCGACCCGAAGACGGAGCACCTGCGGATTGCCGGTACCAAGAACCCGAACGCCGCGCGCGTGGTACCGTTGCTCTGGGAGTATCCCTCGAACACCACACCGAAGATCGACACGCTCAATCGGTTGTTTGAGCGGATGAAGTCTCCAGTGCGCTGTCGCGACTTTCGGCGGACCTACTCTATCTGGTGTGAGCTGGCCGGGTTGCCGAGCAGTCGAGTTCGGGCCTACATGGGGCACGCGCCAGAAACTGTTACCCAGACCTACCAGAGCACGGTGCCCAAGCAGACGACGCTTGATCTAGACCGGGCAACGCTCGTGAAGTGGTACCAGGACGAACTCGCGAAGGAACGGCAGCCGAGGAAGAGGGGTGCTCCCGCGACCGCCTACGGCGTCCTCATGCATATGCTAGGTCCGTCGCTGGGGTACGAGCGGTGGTCAATTGCCGCCGAAAGTAGCGAAGACAAGCCTCCCCAGAAATCACGAGTGCGGAAGTCCTGACACTTCCGTGTTTAGCGCGGCTACCTCGACTCGACCGCTCGCAGAGTGAGGAGTGCATCGTTGCGCCTTGCGGGTGGACCGGACCGGATGGAGAATGGAGCAGCTTGGCGGCATAAGAGCGTGCGCGGAGGACTTGCCGTATGATCCTGTTTGCCTCAACACGGTTTCGTCTTTCGGGTTGATCTCAGGTCTCGCAATCGAAGCAACATGGAGGGTCCGAGTGGGACACATTTTCGCGCTTTCGGGATGCTCCGGCGTTGGGAAGACAACACTCCTGAATTCACTGTTTTCGACTCACCCAGAGAACTTGCGCCTCTTGGTGCGGACGACCGGCCGTGCTCCGAGAAAGGGCGAAGTCGAGGGTTTCGACTATAAATACCTGCCGCGAAGCGGCTTTCTACAGAAAATCTTCGCGAACGACTTCGTGCATGTAGAGGAGTACGAGGGCGACTACTTCGGTATCGAGGCACGCCATATCGAGGATGCAATCAAGTCACGCTCCGACAGCATCATCATGGCCGGTTCGGGGGCCATGACACTGCGCGCCGTTTTTGGCGCCAATGTGTCCGTTCTGTTTCTGCATAGCGGAACTCGGGAATCACTCCTTGATCCCGGTTGCCTCCAGATGGACTCGGCTGAGAACATCGAGCTAATGCGGCGCCTACATGCAAAGGCGCAACAGGGCGTGTTGACCGCACCGGATGGCTCGCAACGCTCACTTGAGCGCATCATTGCCAGTCGCATGGAGCACAATCTTCTCGACTTGGCGTTTATCAACGGTCGCATTCGCTCAGGCGAGCAGATTCTGGTCCTCGAAAACCTGAAGGACCGGATGGATGGCACTGTCGAGCAATTCGGCAAATGGCGGGAGCGGCTCTCCTCGCGGGGCGCGGTTCCGTACACGAAGTCGAACGGTTGTTTTGTGCTCATGCCGTTCCGCGACGAGCTGAAGCCGGTATACAATGACCATATCATGCCCTCCGTTCAGGCATGCGGTCTCACATGCCAAAGGGCCGATCAGATCTTCTCGACGAAGCCGATAATGGAGGACATTGTGGACGCAGTCCGTAATGCCCGTATCGTCGTCGCGGACCTGACGAGCGCGAATCCGAACGTCTTTTACGAGACTGGTATTTGCCACGCGATGGGAAAGGACGTTGTGCTCATTACGCAGGATAGCGAGGTTCCATTCGATTTGAGGCACGTGCGGCAAATTCGCTATCGGTACACGCCACCCGGGATGAAGATCTTCGAGGAGGAACTGAAGGCGACGCTCCGTGCGATCCTCCAGACATGAGTGCCGTTCGAGGCGGTGAACGAGGCGACCATCTTTCTACCGTTGGTGTCGCACGTGCGTTGCAGTACTCAAGCGATCTGGGAGTGCCGCCCAACTGCAGCGGGCGCTCCTGTGTGACTTTCTTGCAGCTGAACTAGAACGCTAGGCTCTCAACACGAACAGCCGAAGAGTCATTCTGTCGGGAGGCGCCCGCGTTGCAGAGACTCGAGCAGTAGGAATGCCGCCAAGAAGATCAAACATTCAGCAGCCTCGCTTTGGGAGAATCCCCTGAAAGTAGACTCAAGCGGCCAACTCACTCCTGCAACTGGAATCATCGCGGCTCTTGATATTCTCGGGTATCGGTCCTTCCTAGAGAATTCAACCCTCGACGAGGCAGCAAAGCTCATTACCGACATTCTACTGGCTGTGCCCCCGTCAGTCAGAATGGCATTGCAGACGGCCGTGAGAGCATATGCGCCATCCGACGTGGATGCCATCGCCGAGCATGACCGTCTTCTTGACCGCATTGCGACTCTGGTGTTCGCAGACACTATTGTCCTGGCGCAACCGCTTACCCCGACAAGCAACCCCGCTCTCTTCCTTCACGAGCTAGTGCCGTTCTTTGCGATGGTATCGCTTACGTGTCGGCGGTTCTTTGAAGCCGGACTTCCTTTAAGGGGTGCTATCTCGCTGGGCGGCTTCGTTATTCGCGAGAGTTGTTTCGCCGGAGAAGCGGTGCTTCAGGCGCTGAAGCTTGAGAGAAGATTGGAATTCTCTGGGTGCGCGCTTGAAGACAAGACCGGGCGCGCGATTGTCGGCGCTGTCAAGATGATGTCGCCCGAGTGGGATGTGTCGATTGGATCTCGGTATCGGAGGCTGCTGTTCTTCACAGACGCTCCGACGAAGACTGGAGTCGAGTGGATGGCGTTAGTCCGCTGGGGCGATCCATTTACCGAATGGGGCTACTTCCCCGACAGTCCTCCAGACTTCTGCGAACGCGCCTTTCGAGCGCACTCCAAGCAGCTGGACAAGCGCGCCGCTGACAAGTTGGCGCATACGATCGCCCTCTTGGAAACATCGCGGTTGTTTCCGCAGGGCGAAACGCCGGCGACGCTAAGTGAAACGCCGGCGCCGAGCGCGTAATCGCCGATCGCAAATGCTTTCAGTTTCTAGTTGCCTATTCCGAGCAGAACGCTGCTGCAAGAAGATCGGCCTAGGCTCAATACTCGTCACTTAGCAACGATCTGTGGGGTGTAGTCGACGAATTTGGCCGGGTGTCGCTCTCGGGAGCGGAGTGGAAAGTTACTCATCTTCCGTTTGACGC
>PNKL01000061.1 GCA_013822425.1 Gemmatimonas sp.
ACCGTGTGCTCCACGTGCGCGCTGCGCGTGCCGTCCAGCGTCACCACCGTCCACTGGTCCGCCAGCGTGCGCGTCGCCGGGCCTCCCACGTTGACCATCGGCTCGATGGCAATGGTGAGCCCCGCCTGCAGGCGCGTGCCGCGCCGCGGCTTGCCGTGGTTGGGCACCTGCGGATCCTCGTGCGGCAGGTGGCCGACGCCGTGGCCCACCAGTTCGCGCACCACCGAGAAGCCGGCGCGCTCCACCACCTGCTGCACGGCGTGGCCGATGTCACCCACGTAGTTGCCCGGCACGGCCTGCGCGATCCCCGCGTCGAGCGCCCGCTCCGTGACGTCGATCAACCGCTGCGTGGTCGAATCCACTGTGCCCACCGGCACCGTGATGGCGGCGTCGGTGAACATGCCTTGGTACTGCACGCCCACGTCGAACTTCACGATGTCGCCCTCGGCGAGCATGCGCCTGGGCGTCGGGATGCCGTGCACGATCTCCTCGTTCACCGAGATGCAGATGGCGCCCGGGAAGCCGTACAGCCCCTTGAACGCCGGTACCGCGCCGTCGTGGCTGCGGATGAAGTCCTCGGCGATACGATCCAGGTGGCCCGTGGTGAGCCCGGCGCGCACGTGGGAGCGCAGGTGCGCGTGCGTGAGGGCGAGGATCCGCCCTCCCGCCGCCATCGTTTCGATCTCCCGCGCGCTCTTCAACTGGATCAACGCCCCACCGCCCGCAGGGCGCGCGCCTCGACTTCGGCGAACGTCCCCGACGCATCGATCGCCACGATGTTGCCGCCGCTGGCGCGATACCACGCCACCACCGGCTCCGTCTGCGCCTTGTAGACGCGCAGGCGGTTGCGAATCGACTCGGGTTCGTCGTCGGCGCGGCGCACCAGCGTCCCCTTCGGGGTCGCCGTGCACTCCGCGTGCGTCTCGCCCGGCTGGCGCCCCGCGAACGGCGTCTGGCACGCGCCGCAGGTGGTGCGCGAGCTCAGGCGGGCCACGAGTTCCTCATCGGCAATCCCGAACAGCAGCACGACATCCACGCGCTTGCCGATCTCGGCCGCCACGCGGGCGAGCCCCTCGGCCTGCGGCACGGTGCGCACCACGCCGTCGAGCACGACGCCCTTCGCCTGTTCCGGCGCCGAGAGTGCCTCCTTCATGATGCCAAGGATGACGGGGTCGGGCACCAGGTCCCCGCGGTCCATGTAGCCCTTGGCTTCGAGGCCGAGCGGCGTCGCCGCCTTCGCGGCGGCGCGCAACACGTCCCCCGTAGAAATCTTGGGGACGCCGAGGGCAGCGGCGACCCGCTCCCCCTGCGTCCCCTTGCCTGAACCCGGTGGCCCGAGCAGGACAACGATCATGCGTCACCCTCCGGAGAAGATGTCCCCGCTGCCTTGGCGTCCGCGGAAACGCACGCGTCCCTTCTTCATGAACCCGTCGTACTTCCGCAGCAGGAGGTGCTGGTTCATCTGTGCGATCGTGTCGAGCGCGACGCCGACGACGATCAGCACCGACGTGCCGCCGAACTGGAACGGCACCGCCATGACGTCGGCAATCCACACCGGCAGCAGCGCCATGATGGTCAGGAAAATCGCCCCGGGCAGCGTGATCCGGCTGACCACTTCATCAATATACTCCGCCGTCTTCGCCCCCGGCTTGATGCCCGGAATGAAACCGCCCTGCTTCTTCAGGTTCTCCGCGATGTCGACCGGGTTGAAGATGATCGACGTGTAAAAGTAGGTGAAGAACAGGATGAGCACCGCCGACAGCACGAAGTAGAGCCAGGTTCCCGGGGCGAACAGGTCCGAGAAGTCCTGCATGCGCTGGTCGCCGCTGAACTGGGCGATGGCGCCCGGCACCACGATGAGCGACTGCGCGAAGATGATCGGCATCACGCCCGACGAATTGATGCGCAGCGGGATGAAATTGCGCGCCGCCTCGCGCATGCGGCCGCGCGCCATCGTGCGCTGCGGGATCTGGATCGCGATGCGCCGCGCGGCGAGCGTGATGGCCACGACACCGGCCACCACCGCGACCATCAGCGCCAGGAGCGCGAGGACCGCCAGCACGCTGATGGAGCCCGCGCCGATGAACTTGAACGTCTGGAACGTGCTCGGCCAGAAGCGCTCGACAATCGAGAAGAAGATCATCAGCGACGCGCCGTTGCCGAGGCCCCGCTCCGTGATCTGCTCGCCCAGCCACATCACGAACATCGCACCCGTGGTGAGAATCCAGGCCATCTCGAACTTGAAGCTCGCGCCCGGCGTCGCCACTGCGCCCTGCACGGACTCGGTGAAGAGGGCGAAGCCCCACGCCTGCACGAGCGCGAGCACGATGGTGCCGTAGCGCGTCCACTGCGTGATCTTCTTCCGCCCCTCTTCATCCTTCTGCATCTTCTCCCACGCTGGGAACACGGCACCGGCGATCTGCGCGAAGATGGAGGCGGAGATGTACGGCATGATGCCGAGGGCGAAGATCGTCGCCTTCGACATGTTGCCGCCGACGAACAGGTCGTACAGGCCGAGGAAGCCGCCGCCCCCCTGGGACTGGAAGAAGTCCATCATCGCGACCACGTCCACGCCCGGGGCGGTGACGTGGCTGCCCACCCGGTAGATCACCAGGCAGACAAACGTGAAGACGATCTTCTCCCAGAGCTCCGGCGTACGATAGATGTTCGCCAGCGTCGCTGCGGGATTCGCCTGCGCCATTAGTCCTCGACCTTGCCGCCTGCGGCTTCGATTTTGGCCTTGGCCGCGGCGCTCACCTTGAGGCCGCGTACGGTCACCGCGCCCGACAGCTCGCCGTTGGCGAGCACCTTCGCCGGACGTCCCTTCGAGACGATGCCAGCGGCGACGAGCGTCTCCGCCGTGATGTCGCCGGTCAGCGCGGCAATGTCGGCGAGCCCCACCACCTGGTAGGACACGCGAAACGGATTCGTGAAGCCGCGCTTCGGAATGCGGCGCGTCATCGGCATCTGGCCGCCCTCGAAATGCGGCTTGCCGCCGCCCGGGCCGTGGTGGCCGGAGCGCGCCTTGATGCCCTTATGACCCTTGCCTGACGTCTTGCCCGTGCCGGAGCCGGGGCCGCGCCCAAGGCGCTTGCGGTCGCGATGCGACCCGGGCGCCGGCGCGAGGTTGCTGAGCGTGATCTTCTCGGTAGCCATCGATTACTCCTGCACCGGCGTCACTTCAATGAGATGACGCACGCGCTTGATCTGGCCGCGCAGCGACGGCGAGTCCTGGTGCACCACCACGTCCTGGTGGTGGCGGAGGCCGAGCGCCTCCAGCGTCAGCCGCATCACCCTGGGCTGGCCGGAACCGCTGCGAACCTGCTTGATCTGCACCTTCCCCGACGTCAGGGTGTTCGGCGCAGTCTTCTTGGGTCCCCGTCCGGGGTGCCAAACGAATGTCCGTGGCATCAGACGGCCTCCTTCACCTTCGCGCGTGACTTGTAGCCCAGCGACGAAGGCTCGACCCCGCGCTCACGCGCGATCTGCTCGACCGTCGTGAGCGAGGACAGCCCGTCGACGGTGGCGCGCACGAGGTTGAACGGATTCGTGGAGCCCAGCGACTTCGTGAGGATGTCGGTGATGCCGACGCACTCCATGACGGCGCGCACCGCACCGCCCGCGATGACGCCCGAACCCGGCGCCGCCGGCTTCAGCATCACTTCCGAGGCGCCGTGCTTGCCCACGATGGCGTGGGGAATCGTCGCGCCCGTCAGCGGGATCGAGACCATGTTGCGCCGCGCGGCCTCGACGGCCTTGCGCACCGCCTCGGACACTTCGTTGGCCTTGCCGCTGGCGATGCCCACCTTCCCCTGCCCGTCGCCGACGGCGACCAGCGCGTTGAAGCTGAAGCGTCGGCCGCCCTTCACGACCTTGGCCACGCGGTTGATCGCGACGACATTCTCGACCAGATCGGAGCCTTCACGCTCCTCTCCCGGCCCGCCACGTCCGCCGCGCCCGTCTCGGCCGCCGCCCGGCCCGCCGTCACGGCCACCTCGGCCGCCACCCGGACCACCACGACCAGCCCCCGGTCCGCCACGGCCGCCGCCCGGACCGCCACGGCCGCCGCCCGGCGCGCCACGGCCCGCGCCCGGCGCGCCACGGCCACGCCCCGGGCCGCCGCCCGGACCACGACCACGCCCGGCGCCACCGCCCCCGCCCATCGGACGGTTCTGCTGCGGACGCGGCGTGCTCGGCGTCGGCTCGCCGCCGGCGTGATGCGTCGTTTCGTTCTTCTCGTCGGCCATATTAGAACTCCAGCCCGGCTTCCCGGGCACCATCGGCCACCGCCTTCACGCGGCCCGTGTACTGGTATCCAGCACGATCGAACACGACCTTGCTGATGCCGGCGGCCTTGGCCTGCTCGGCGATCTTCTTCCCCACTTCGACCGACTTCACCGCCTTCTTCCCCTCGAACCCGTTGTCCGTCACGGTCATCAAGGTGCGGCGGGCAACGTCGTCCACAAGCTGGGCATAGATGTGCTTCAGGGAGCGGAACACCACGAGGCGCGGACGCTCCGCCGTACCCGTGACCTTCTTCCGAACCCGCAGATGACGGTGCTCGCGACGCTCCGCGCCCGTCTTCGGTGTACGCATCGGCATTACTTACCTCCCGCCTTGCCAGCCTTCCGCCGGACCTGCTCACCCGCATACCGCACGCCCTTGCCCTTGTACGGCTCGGGCTTGCGCAACGACCGGATCTCCGCCGCCACCTGGCCGACGATTTCCTTGTCCGCGCCTTCCACCACCACCGTCGTCGGCTGCGGGGCCGTCAGCTTGATCCCCGTCGGCGCCTTGAATTCGATCTGGTGCGAGTACCCGAGCGCAAAGAGCAGGCCATACGGCTTCGGTTCCGCCTTGTAGCCGACCCCCGTGATCTCGAGCTGGCGCACATAGCCCTTCGTCACCCCCTCGATCATGTTGGCCAGCAGGGTGCGCGACAGGCCGTGCAGCGACTTGTGGCCGGGCTCGTCCGACGGACGCGTCACCGACGCCTGGGTGCCCGCGACGGCGATGGTCATCGCCGGGTTGAACGTGCGCTTGAGTTCGCCCTTCGGCCCCTTCACCGTGACCACCGAGCCGGCGACGGAAACCGTCACACCAGCCGGGATGTCCACGGGAAGCTTTCCAATACGTGACATGTGGTCGCCCCCTACCAGACGATGGCGAGGAGTTCGCCGCCGGTGCGCGCCTGGCGCGCCTGCCGGTCGGTCATCAACCCCTGCGACGTGGACAGGATGGCAACGCCAAGCCCGTTGCGGACACGCGGGATCTCGGTGACGCCGACGTACTTGCGGAGCCCCGGGCTCGAGACGCGCTGCAGCTGCCGGATCACCGGCTGGCCGCCCTGCGCGTACTTGAGGGCGACGCGCAGCACGGTCGTCCCCTGCTCGGTGGTCACGAGCTTGTAGTCCGTGATGAAGTTCGACTCCTTGAGGAGCCGGGCGATCTCGGTCTTTACCTTCGAAGCCGGCATATCCACGCGGCGGTGCTTTGATCCGACGGCGTTCCGGATCCGCGTCAGCATATCGGCAATGGGATCGGTCATGCTCATGATGTTTCTCTGATCTCCTCTGGTTTCTGTCGCGGAGGACAGACCTGTAGGAAGTGAATGAAGGAGATGGTAGAAGGTGGATGGGTGATGGTAGATCTACCGTCTACCCTCTACCCTCTGCCATCAGCCGCCTTACCAACTGGCTTTCCGCACGCCCGGCAGCAGGCCGTTCAGCGCCATGTCGCGCAGGGCAATGCGGCTCAGGCCGAACGCGCTCTCGAACCCGCGGGAGCGGCCGGTCATCTGGCAGCGGTTGCGGATGCGGGTCTTGGACGAGTTGCGCGGCAGCCGCTGCAGCGCGAACTGCGCTGCCGTCTTCTCGTCGTCCGACGCGTTCGGGTTCTGGATCACCGCCTTCAGCGCCTTCCGCTTGGCGGCGTACCGCTGGGTGAGCTTCTTGCGGCGCTCGTTCTTCTCGATGCTGCTCTTCTTGGCCATGATCCGGTCCGGTTAGTGCTTGACCACGACGGGCTTCTCGTCGCCGCGGAACGGCATGCCGAGTTCGCGCAGCAGCGCGAGCGCCTGGTCGTCCTTGGTCGTCGTCGTGACGAACGTGATGTCCATCCCGTGGATCTGCTCTACCTGGTCGTAGTTGATCTCCGGGAAGATCATCTGCTCCTTCACGCCCATCGAATAGTTGCCGCGCCCGTCGAACGAGCGCGTCGACAGGCCGCGGAAGTCGCGCACGCGGGGCAGCGCCGTCGACACGAAGCGGTCGAGGAACTCCCACATCCGCGCGCCGCGCAGCGTCACGCTGGCGCCCACTTCCTGGCCGGCGCGCAGGCCGAAGTTGGCGATCGACTTCTTCGCCTTCTTCCGCACCGGCTTCTGGCCGCTGATCACGGCCAGTTCGTCGACCACCGTGTCGAGCACCTTGGGCGTCTTGATCGCCTCGCCCATGCCGACGTTCAGCACGATCTTCTCGAGCTGTGGCACTTCGTGCGGGTTCTTCAGCCCGAACTGCGCGGCCAGCTTCGGCCGCACCGTCTGCGCGTAGTACTCGCGCAGCCGCGGCGGCGCCGCCGGGATCCTGTCTCCCTTGTGCGCCGTGGGGATCATGGAGCTCCCCTTCTCGGCCCGACCGCCCTTCGCGCCGCTCTTGCCGGCGCCCGCCTTTTCTTTCGTTGCCATCGTCTCTGGTCCTCGGCCTTAGCGGTTGCGCGGAATCGCGTCGCCGCTCTTCACGCTGATGCGCTCCTTCGTGCCGTCGGTGTCAATCCGGCGGCGCGTCCGCGTCGGGGTCCCCGACTTCGGATCGAGCAGCATCACGTTGGAGACGTGCACCGGCGCCGGCATGTCGATGATGCCCGACTTCTCGTCGGCGTTGCGCGCCTTGCGGTGCCTCTTCACGATGTTGACCCCGTCGATCACCACGCGCGACGTCTTCGTCAGCACGCGGATCACCTTCCCTTCCTTGCCCTTGTCCTCGCCGCGCATCACGCGCACGGTGTCGCCCTTCGTCACGGGCAGCGCTGCGCGCTCCGCGTTGATGGCATGGCGCCGCGTCAGCCGCGAGCCCAGGGTCTTGCGATGCTTCAGGACACGCATTTAGAGCACCTCCGGCGCCAGCGAGACGATCTTCATGTACCGCTTCTCGCGCAGCTCGCGCGCCACGGGTCCGAAGATGCGGGTCGCCCGCGGCTCGCCCTTGTCATCAATGATCACGACGGCGTTCTCGTCGAAGCGGATGTAGCTCCCGTCCTTGCGGCGGGTCTCCTTCACCGTGCGCACCACCACGGCGCGCGCGACGTCCGACTTCTTCACCGTCCCGTTCGGCAGCGCGTCCTTCACCGCCACGATCACCTGGTCGCCCAGGCGCGCGTAGCGGCGGCGCGTGCCGCCGAGTACGCGGATCACCAGTGCGCGCTTGGCGCCGCTGTTGTCCGCGACCTTCACGACGGATTCCTGCTGGATCATGGCCCGCTCCTCCTACTGCGCGCGTTCGAGGATGTCGACCACGCGCCACCGCTTGTCCTTGGACAGCGGGCGGGTCTCGGTGATCCGCACCACGTCGCCGACCTTCGCCGAGTTCTGCTCGTCGTGGGCCTTCAGGCGCGTCGTGCGGGTCACCATCTTGCCGTACACGGGGTGCGGCACGCGACGCTCGATCGCGACCACCACCGTCTTCTGCATCTTGTCGCTCACCACCTTCCCGGTGCGCACCTTGCGCGCGGGACGGGCGGCGGCAGCAGCCTTCGTCTGTTCAGCCATGGGTCACTCCTCGGGTCAGCGGCCAGCGGCCGCGCCCGCGGCCTTCTCGCGCAGCACGGTCTTGAGCCGCGCGATGTCCTTGCGGATCACGCGCAGGCGCAGCGGGTCTTCCAATGGTTCGGTTGCACGCCGGAACCGCAGGCGGAACCGCTCCTCTTCGAGCTCCTTGATGCGCGCCGCAATCTCGGCGCCGCTCAGCTCGCGAATCTGTCCGGCCTTCATGCGGTGTGCGCCCCCTCGCGGACCACGAACTTGGTGCGAATGCCCAGCTTGGCGGCGGCCAGCGCCATCGCCTTCTGGGCCAGTTCCTTGTCAACGCCCTCGATCTCGAACAGCACGCGGCCGGGCTTCACCACCGCCACCCAGCCCTCCGGCGACCCCTTGCCCTTGCCCATGCGGGTCTCGGCCGGCTTCTTCGTGATCGGCTTGTCGGGGAAGATGCGGATCCACACCTTGCCGCCGCGCTTCACGTGGCGCGTCAGCGCCACACGCGCCGCCTCGATCTGCCGGTTGGTCACCCACCCCGGCTCGAGCGACTGCAGGCCGTAATGCCCGAACGCCACCTCGGCCCCGCGCGTCGCCAGCCCGCGCGTGCGCCCCTTGAACATCTTGCGGAATTTGACTCGCTTCGGACTCAGCATCGGTCAGCGCCTCACGCGTCGGACGAGTACGTGGTCGAGCTGCGACGCCCTTCCACCATTTCGCCCTTGAATATCCAGACCTTCACGCCGATCGTCCCGAAGGTCGTCTTCGCCGTGCTGGTCGCATAATCGATGTCGGCGCGCAGCGTGTGGAGCGGCACCCGCCCTTCGCGGTAGCCCTCCACGCGCGCGATCTCGGCCCCGCCCAGGCGCCCGCCGCACTTCACCTTGATGCCCTCCGCGCCCATGCGCATCGCGCTCTGCACCGCGCGCTTCATCGCGCGACGGAACGAGATGCGCTGCGCCAGCTGCGCGGCAATGTTGTCGGCGACGAGCTGCGCCTCGATCTCCGGGCGCTTGATCTCCTCGACGTTGATGCCGACATCCTTGCCGGTGATCTGCTGCAGCTCGGACTTCAGCCGCTCCACCTCCTCGCCCTTCTTGCCGATCACCACACCCGGACGCCCGGTGTGCAGCGTCACCACCACCTTGCCGGGCTTGCGCTCGATGTTGATGTCGGCGATCGCCGGGCTCGCGTTCCCCGGGAACCGGCGGAGGCGCAGGTACTTCCGGAGGAGGTCATCCTCCTTCACCAGTTGCGGATAGTCCTTCGTGGCAAACCACTTCGAGCGCCAGTCCTTCGTGACACCCAGGCGGAAGCCGATCGGATTCGTTTTCTGTCCCATTAGCGCCCTTCCTTCTCGGCCACGATGATCTCGACGTGGCTGGTCCGCTTGTGAACGGGGGTCGCGCGGCCCATTGCCGCGGGCACCCACCGCTTGAGCTTCGGTCCTTCGTTCACCGTCGCCTCCTTCACGTACAGCTGGTCCACGTCCAGCGACGCATTCGTCGTCCGGGCGGCCTGCTCGGCGTTCGCGACGGCGCTCTTCAGCACCTTCGAGATCTGCTTCGCGGCATGCTTCTTGGAGAACTGGAGCAGCGCGAGCGCGTCGTTCACCCCAAGGCCGCGGATCTGGTCAATGACCAGCCGCATCTTGTAGGGACTCTGGCGCGCCGTGCGCTGGATCGCGCGTGCCTCGGCCATGGCTTACTTCCCTCCCTTGGCGGGCGCGGCCGGCGCCGCCGCTGCCGGCTTCGCCTTCGCGTCGGACGCCTTCCCCGCCGCCGTGTGGCCGCGGAACAGGCGCGTCGGCGCGAACTCGCCGAGCTTGTGCCCGACCATGTTCTCGGTCACGTACACCGGGATGAACTTGTTCCCGTTGTGCACCGCGAACGTGTGCCCCACGAAATCGGGAAGCACCGTGCTCGCGCGCGACCACGTCTTGACGACCTTCTTCTCGTTGCGGGCGTTCATCCCCTGCACCTTCTTCATCAGGCTTTCCTGGATGAACGGGCCCTTCTTGATGCTGCGTGCCATATGATGGATGCCCCGGTTAGCTCTGCGTGGCCTTGCCGCGCTTCCGGCCGCGGACGATCAGGCGCTGCGACGGCTTCTTCTTGTTGCGCGTCTTGACGCCTTCCTTCTTGCCCCACGGGCTCACCACGTTCCGGCCGCCGCGCGTGCGGCCGCCATGCGGGTGGTCCACCGGGTTCATCACTTCGCCGCGCACCTTCGGGCGGCGACCCTTCCAGCGCGTCGCGCCGGCCTTGCCCGCCGACTTCAGCTCGTGCTCGGCATTGCCGACTTCGCCGATCGTCGCCAGACAGTTGCCGTGGACGAGGCGCATCTCGCTCGAGGCCATGCGCAACGTCACGTAGTCGCCTTCCTTGGCGACGACCTGCACCGACGTCCCGGCCGAGCGCGCCATCTGGCCGCCCTTGCCCGGCGTCAGCTCGACGTTGTGCACCGCGGTACCCAGCGGCACCTCGCGCAGCGGCATCGCGTTGCCCGTACGCACGTCCGCGCCCGGCCCCGACGTCACCGCGTCGCCTACCGCCAGCCCCTTCGGGTGGAGGATGTAGCGCAGCTCGCCGTCCGCGTACGTCACCAGCGCGATGCGCGCCGAGCGGTTCGGATCGTACTCGATGTGCGTGACCGTCGCCGGCACGCCGTGCTTGTTGCGCTTGAAGTCGATCACGCGGTACTTGCGCTTGTGACCGCCACCACGGCGCCGCATCGAAATGTGGCCGTGATTGTCGCGGCCGCCCGACTTCGTGAGCGGTTCGGTGAGCGACTTCTCCGGCGTCGACCGCGTGATCGTGTCGAAATCCGACACGCTGCGGAAGCGCGAAGAGGCCGTCACCGGCTTGAACTGACGGATGCCCATGGCTTAGCCCTCAAAGATCTCGATCGTGTCGCCCTGACGGAGCTTCACGATGGCCTTCTTCCAGCGCGGACGGAGCCCGGTGCTCTGCCCCACGCGGCGCGGCTTCCCGCGCTGCTGCGACGTCCAGACACCGGTGACATGCACGCCGAACAGCGACTCGATGGCCTGCTTGATGGCCGTCTTGTTCGCGTCGGGATGGACTTCAAACGTGTACTCGCCCCGGTCCTGGAACGCCGCCGAGCTCTTCTCGGTGACGATGGGGCGCACGATCGTGCGATAGGTGGTTGGCATTGGCTACTTCCCCTTCTTCTTCGGCGCCGCGGCCTTCCTGGCCGGTGCCTTCTTGGCGGCCGGCTTGGCGGCCGGCTTGGCCGGCGCCTTCTTCACCGCCGCCTTCTTGGCCGGCGCCGGCTTCGCCCTCTTCACCGCCGCCTTCTTCGCGGTCGCCTTCTTCGACGACTCGGCCGCCTTCCGCGCCTTCGGCGTCTTCGGCGTGCCCGCCTTCTTCACCTTCACCTTCTCCACCGCCTTCTCGGCGACCGGGGCCAGCGTCTGGCCAATCGCCGACGCCTCCACCAGCACCACGTCCGACCAGAGCAGGTCGTACGTCGAGGCGTCGCTGTACGGCAGCACCCGCACCTTCGGCAGGTTGCGGCCGCTCAGGTAGACGTTCGGCTTCACGCCGTCGGTGAGGATCAGCACGTTCTGGTGGGCCACGCCGAGGCGCGCCAGCAGCTGGTGCAGCTGCGACGTCTTCGGCGCGTCATAGGCGAACTGGTCGATCACGAGCACCGCATTCTCGCGGGCCCGCGCGTTGAACGCGCTCTTGCGGGCCAGCGCGCGGACCTGCTTCGGCAGCGCCTGCGCGTAGTTGCGGTCGCCGTGCGGGCCGAACACCGTGCCGCCGCCCGGCCAGTTCGGGGCGCGGATCGAGCCCTGACGGGCGCGGCCGGTCCCCTTCTGCTTCCAGGGCTTCTGGTTGCCGCCGGCCACGAAGCCGCGCGTCTTGGTGGACGCGTTCGCCTGGCGCTGGTTGGCGAGCTGGGCCTTCACCGCCTGCTGCATCACCGGCACGTTCACCGTGCCGTCGAATGTCGCCTGCGGCAGGCTCACCTTCTCGCGCGGAGTCCCCAGCGCGGTATAGGCGGCCGCTTCGAAGTTCATCGTGTCAGCCATGGGTTAGCCCTGCTTGCGGACGAGCACGATGCCGTTCTTCGGCCCGGCCACCGCACCGCGGAGGTACAGGAGATGGCGATCCGCGTCGACCTTCTCGACCCGGAGATTGATCTGCGTGTGGCGCGCGTCGCCGAGGTGCCCCGGCATCTTCTTGCCCTTGATGACGCGCGACGGGTCCGTGCCCGGTCCAACCGAGCCCGGCCGGCGATGCTTCGTGTTGCCGTGCGTGTTCGGACCGCCACCAATGCCGTAGCGCTTGACGACGCCCTGGAACCCGCGCCCCTTCGACGTGCCGGTGACCTTCACCGTCTCGCCCGGCGCAAAGATGCCGACCGTGATCACGTCGCCGACGTTGTACGTCGGGATCTCGGGATTCTGGCCCGGCGCGTCGTCGAGGCGCACCGACTTCAGCACGCGCGGCGCCGTCTCGAGCCCCGCCTTGACGGCGTGGCCCAGCTCGGCCCTGCCCGCGCGGACACCACGGGGCTCGCGTTCTCCCTTCTTGCTCGCTCGGCGCAGCTTCTGCGCGCCGTAGCCGAGCTCGACCGCGGCAAAGCCCGCCTGGTCCCTGGTCGTCACCTTGGTGACGGGATTCGGCGTCGCCTCGACGACGGTCACGGGGATCTGCTGCCCCGCCTCGTTGAAGATCTGGGTCATCCCCAGCTTCTTGCCAATGATTCCGATCATGAATTCCTCGCGTTAGTCGCGGCCACCGGCGCCCGATGCGCGCGGCTGGTTGGCCGTTGGACTGTGAGCAGACTGCAGGGCGAATGATCGCGGGCAGCGGTGATCTACCGTCCACCCTCTACCATCCACCATCTGCCGTTCACTCCACCTTGATTTCGACGTCCACGCCCGCCGGCAGGTCCAGCTTCGTCAGCGCATCCATCGTCTGCGCGCGCGAATCGAGGATGTCGATCATGCGCTTGTGCGTCTTCAGCTCGAACTGCTCCCGCGACTTCTTGTCGACGTGCGGCGAACGGAGCACCGTCCAGCGCTGCGTCTTCGTCGGAAGCGGAATCGGGCCGCTCACCTGCGCCCCCGTCTTCTCGGCGGTGCGGACGATGTCCGCGCTCGCCTGGTCGATGACGGCGTGGTCGAAGGCCTTCAACCGGATGCGAATCTTGCCAGCCATGTGTAGCCTCTCGTATTAGTTGCGAGGATGCTGATGGTAGAAGGTGGAAGGTGGACGGTAGAGAACGACGTGGAGCGAAGCCCTGCGGTCATCTACCGTCTACCATCAACCACCTACCATCATCGTCCTTACTTCAGAATCTTCGTAACAACGCCAGCGCCGACCGTCCGGCCGCCTTCGCGGATCGCAAACCGCAGCGTCTCTTCCATCGCGATCGGCGTGATCAGCTCGATCACCATCTGCACGTTGTCGCCCGGCATCACCATCTCGGTGCCGGCCGGCAGCTCGATCGAGCCCGTCACGTCCGTCGTGCGGAAGTAGAACTGCGGGCGGTAGCCCTTGAAGAACGGCGTGTGGCGGCCGCCCTCGTCCTTGGTCAGGACGTAGACCTCGGCCTCGAACTTCGTGTGCGGCGGAATCGAGCCCGGCTTCGCCAGCACCATGCCGCGCTCGATCTCCTTCTTGTCCACGCCGCGCAGCAGCAGGCCGACGTTGTCGCCCGCCTGGCCGTCGTCGAGCAGCTTGCGGAACATCTCGACGCCCGTGACGACCGACTTCTTGTCCGAGCCGAAGCCGACGATCGCGACTTCCTCGCCCGTCTTGATCTTGCCGCGCTCGATGCGGCCCGTCGCCACCGTCCCGCGGCCCGTGATCGAGAACACGTCCTCGACCGGCATCAGGAACGGCTTGTCGACTTCGCGCACCGGCTGCGGAATCCACGTGTCGATCGCGTCGTAGAGCTCCTGGATGGCGCCGACCCACTTCGGGTCGCCGTCAATCGCGCGCATCGCGGCGCCGCGGATTACCGGGGCGTTGTCGCCGTCGAAGTTGTACTTCGACAGCAGCTCGCGGACCTCGAGCTCGACGAGGTCGAGGAGCTCGGGGTCGTCCACGAGGTCGCACTTGTTGAGGAACACGACCACCTTCGGCACGTTCACCTGGCGGGCAAGCAGAATGTGCTCGCGCGTCTGCGGCATCGGGCCGTCCACGGCCGAGACCACGAGGATGGCGCCGTCCATCTGCGCCGCGCCCGTGATCATGTTCTTCACGAAGTCGGCGTGCCCGGGGCAGTCGACGTGCGCGTAGTGGCGGTTGGCCGTCTCGTATTCCACGTGCGACGTGGCGATCGTGAGGATCTTCGTCGAGTCGCGGCGACCCTGCGACTCCGACGCCTTCGCGACCTGGTCATACGAGATGTACTTGGTGCCGAAACCCTTCTCGGCCGACACCTTCGTGAGGGCGGCAGTCAGGGTCGTCTTGCCGTGGTCGACGTGGCCGATGGTGCCCACGTTTACGTGCGGCTTGGTGCGCTCGAACTTTGCCTTCGCCATGGGAATGGTCCTGTGGAAAAAAAGGTGGTACGGGGTTACTGCGCCTTGGAGACGATCTCTTCCATCTTTGCCTTCGGGACTTCCTCGTAATGCGAGAACTCCATCGAGTAGACCGCGCGTCCCTGCGTCTGGCTGCGGAGCCGCGTCGAGTACCCGAACATCTCGCTCAGCGGCACGGTCGACGCGATCACCTGCGCTTCCCCGCGCTGCATCATGCCGCCGATCTTGCCCCGGCGGGCCGAGAGGTCGCCGAGGACGTCGCCCATGTACTGCTCGGGCGTGACGACCTCGACCTTCATCATGGGCTCGAGGATCACCGGGTGGGCGGCCCGCGCCGCCTCCTTGATGGCCATCGAACCCGCGATCTTGAACGCCATTTCGCTGGAATCGACGTCGTGGTACGAGCCGTAGATGAGCTCGACCTTCACGTCCACCATCGGGAAGCCGGCGAGGATGCCGTTCTCCAGCGCCTCCTTGATGCCGGCCTCCACCGGGGAGATGTACTCCCGGGGGATCGCGCCGCCGACGATCTTGTCCTCGAACACGTAGCCGTGCCCCACGGGCGCCGGCTCGGCGTTGATGACGACGTGGCCGTACTGGCCCTTGCCGCCCGACTGGCGGATGAACTTGCCCTCGATCTTCGTGACGCGCTTGCGGATGGTCTCGCGGTAGGCCACCTGCGGACGGCCCACGTTCGCGTCCACCTTGAACTCGCGCATCATGCGGTCCACGATGATTTCGAGGTGCAGCTCGCCCATGCCCGAGATGATCGTCTGCCCCGTCTCGGCGTCGGTGTGGACGCGGAACGTCGGGTCTTCCTCGGCGAGCTTGTTCAGCGCGATGCCCATCTTGTCCTGGTCGGCCTTCGTCTTCGGCTCCACCGCGACGTCGATGACGGGCGTCGGGAACTTCATCGCCTCGAGGATGATCGGCCTGTCCTCGTCGCACAGCGTGTCGCCGGTGCGGGTTTCCTTGAGGCCGATGGCCGCGGCGATGTCGCCGGCGCGCACTTCCTCGATCTCCTCGCGCTTGTTGGCGTGCATCTGGAGCAGGCGGCCGACGCGCTCGCGCTTGTCCTTCGAGCTGTTGTAGACGTGCGACCCGGCCTTCAGGATGCCCGAATAGACGCGGAAGAACGTCAGGCGGCCGACGAACGGGTCGGTCGCGATCTTGAACGCCAGCGCCGCGAACGGCGCCTCGTCGTTCACGTCGCGCGTGTCGAACGTCTCGTCGTGGTGCGGCAGGTGTCCCTGGATCGCCGGCTTCTCCACCGGCGACGGCAGGTAGTCGATCACCGCGTCGAGCAGCGCCTGCACGCCCTTGTTCTTGAACGAGGCGCCGCAGAGCACGGGGCAGAACGCCATCTTGATCGTCGCCGCGCGAATCGCGTGGCGGATCTCGGCGACGGTGAGCGAATCGGCGCCCTCGTTGAGGAACTTCTCGATCAGCTCGTCGTCGTGCATCACGGCGGCTTCCACCAGCTCGTGACGCGCCGCCTCGACCCGCTCCACCATGTCGGCGGGAATGTCCGTGACCGTGAAGGTCTTGCCGAGCGTCTCGTCGTCGAAGATGTACTGCTTGCGCTCGATGATGTCGATGTGGCCCGTGAAGAGCTCACCCGACCCGACCGGCAGCTGCAGCGCGTACGCGTTGCGCGTGAGCCGGTCCTTGATCATCTCCATGCAGCGGTCGAAGTTCGCGCCGACGCGGTCCATCTTGTTCGCGAAGATCATGCGCGGGACCTTGTACCGGTCGGCCTGGCGCCAGACCGTCTCGGTCTGCGGCTCGACGCCGGCCACCGAGTCCAGCAGCGCCACGGCGCCGTCAAGCACGCGCAGTGAACGCTCCACCTCGACGGTGAAGTCCACGTGCCCGGGCGTGTCGATGATGTTGATGCGGTACTCCGGCCCCTCGCCCTTCTTGTCGCTCTGGCCGTGGCGCATCCAGAAGCACGTCGTCGCGGCCGAGGTGATCGTGATGCCGCGCTCCTGCTCCTGCTCCATCCAGTCCATCGTGGCCGCACCGTCGTGCACCTCGCCGATCTTGTGCGACTTCCCCGTGTAATAGAGGACGCGCTCGGTCGTCGTGGTCTTCCCGGCATCGATGTGGGCCATGATGCCGATGTTGC
>PNKL01000062.1 GCA_013822425.1 Gemmatimonas sp.
ACCCAGCTCGAGGCGGAACAGAAAGGGCGCGTGGCGGCGGTGAAGGCAAGCCGCGACAACGCCGTTGCGACGGCGTTGCTGCAGGCGCTGGAGCAGGCGGTGCGGGCGGGAACGCTCGAGCTGATGCCGTTGATCATCGACGCTGTGCGCGCGCGGTGCAGCGTGGGGGAGATCAGCGACGCGATGGAGAAGGTATGGGGGCGGTATAGATAACGGTGATTGAGGATATGGAATCCGGATGGCGAATCAGGATCGCGATTCCGGAATTCGATTCGCGATCATCGTAAGTCGTAGTCCTTGGTCGTGATCCTCAATCCAGTTCCGGATTCCAGATCCTCAATCGCCGTGTACTCGTCCTGTCTCTTCTGCCACACCGACCTCGGCAAGAACGAGGCCGTCGAGCATTTTCCCGTGGGCCGTCGGCTCGCCTTCGATTCGGCCAACGGCCGTTTCTGGGTGATCTGCCCGTCCTGCAAGCGCTGGAACCTGTCGCCGCTTGAGGAGCGCTGGGACGCGATGGACGAGTGCGAGCGCCTGTACGAGCGCACGCGGCTCCGCATGAGCACCGACAACATCGGGCTCGCGCACATCGCCGAGGGGACGGAACTTGTGCGCGTGGGTCCGGCGCTGCGTCCGGAGATGGCGGCCTGGCGGTTTGGGGCGCAGTTGGCGGCGCGGCGTCGGCAGTATCGCTGGCTCGTCGTCGGTGGGGTCATCGCCACCGGCGGTTTCTACGCTGGCGCCGCGGCGGCGGGGGCCGGCCTCGGTGCCGGCTCGGGAATATGGCAGTTGTTGCAGCGCGGCTACGAGCGCGCAACGCGGCTGCTGTTGCCAGTGCCCGTGCACAGTGCCGAAGACCCCGATGTGCCTGGCTGGCGATGGGCTGCCGGCATCGACCGGCCCCAGACGCAGGACGAAATCGCGCGGGCCGTGCAGAATCCGCGCGTCGAAACGCGCCAGGTGCGGGGGGCAAGACTCTGGCTCGATCCGGCCACCTCTGCACTCGAGGTCAAGGTGCCAGTGATTGGCCGCCGCCTCGTGGAGTATCGCGGCGCGAGCGCCGAGTCGGTGCTGCCGAAGCTCGTCGCGAAGCTCAATCGTTGGGGCGGCCGGAGCGCCGATGAACGACTTGCCGTCCAGATGCTGACGACGGTGGCCGAGGATGGAGCGCCTGACCTCACGACCGGCATGCTTCGTCGGTATATGGGACGCTCGCTCGCCACCAAGCATCTTGGTGAGTATGGATCAGCCACGAGCCTGGCGCTCGAAATGGCCCTCCAGGAGCAGCGCGAACGCGAACTGCTCGCCGGCGAACTGCTCGACCTCGAGTTTGCGTGGAAGGAAGCCGAAGAGCTGGCGCGCATCAGTGACTCACTGGTGCCAACATATGTGGATCAGGCGCTGGCGCGGCTCAAGGCCAGGATGGACCGATAGGCCGGACTTGCCCGCGTTCAGCGAACTTGGCGCAAAGCGCATTGATCGCCAATCGCCATCCTCAATCGCCATCATTAGTCTCAATCCGGATTCCAAATCCTCAATCGTGGTGCTAAATTGCACAGTCATCGCATCTTAGCCCCCTTTCAATGCCCACGTACGAGTATCGTTGCGCCAACGGCCATGATTTCGAGGAGTTCTACCTCCGGATGAGTGCCGCCAAGTCCGAACTGCCCTGTCCCACCTGCGGCCTGCCCGGCGGACGCCGGATGTCTGCCGGTGGCGGCCTGCTGTTCAAGGGATCGGGCTTCTACATCACGGACTACGGCAAGGACGGCAAGAAGGGGGCGCCGACGCCGACGGGCACTTCGGACAGGGGCGCGGGCGACGCGGGTGAGGGGTCGAGGAACGACGGCGCCAGGGCCGAGGGACCGAAGTCCGAGTCCGCCGCGTCCGAGTCATCGAAGTCTGAGTCATCGAAGTCTGAGTCATCCAAGTCCGGATCATCGAAGTCCGACGCAGCCAGGTCTGAGTCATCCAAGTCCGAGTCGAAGCCGGCAACCGCGCCGGCTATTCCTCCCGCGAAGGGCGGCGAATGACGCCGGACGAACTGCTGCGCGCGGCGTTGGCGCGGGCCGCCGTCTCCATCGGGGCTCCGGCAGACATCACGCCGACGATCGAGCGCCCGCGCGACCCGGCCCACGGTGACTGGGCCACGAACCTCGCGATGACCCTCGCCAAGCCGCTCGGCAGGAAGCCGCGTGAGATTGCCGAGGCGCTCGTTGCCACGCTTGACCTCGCCGCCGCCGGTGTCGCCGCCACGGAGATTGCGGGACCGGGGTTCATCAACTTCCGCCTCGACAACGGTGCGCACGCGCGCGGCCTGGCGGACATCCTTGCGCTGGGGGGGGCCTACGGTCGCACGGACGTCGGGCATGGAGCGCCCGTCAATGTCGAGTTCGTCTCGGCCAATCCGACGGGGCCGCTGCACGTCGGGCACGGCCGGCAGGCCGCCCTCGGCGACGCCATCAGCGCGCTGCTCGAAGGGGCAGGGTACCGGGTGACGCGTGAGTTCTACTACAACGACGCGGGCGTGCAGATCGAGAATCTTGCCAAGTCGCTCTGGGTGCGCATCGCCCAGGTGGCGGGCGTTGACGTGCAAATCCCCGAAGGCGGTTACAACGGCGAGTACATCAGGGAATTGGCAGAACGGTTCCTGTCCGAAAGCGGCGCACCTCCATCCTCCGTTCTCCTCGCCGGCGCGCAGGCCATCGCCGCCGGCAACGCCCCCGCGGACACGGCGCTCTTCGATGCCCTGCGGCGTTACGCCGTCACCGCGCTGCGGGCCGAGCAGGATCTCGACCTCAAGGCGTTCGGCGTTGCGTTCGACGTCTACTTCCTCGAATCGTCGCTCTATACCGACGGCCGCGTCGAGGCGACGGTGGACATGCTCCGCACGGGTGGCCACACGTTCGAGGAGGACGGTGCGCTCTGGCTGCGCACCACCGATTTCGGCGACGACAAGGACCGCGTGATGCGCAAGCGCGATGGCACGTACACGTACTTCGTGCCGGATGTGGCGTACCACGTGACCAAGTGGCAGCGCGGCTTCACGCGCGCCATCAACGTGCAGGGGGCCGACCACCACGGCACGACGGTGCGCGTGCGCGCCGGCCTGCAGGCGCTCGAGATCGGCATCCCGCACGGCTACCCCGACTATGTGCTGCACCAGATGGTGACCGTGATGCGTGGCGGCGAGGAAGTGAAGCTCTCCAAGCGCGCCGGTAGCTACGTCACCGTACGCGACCTCATCGACGAGGTGGGGCGCGACGCCGTGCGGTACTTCTTCCTGATGCGGAAGGGCGACAGCCAGCTCGTTTTCGACGTGGACCTCGCCCGCTCGCAGTCCGAGGAGAACCCGGTCTACTACATCCAGATGGCGCACGCGCGGCTGAGCGGCATCTTCCGCGTGGGCGACATTGACCCGGCGACGATCACCACCGACGGCGTGCAGTGGGACGCCTTGTCGGAGGACGCCGAACGCGAACTCGTGAAGTCGCTGCTCGACTACCCGCGCCTCGTGGCCGGCGCCGCCGCCGCGCTCGAGCCGCACCGCGTGGCGGCGTATCTGCTCGAGACCGCCCGGCAGGTGCACCTGTGGTACCACAAGCATCACGTGCTCGGCGAGCCCGAGCACATCCTGCGTGCCCGCCTCGCGCTGGCCAAGGCGTCGCGCCAGGTGCTGGCGAATGGCCTGGCCCTGCTCGGCATCACGGCGCCCGAACGCATGTAGCGCCCCCCGTTCCTGCCCTCGTCCCTCGTTCCTTCGCCTCTACCTCCTCCCCGTTCCGATGTCCCTTCTCGTGGTTGGCTCCGTCGCGCTCGATTCCGTCGAAACCCCGTTCGGCAAGGCCGACGAGGTGCTGGGCGGTTCGGCCACGTACTTCTCCGCCTCGGCGAGCCATCAGACGCCGGTGCAGCTCGTCGGCGTGGTTGGCAACGATTACCCGGTGGAGCGCCTCGAGGCGCTGCGCGTGCGCAACGTGGACTTGGCTGGCCTCGAGAACGCCGAGGGGGAGTCGTTCCGCTGGCGCGGCCGCTACCGCCACGACCTCAACTCGGCGGAGACGCTCGAGACGCGGCTCGGGGTCTTCTCGCACTTCCGTCCCAAGCTTCCCGACCAGTTCCGCTCGGCGCAGTATGTCTTCCTCGCCAACATCGACCCGCGGCTCCAGCTGCAGGTGCTCGAGCAGGTGGAGAAGCCGCGCTTCGTCGCCTGCGACACGATGAACTTCTGGATCGAGTCGCGGCGCGGCGATCTGCTCGACCTGCTCGGCCGCGTGGACCTCATCACGCTCAATGACGGCGAGGCGCGCCAGCTCACGGAGCAGTCCAACCTCGTGCAGGCGGCGCGCTGGATTCTCGCCCGCGGCCCCAGGACCGTGCTCATCAAGAAGGGAGAGCACGGCGCCTTCATGTTCACGCGGGACTCCATCTTCTATGCGCCGGCCTATCCGCTCGAAGCCGTCTTCGACCCCACGGGAGCGGGCGATTCGTTTGCGGGCGGCTTCATGGGCTACCTGGCGCGCACCAAGGACCTGAGCGATGCCAACCTCCGCCGTGCCGTCGTCGTCGGCTCGGCCATGGGCTCGTTCGTGGTCGAGGCGTTCTCCATCACGCGCCTGCTCTCGGTGACGCGCGGCGACATTGACCGTCGCGTCGCCGATTTCCACCGCCTCGTCTCCTTCGACCAGGACATGCCGTCGTGACTGACGCGGGCCTGACTTACGCGGGCGCCGGCGTCGATATCGACGCCGCGGAATCGTCCAGGCACCGCATCAAGGCGCTCGTCGAGAGCACCTTCACCGCCGGCACACGCGGCGCCTTCGGCGGCTTCGGCGGGATGTTTCGCGTTCCTGCCGGCGCGCGCGCGCCGCTGCTCGTATCGAGCGCCGACGGCGTGGGGACCAAGATCAAGGTGGCCATCGAGGCGGGCCGGCACGACACCATCGGCCACTGCCTCGTGAACCACTGCGTCAACGACATCCTGGTCCAGGGGGCGGAGCCGCTTTTCTTCCTCGACTATGTGGCATTCGGCAAGCTGCTCCCTGAAGTGGTGGAGCAGGTCGTGGCCGGTGTCGCCGCCGGTTGCCGGGAGAACGGCTGCTCGCTCGTGGGCGGCGAGACGGCGGAGATGCCCGGCCTGTACACGCCCCCCGACTACGACCTGGCCGGCTTCATCGTCGGCTGGGTGGAGGAGGAGCAGGTGATCACGCGCGACCGCGTGCGCGCGGGCGACGTGCTGGTGGGGCTCGCGTCGAGCGGCCTGCACACCAACGGCTACTCGCTGGCGCGCCGTATCGTGAACGAGCGGCTGAAGCTCGCCCCCGGGGACACGTTCCCCGGGGACACACGCTCCACCGCAGACGTCCTGCTGGCGGTGCACCGGTCGTACCTCAAGGCACTCGCGCCGGTCCGTGGTGTTATTCACGCCATGGCCCACATTACAGGAGGCGGTCTGCCGGGGAATCTCGACCGGTCGCTGCCGCCCACGCTCGATGCCGCGGTGGACACGGCCTCATGGGACATTCCCAATGTCTTCCGTGTGCTTGGCGACGCGGGGGGCGTGGCGCGCGACGAGATGTTCAGGGCGTTCAACATGGGCGTCGGCATGGTGGTGATCACCGACGCATTGGGCGCCGCGCAAGTTCGCGCGAGCGCCACCGCGGCCGGCGTCGAGAGCTGGATGCTCGGCGAGGTCGTGGCGGGAACGGGACGAGTCATCCTTAGCGGAGGCATGTGAGTATGCGTGTGCGCAATTCGATGGTCCTCGCCGGCGTGGCGCTGTTGGCATTCAGCGGCTCCGCACAGGCGCAGTGCTCGACGTCGACGGCCGACGCCTGCCGCAAGACGAAGGACATGTTCAACTTCTTCACGCCGCAGATCAGCACGGCGCTCGCGGGGGGAAGCACCACGCTCGGACAGGGCGGCGTGCTGGGTGGTCTCGGCCACTTCGCGGTGGCGGTCCGCGCGACGGCGGTGAACGGCACCATCCCGCAGGTCGACAACGTGGCCTTCAGCACCACCGGCGAAAGGCCGGCCGCCTACCGCGGGGAGGACCAGTTCGTCCCGATGCTCACCGTCGACGGCTCCATCGGGCTGTTCAAGGGGCTGCCGCTCGGCGTTACGAATGTGGGCGGCATCGATGCACTGATCACGGCGACCTACCTCCCCGATCCGGGGACGGACAACAGCGGCGACGCCCAGATCACGCTTCCGGGCGGTTCGACCAAGTTTGGCTACGGACTGCGCGTGGGGCTGCTGCAGGAGTCGATCGTCGTCCCCGGCGTCTCGTTCAGCTTCATCAAGCGCGACCTCCCCGAGATCTCCATCTCGGGGCGCAGCGACGTGAGCGCCGGTGGCGGCAACGCGCCGGGCGACTTCGCGATCAACAACCTCGCCCTCAAGACGTCGAGCTGGCGCATCAGTGCGTCCAAGGGGTTCGGCCCGCTCGGCCTGCAGGCGGGCTTTGGCGGTGACAAGTACGACAACTCGGCCGGCGTGCGCGTGAGGGTGGAGGCTCCGGCCCCCGTCGGCACGCAGACGGCGAGCACGACGGTCGAGAATTCGATGAACCGCACCAACATGTACGTGGGTGCGAGCCTCGGCTTCATCATCGGCAAGCTCGTGGCCGAGTACGGCCGGGTCAGCGGCGGCTCGCTGCCGGCGGCCATCAACACGTTCGGTTCGGACGCGGACGCCGCCCGGTCGTACTTCTCGGTGGGCATCCGCTTCGGACGCTGATGGACACGGCGGCCGGAGCGTGGACGATCCGCGAGCGCGCGTGGATGCGGCGCGCACTCGCGCTCGCCGCGCGCGGCTGGGGCCAGACGGCGCCGAACCCGATGGTCGGCGCCGTCATCGTCCGTGATGGCGCCATCGTCGGCGCCGGATATCACGCGCGGTACGGTGAGCTGCACGCCGAGGCGGCGGCGCTCGCGCAGGCGGGCGACCTCGCCCGCGGGGCCGACGTCTACTGCACGCTCGAGCCATGCAACGCCCATGGCAAGCAGCCACCGTGCTCCCAGGCGCTCATCGCCGCCGGCGTTCGGCGCGTCGTGGCCGCCGTTCCCGACCCCAATCCGGCGAAGGCGCGCGGCGCCGACGCGCTGCGCGCCGCCGGCGTTGCCGTCGAGTTCGGTCTGGAGGCGGCGGCGGCGCGCGAACTGAACGCGCCATTCCTGCACTGGGCGAGCGGGGCGTCCCGGCCGTGGATCACGCTCAAGCTTGCGGTCTCCATGGACGGCGCCCTCGCCGCAGCCGATCGCGAGCGCGGCTGGCTGACGGGGGAGGCCGCGCGCAAGCAGGTGCATCGGTTGAGGGCTGGGGCTGATGCCATCGCGGTGGGCATCGGGACCGCCATCGCCGACGATCCGGCACTTACCGTGCGTGGGGTCAGGACGCCTCGGGTGGCGCCGGTGCGGGTGGTATTCGATCGCGCGGCACGACTGCCGCTTGGGAGCCAGTTGGCGCGCACCGCGAAACGGTCTCCGGTCATCATCTTCACGTCGAACGCCACGGGCGCGAATGCGGCGACGCTTGCCCGGAAGGGGGTTGAGGCAATCGAAGCGCATGATCTCGCGTCGGCGCTGCAGGCCCTGCATGCCAGGGGTGTGCACCACCTGCTGGTCGAGGGCGGCGCCACCCTGGCCGGTGCCCTTTTGGGGAGCAATCTGGTGGACCGTCTGGTTATCTTTCAGGCGCCAGTGCTACTGGGCGCAGGAGCGCTCGGTGCCTTCTCTACAGTCCCCGCCGCCGCCACCAGCGCCCTCGCACGCTGGCGCGTCGTCGAACGCCGGGAATTCGATGATGACCTGATGACCGTCCTTGCCCCGCCCGAACGCTGATCGCCGTCGTTCGTCTGTTGTCTCTCTGTTGTTTCTCTGTTGTCTCTCTGTTGTCTCTCTATGTTCACTGGCATCATCACCGACATCGCCACTATAGTTGCGGCCTCGCCTACTCCGGCTGGCCGCGAGTTCGTGGTGCGCTCGGTGTATGACGGGATTGCCGATGGCGAGAGCATCGCCTGCGATGGCGTCTGCCTGACCGTGCGCGAGTCCGGTGGGGGCACCTTCACCGTGGCGGCCGTCACCACGACGCTCGAGCGCACCACGCTCGGCGCGTGGACCGAGGGGCGCCGTATCAACACCGAACGGTCCATGGCGCTGGGCGAACGGCTCGGCGGCCACCTCGTCGCTGGCCACGTGGATACAGTGGCTGACGTGACTCGCGTTGCGCCCTACGGCGACGCACTCCTGGTCGATCTCGCCCTGGGCGCCGAGTGGATGTCCCTGATGGCGCCGCACGGCTCGATCGCCGTGAACGGCGTGAGCCTCACCGTGAACGAACTCCTCGATGGCGGCGTGCAGCTCTCGCTGATCGAGTACACCCTGCGTCACACGATGCTCGGCGACCTGCGCGCCGGCGACCGTGTCAATGTTGAAGCCGATCTGGTGGGCAAGTATGTGCAGCGCCTCGCCGCGCCGCATCTACCATCCACCATCTACCATCAACCATCTGCCTGATGCCCTTCGCGACCATTGATCAGGCGCTCCACGACCTGCGCACCGGCAAGTTCATCGTCGTCGCCGACGACGAGGACCGCGAGAACGAGGGCGACCTCGTGCTCGCGGCGGAGTTCATCACGTCGGAAAAGGTGAACTTCCTCATGCAAGCCAAGGGCATGATCTGCGTCGCGCTGAGCCCGGCACGCGTGGCGCAGCTCGACCTGCCCATGATGGGGAGCGAGAACACGGACGCGCTCCGCACCGCGTACACCGTGACCATCGACGCGGTGCGCCGCTACGGGGTGACGACGGGCATCAGCGCCGCCGACCAGGCCGCCACGATCCGTCGGTGCGCCGATCCGCTCGCGGTCCCGTCCGATTTCCGGCGTCCAGGGCATGTGCATCCGCTTTGCGCGCGGGAGGGTGGCGTGCTCGAGCGGGTGGGGCACACCGAGGCCGCCGTGGATCTCATGCGCCTGGCGGGGCTCCAGCCGGCTGGTGTCATCTGCGAGATTCTCACGGAGGACGGTTCCACGGCCAAGCGGCCGCAGCTTGAGGAGTTCTGCGAGAAGCACGGCCTGACGTTCATGACGGTGGCGCAACTCGTGGCGCACCGGCTGCAGACCGAGCGCCTGGTGCACCGCGTGGCCGAGGCGCGCCTGCCTACCGAGTTCGGCGAGTTCAACGTCATCGGCTACCGGAACGACGTGGACGACCGCGAACACGTGGCGCTGGTGATGGGCGAGGTCGAAGCCGGCGAGGACGTGCTGGTGCGCATGCACTCCAAGTGCCTCACCGGCGACACCTTTCATTCGCTGCGCTGCGACTGTCGCTGGCAGCTGCACGAGGCAATGCGGCTCGTCACCGAGGCGGGCCGAGGCGTCATTGTCTATCTCGACCAGGAAGGACGCGGCATCGGCCTGCTCAACAAGCTCAAGGCCTACGAACTGCAAGACCGCGGCGCCGACACGGTAGAGGCCAATGAGAAGCTTGGCTTCGCTCCGGACCTCCGGAACTACGGCATCGGCGCGCAGATCCTGCTCGACCTCGGCCTCAAGTCCATCCGCCCGATCACGAACAACCCCAAGAAGCTCGTCGGCCTCGAAGGGTACGGACTGCGCCTGGGTGAGCGGGTGCCGATCATCTCACCCGCGACGACCGAGAACGCCAACTACCTCGAAACCAAGGTGCGCAAACTCGGGCACCTGCGAGCCATGTGATGCCCGAGTTCGAGGGAATGCCGACCGGGTCAGGACGCCGCTTCGTCGTCGTCGCGAGCCGTTTCAACGAGGCCGTGACGCAATCGCTCGTCACCGGCGCGCTCGACTGCCTCGTGCGCCACGGCGCGCGTGCCGACGACGTGGACGTGGTTTGGGTGCCGGGCGCGTGGGAGCTGCCGGCCGCGGTGGCGCGCGTGCTGATGAGTGAACGCTACGACGCCGTGGTCGCGTGCGGCGCAGTCATCCGCGGCGAGACGCCCCACTTTGATTTCGTGGCGGGCGAGGCGTCGCGCGGGCTCTCGATGCTGCAGGGCGAGTACGGCGTGCCCATCGGCTTCGCGTTGCTCACGACGGACACGCTGGAGCAGGCGCTGCAGCGCGCCGGCGGCGGCCACGGCAACAAGGGGTGGGACGCGGCGCTGGCCGCGATGCAGATGGCCGACCTCTTCGGACTGCTGGACGCGGGCAACGATGCCGGGGACGACTGATGGCGCGACGTGAGACGCGGGGCCGGGCGCGGGCGCTCCAGGCGCTCTACGCATGGGACCTCCGCGATGGCCAGCCGCTCGACCGGGTCGCGTTGCTCCTGTGGGACGACCTGGAGGTCGCGCCCGAAGAACGCGCCTTCGCCGATGCGCTGCTGCGCATCATCCAGGCGCAGGGCTCGGAGCTCGATGTCGAACTCGGTGAGGTCACGACCAACTGGCGCATCGAGCGCCTCGGGGCCATCGAGCGCTGCGTGCTACGCCTCGCCGCGGCGGAGCTCTCGCAGGGCAGCACGCCGCCGCGCGTGGTGCTGCAGGAAGCGGTCCGGCTCGCCGAACGGTTCGGCAGCGAACCGAGCGCGCGCTTCGTGAACGGGGTGCTCGACGCCCTCGCGCGACGCATGGGACGCCTCTAGTGCGTCTCCTGGTGGTCAACTGGCAGGACCGCGAGAATCCGCTGGCCGGTGGCGCCGAAATCCACCTGCACGAGATCTTCGAGCGCCTCGCCGCACGCGGACATGAGGTGACCATGCTGTGCGGCGGCTGGCCCGGCTGCCCGCCGCGCGCCGTGCTCGGCGGCATGGACGTCCACCGCACGGGCATCCGCCAGACGTTTGCGCTCACGGCGTGGCCGTACTACCGGCGCCACCTCGCCTCGCGTCCCTTCGACGTCCTCGTCGAGGACATCAACAAGATGCCGCTGTATACGCCGCTCTGGGGCGCGCGGCGCGTGGTGGCGTGCGTGCCGCACCTCTTTGGCGGCACCGCGTTCCAGGAGCTGAGGGCGCCGCTCGCTGCCGCAGTCTGGCTGTCGGAGCGTCCCATCCCGGTGATCTACCGGCGCACGCCGTTCGAGGCCATCAGTGAGAGCACGGCCGACGACCTCGTGGGACGCGGGATTCTGCGCGAGCGCGTGCGTGTCATCTATCCGGGGGCGTCCTGCGAGTACTACACGCCGGACGCGTCGCAGCGGTCGTCCACGCCGGTCTTCGCCTACCTCGGCCGGCTCAAGAAGTACAAGGGCGTGGACCTGGTCATTCGGGCGTTCGCGCGCGTGGCCGACCAGCGGGCGGTGCTCGAGATCGCGGGGGAGGGGGACTACCGCCCGGCGCTCGAACGCCTGGCCGCGTCGCTTGACCTGACCGCCCGCGTACGGTTTCTTGGCTTTGTGGGCGAAGACGAGAAGCTGGCGCTGCTGCGCCGCGCGTGGGCCACGGCCTTTGCGTCACCCAAGGAAGGGTGGGGGCTCACCAACATCGAGGCCTCGGCGTGCGGCACGCCGGTGGTCGCGTCCAACTCGCCGGGTATCAGGGAATCGGTGCGCGACGGCGAAACGGGCTTCCTCGTCGCGCACGGTGACGTCGACGCCATGGCGGCCGCGATGCAGCGGCTGTGCGCCGCGCCGGATCTGGTCGCGCGGCTCGGCGGGCACGCGCGCCGCTTTGCCGAATCGTTCACGTGGGACCGTGCGGCGGATGATACGGTGGCACATCTTCAGCAAGTGATTCAGACCGGAGGCTAGCGTGGAGTTGGTTTTTTCGCACCGCGGCATCGCACTGACGCAGTCCATGCTCAAGAAGGCCGAAGCGGCCGTCAAGAAGGCGGTGGAGCGCATTCCGCGCGCCACCGGCGCCACCGTCCGGTTCGACCAGGATGGCCCCGAGCGCCGCGTCGAGATCGTGTTCAACGGTCCGCGCGGCGTGCGGCTCGTTGCCGCCGCCGCCGGCCGCTACTGGGGGCCGGCGCTGAACGCGGCGCTCACCAAGCTCGTGCGGCAGGCCTCCAAGGAGCGTCGCACGCCGGCGCGTCGCGCCGCAGGGCGGGGCTGAGCCGCCATGGCGCTGACCGTCCGCGGGTTGGTGGAGCGCATGGGGGATGCCCTCGCCCTCACCGTGCTCGGGAGTCCGGAAGGGCTCGCGCGCGAAATCCCGTCGTCCGACGCATCGGGTCCGGGGCTGGTGCTCGCGGGATACACCGGCCGCTTCGTGCACCAGCGCGTGCAGGTGCTCGGCGAGACCGAGATTACGTACCTCCGCTCGCTCGATGACGACGCCCGGCGCCGAAACCTGCGTACCTACTTCGGCTACCCCATTCCCTGTGTCATGGTCACCAAGGGGCAGTCGCTTCCCGAGGGAATGGAGGAGGAAGCCCGGCGCGCCGGCGTCGCGATCCTCGTCTCGGGGCTCAAGACGCAGGAGTTCTACCGTCTCATCACGCCCTTTCTCGAGAACGAATTCTCGCCCTCCCTCTCGCTGCACGGTTCGCTGGCCGATGTCTTCGGCGTCGGCCTGCTGTTCACCGGGGAGAGCGGCATCGGCAAGTCGGAGTGCGTGCTGGACCTCGTCGAGCGCGGCCACCGCCTCGTCGCCGACGACCTCGTGCTCGCGCGCCGCAAGGGCGCCGACGTGATCATCGGCCGCGGGCACGAACTGCAGCGGCACTTCATGGAGATCCGCGGCGTCGGCCTCATCGACGTCAGCGCCATCTTCGGCATCCACTCCGTGCGCCAGCAGAAGCGCATCGAGGTGGTGGTGGACCTCGTCGTCTGGGACAAGTCCCTGCAGGTGGACCGCACGGGACTCGACGGCCAGACGGTGAACATCCTTGGCGTTGACCTTCCCAAGATCACCGTCCCCCTGAACCCCGGGAAGAACATCACGGTCATCTCCGAGGTGATCGCGATGAACCACCTGCTCCGCTACACGGGAGTGGATGCCGCGCATTCGTTCAACGAACGGCTCAAGGCGAACATGGTCCGCCGCACCGCCGATCTCGGCAAGTACCTGCTTGACGACGATGAGTGACGGTCCACGGGCCATCGTCGCGGCCCACGGCGACCTCGCCGAGGGGCTCGTGAGCGCCGTGTCGCGCGTCGCCGGCGCTGCGGCGGCGGCGCGCCTGATGCCATTCAGCAACTCGACGCTTGGCGGGGCGGAGCTGGTGGATGCCCTTCGGCAGGCCGTCGCATCCACCGGTGCGCAGGTCGTCTTCACCGACCTGCCGGCCGGAAGCTGCACCATCGCTGCGCGGCGCATCGCGCGCGAGTCGCCGGGCCTCGCCGTCGTTTGCGGCACCAACCTGCCGATGCTGCTCTCGTTCGCCATGGCATCCACCGGCGGACCGGAGACCTGGCGGGTCGCGGTGCAGAAGGGGCAGGCCGCGATGTGCATCGCCGAGGAGGGCGCGCGTGCCGATTGAGGTCTACCGCATCGATGATCGACTCGTGCATGGACAGGTCGTGGTGGGGTGGGGCCAGCCGCTGGCCCTCGGTTTCATCGTGCTCGTCGATGACCAGGTGGCCGAGAGCGCGTGGGAGCAGGACCTCTATCGCATGGGTGTGCCGCCCGAGATGGCCGTGCATTTCGAGTCGGTGGCCGGGGCGCTCTCGCGGCTCCCGGCGTATCGGCTGCTTCCCGATCCGGGGTTGCTGCTTGCCGGCAGCACGGCCGCGATGCGCGCCCTCGTCGAAGGCGATCCGGACATCCGGCACGTCAACGTGGGCGGCCTGCATCATCGCGCCGGGCGCTCGCCGCGCCTTCGTTTCGTCTTTCTCGACGCGGCCGAAGAAGCGGACCTCCGCGCCATGCGCGCGCGGGGCGTGGAGGTGTCGGCGCAGGATGTGCCGGGCGCGGTGCCCGTGCCCCTCGACGACCTGCTCACGCGGAGCGGCGGATGATGGAGCCCGGCACGCTGCTGATGCTGACGGCGCTCGGGGCGATCGTCGGCCTCGATTTCGTCTCCTTCCCGCAGGCCATGCTGTCGCGTCCGCTCGTCGCGGCGACGCTCGCCGGCGCCGTGTGCGGCAACACAGCGGCCGGCCTCCTCGCCGGCGTGCTCCTCGAGTGCTTCGCCCTCGAGACGATGCCCTTCGGCGCGTCCCGATATCCGGAGTGGGGTCCGGCGTCCGTGGCGGCCGGTGCCGTGGCGGCGGTGCCCGGCGCGGACCTCGACACGACCGCACGCATGCTGCCGTTTGCCGTGCTCGCCGCGCTCGCGGGGTCGATGATCGGAGGCCAGACGCTCGTCTGGTTGCGGCAGTTCAACCTCTCCGTGGCCGCGCGCTATCGCGACGAGCTCGCCGCCGGCGACGCGTCCGCCGTGCGCTCCGTGCAGTGGACGGGCCTCGTCATCGACTTCGGCCGCGCGGGCGCGGTGACGGCGATCTTCGTGCTGGCGCTCGTTCCAGCGCGCGAGGCGCTGCTGGGCGGACTCAACGCGGTCAGTGGCCCCTTGTCACTGGCCGTCGCGGGCGTGCTGGCCGTCGGTGTCGGCGGCAGCGCGGTGTGGAAAGTCGTGCGTTCGGTCAAGGGGTATCGTTGGTACCTGGCGGCTGGCCTTGCCGCGGGCTCCGCCGCGGCGGTGCTCCTGTGACCGCGGCGCCGACGCTGCCGGTGGGCACGTGGCTGCGCGTCTTCGTGCGGCTCTTCGCGGTGCAGGGGAGCTACAACTACGAGACGATGATCGGCAACGGCATCGCGTTCGCCGCGGAGCCGGCCTTTCGCCTGCTTCCTGGGGGCCGCGACGGCGCGGCCTACCACGCAGCCATGGCGCGCCATAGCCGGTACTTCAACGCGCATCCGTACCTGGCGGCGCTGGCGGTCGGCGCGCTCGTGCGCGCCGAGCTCGATGGCGAGGCCGTCGAGCGCGTGGAGCGCTTCCGGACCGCCTGCTGCGGACCGCTCGGGGCCGCTGGCGACCGGCTCGTGTGGGCAGGATGGCTGCCGTTCTGCTCGGCGCTCGCGCTGCTCGCGTACGGTCTCGGGGCATCGGCCGCTGGCGTGCTCGTGACCTTTGTGGGAACTTACAACGTCGCCCATGTAGCCCTGCGCGCATGGGGGCTGCGGGCGGGG
The DNA here is from genome assembly GCA_013822425.1 of Gemmatimonas sp. Lineage (GTDB taxonomy): Bacteria > Gemmatimonadota > Gemmatimonadetes > Gemmatimonadales > Gemmatimonadaceae > PNKL01. The sequence goes on from PNKL01000062.1 coordinate 15,057, forward strand.
TATCGCGAGGGGCTCAAGGTCGCCGTGGCGCTCGGGAGCCCTGTGTTGCGCACGGGTCCGCTGCACGTAGCGCGGGCGCTGGCGGTGGTCGCCGGCGCTGCGTTGCCGCTGGTGTTGCTGCGGGTCCGCGCCGCGCATCCGATGTCCATTGGAGTGGAACTGGGCCTTGCCGCGCTCCTCGCCATGGCGCTCGCCCGCTGGCAGGCCCGCACCGATGGCTGGCGTGTAGGCGTCGTCCTGCTGCTGCTCTTCTTCATCTATTCGGTGGTGCGCTGATGGTCGAACGTTCGGTCCAGGTGGAGAACGCCCACGGTATCCACGCGCGTCCCGCGGCGGAGATCGTGAAGATCGCCGCGCGGTTCCGCTCGGCGATCACGATCGTGCGCGACGACCTTGAGGTGAATGGCAAGAGCATCATGGGGGTCATGATGCTGGCCGCCGAGTGCGGCGCGACCATCGTGATTCGCGCCTCCGGCGCCGACGAGGACGCGGCGGCGACCGCGCTCGTCGCGCTCGTCAAGACGCGGTTCGGGGAGAGTTGACGTGAGCGTCGTCGTCACCGGCGTCTCCGCTTCGCCCGGCATCATCATCGGGCCCGTGCACCTCCTGCGGTGGGAGGTGCCCGACGTGGCGGCACGCATGATCGAGCCCGACGCCGTTGACGGCGAGATCGAGCGGCTGCACGCCGCGTGCGACCATGCCATCGAGCGCCTGCGCAAGGTGCGCGATCGCGTCGAGGAGCACGCCGGCCCCGAAGAAGCCGCGATCTTCGACGTCCAGATCTCCATCTGTGGCGATGCCGACTTGCGCGGCAGCGTGGAGACGCTCATTCGCCAGGGATTCGCCGCGGAGAAGGCGTTCGACCTCGTGC
>PNKL01000063.1 GCA_013822425.1 Gemmatimonas sp.
GCAGGGGAAGGGTGCAGGGTGTGGTGCAGGGAAAGGACCTGCCCACTACGCGCGACGGAACCTCGCTGAACGGCGCGCGGTCGGCAAGGCACCTCCACTGCTCGCCGCGCGCGCAGCCCGCGCGCGCAGCACGACTTCGCGCCGAACGCGGTGACAACCATATTGGTGTCGTCATCACGGTTGCGTCGGCTCGTCCTTGAGGAGGCTCCATGCTATTCCGCTTCGCGGCCCGCGCGATCGCGCCGTTGCTCATTCTGCCGAGCGTCGCATTCGCCCAGGCCGACACCTCCCTCACCGCCCCGGGCGCGAAGCTCGAACGCGTCTTCTGCTGCGGCGTATTCCTCGAAGGTCCCGCCGCCGCGCCCGACGGCTCGATCTACTTCACCGACATCACGGCGACGTACAACTCGTCCAACGACCTCGTTGCGGATCATCAGGGACGGATCTTCTTCTCGGACCCGCGCTACATCGGCGACGAACCGATCGACCAGCCGGTGCTCGGCGTGTACCGCATCGACACCGACATCCACGGCAACATCTGGGGCGCCCAGCTCGCGTGGAGGGCCGTGGTGGCGTACAGCCCGGACGGCAAGGAACTCGGGCGCATTCCGATTGAGGAGGGAGCCACCAACGTCGAGTTCGGGCGCGGCGCCGAGGCGGATGTGCTGTACATCACCGGGAGGACCGGGCTGTATCGTGTGCAGGTGAAGACGCGCGGGTGGCATGCGGGGGAGAGATAGGTCCTGCACGATGGGCGCGCCCCCACCGTCAACCGAATAGGCCACCGCGCGCGGCGCGCCCCGCGAACACCTCGAAAGGCAGGACGTCGATGCCGCGGTCGCGCCGCACATCGCTGCCGCCGTACACGAGATACCCGGCCGTCAGCACCTTCTCGTCCATCAACTGTCGCAGTACGGCGGTATCTTCACGCCGCCAACGGCCAGACGCCTTCACTTCGACACCGACCACCCTGCGGCCACGCCGCCAGATGAAGTCCACCTCGACGCCGGCCGGGGTGCGCCAGTAACTCAGGTCGCCTCCGGCGTTGTGCACGCTCATCGCCGCGCGCAGCTCGTGCAGGACCAGCGTCTCGAGCAGAGCACCGCGCTCGGCGGCCTCGAGCGGCTCCCGAATGCGGCCAAGCAACGCGCGGGCGACACCCGGGTCGAAGAGGTAGAACTTCGGGTGCCGCACTTCCTTGATGCGCACCTTCGACTGCCAGGCGGGCAACCAGAAGCCGATGAGCGTGTCGACCAGCACCTGGTAGTACCGCGCCACCGTCATGCGGGTGACGCCGGCGTCGCGGGCGGTGCCGGCGACGTTGACCACCTGGCCGTTCGAGAGCGCCGCGACCTCGAGGAACCGGCTGAACGCGGCGAAGTCCTTGGTAAGCGCTTCCTGCTGAACTTCCTCGCGCAGGTACGTGGTGACGTATGCGTCGAGGATGTCCACGGCGTGCGTCGGCTCGGCGCGCACCGACGGCAGCATCCCGAATCGCAGCAGATCGTTGAGCGGAAGCGAGTCGCCGAGTTCGGCGAGCGTGAGCGGAAAGAACTGGCGAACCGCAACGCGTCCCGCGAGGAGATTGACCTCCATGCGTCGGAGCTTGCGTGCACTCGACCCGCAGAGGGCGAACCGATACGCTGTGCCATGGTCGGCGATGAGCGACTGGACCTCGTCGAGCAGCGCCGGCAGCTTCGGAACTTCGTCGACCACCACCCAGGTACCGCGTGGCCGGGCTTCAACGCGAGCCCGGAAGCGCTCGGGATCACGCGCAAGCTCGAGCACCGTCGCCATGCGGAGCAGGTCGAACCACTCGGCATGCGGCAGGGCTTGGCGCAGCCAGGTCGTCTTGCCCGTGCCGCGCGGGCCGACAAGCAGGAACGACTGGCCGGGAAGGCCAAGGGCGCGCAGATACATAGTGGGCATATTAGCGGGCAGAATGCACACGGTCAATACACCATGGTATTTAGGTCGCGACGAGCCCCTCAAGCTCCGCGGCCACGGGCGCGCCGGCTGAGCGGGATGCTGGCACCCCTACACTCCGGACGGTTAGTATGCACGCTTCCTCTCTCGAAACCCGCCATGCGAACGGTCCGCCGCATGCTCGCACTCGCCCTCGTCGCCCCCGCCGCGCTCGCCGCACAGCGCCCCACCACCGCGGCGGACGTCCAGCGCATTCTCGCGCCGCTTGCCGACGACTCCATGGCCGGCCGGAGGACGGCGTCGCCCGGCGAAGCAAGAGCCGCGCGCGTCATCGCCGCCGAGATGGAACGGCTCGGCCTCAAGCCGATGGGCGACAGCGGCTGGTTCCAGCGCGTGCCGCTTGCCGCGGCCCCGCTGGCTGCACCGCGCCGCGGACGCACGGAACGACTGCTGCTGGTGCAGTCGTTCGCCGAGCGTGACACCTTTCCCGCGGAGCGCCGCCGCACGGCGGTGAATGTCGTCGGCCTGCTCGAAGGCCGCGATCCGCAGCTCAAGAGCGAGTACGTCCTCATTACCGCCCACTTCGACCACGTGGGCATCGGCGCCGCGGTCAATGGCGATTCGATCTACAACGGCGCGGACGACGATGCGTCAGGCGTCACGACCGTGCTCGAGATCGCCCGCCAGCTTGCGGAGCGTCCAGCGCCCAGGCGGTCGGTGCTCTTCGCCCTGTGGACCGGCGAGGAGATGGGAATGCTCGGCACGCGCTGGTTCATCGAGCACCCCGTGGTGCCGTTCGGGCAGATCGTTGCGAACATGGAGATCGAGATGATCGGCCGGGCGGACTCGCTCGCCGGCGGCGCGGGCAAAGCCTGGCTCACGGGCTTCGAGCGGTCGAACATGGGCGAACAGCTCGCGGCCGCGGGCATCCCGATCGTGGCCGACAAGCGCCCGGAGCAGAACTTCTTCGAGCGCAGCGACAACATTGCCCTCGCGCGGCGCGGCGTCGTGGCGCACACGCTCTCGACATTCAACCTGCATGGCGATTACCACCGGCCGAGCGACGACATGCGGGGGATGGACCTTGAGCACATGGCGGCCGTGATCAACGCGGCGGCCCGGGCCACGCGCATTCTCGCCGACGGGCCCAAGCCGGCGTGGAAGCCCGGTGGACAGCCCGGTGGACAGCCCGCGGCGCGGGCGCCCAGGCCGTAGCTACTTCGGCTCCGCCCGCCACGCCCGCGCCACCGGCACAAGTACCAGCGCCGCGGCGCCGCCGAGCACGATCACCAGCCCGCCGACGCCCATGAAGATGGCGTCGTACGCCGGCACGCCCGTTGCACGCCGCGTCACCTCCACGGCGATGCCTCCGGCGATGGGGCCGGTGAGGAAGCCGAAGCTCCCCGCCACCTGGAAGGCGCCAAAGAGCCCCTCGCCGGCGCCGCGCCGCGCGAACTCGGAGACGAGCAGCAGGTTGGGCGCGAACATCAGCGCGCTGGTCAGTCCGGACAGGATCATCGACACGGGGAGCGCGGCGTGCGGCACGAGGCCGTACGTCGCATAGACGACACCGAACGCGACGGTCCCCGCGATGATCGGCCCGAACCAGCCCACCCGATCAGCCAAGCGCCCCACGGGCCAGCAGAGGAACGCGAACGGCACCATGAAGAGCGCCATCAGCAAGCCGCGCTCCGACGGCGACACCTTCAGGACCTCGCCGAGGTAGAGCGTGAACGTCGACACGAAGACGCCAATGGTGAACCGGTCCATGAAGCCGAACGCGAGCGGCATCCACGTGGTCAGCGAGCCGCGCTTCCATGCGTAGCGGTGCCCACGACCGACGTTTGCATCGGCGGGGAGCGGCGGAATGCGGAGCGACGCAAGCGCGGCCACGGTGAGCAGCGCTGCCCCCGTGAGGTACACGGCCGACGGCCCGCGCTCCACGAGCCAACCCCCAAGGGGTGAGCCGATGGCCACGCCCATCATCAGCGACGTGGCGACGAGGCCGAGCGTCGCGCCGCGCTTCTCTCCGGCGAGGCGGTTTGCGGCCACCATGAGCAGCGTCACGGCAGGGAGGTGCGCGATGCCATCGAGTGCGCGCCAGGCGAGCAGGACCGGCACCGACTGGGCCGCATTCATGCCGAGGAAGGCGACCGCGTCGACCAGCAGCGAACCGACGAGCCAGAGGCGCAAGCTGGGCCGCCGACGGAAGAGCACCATGGCCATCGGCACGCCCACGATGCCGGTGGCCATGTTGATCGCCGTGAAGGCGTGCGCATCGGCGCGGGTGCCGCCGACATGCACGATGACCAGCTCGTTCAGCCCCGCGACGACCAGCGTCAGCGGGACGAGCGTCAGGAACGTGGCGAGCGCGATGGCCCGGCGGGCAGCGAGGGTCTGGGGGGAGAACACCTGCGACGTCAACGGAAGCCATCCTCGTAGAGTTCCGCGAGCTTGCGGAGCGTTGTGGTGAAGTCGCCGGTGCGGTCGGCCACGGCCAGGGCGCCAATCACGTCGGCCGTCATGTGCGGGGCGCCGGAAAACGTCTCCTGCAACGTCCCGGCCGCCAGCTTGTGTTCGTCCATCGCGTTGACGAACGCCGACAGCTGCGGATCGGCGGCGGCCTCGGCGGCCAGCCGGATGGCGCGCGGCAGCGGCAGGCCCGCCTCGATGCCCGTGGCGAGGGCGCGCGCAAATCGGGCGCGCACCATGGCCGGCTTGGCGCCGTAGCGCTGGGCCACCGCCACGAGGAACGCGCCGCCTGACGTCACCCAGGCGATGCATCCGGTGGCGACGACGCCGATGTATGCGCCAGTCTGCCCGAAATAGAGCAGCGGGAACGGCGCGATGAACACCATGCAGAGCGCCGTGAACATGGGATAGGCCATCTGCTTCTTGATCCAGAGAATCAGCCGGTGCTTGGCGTGGTAGAAGTCGGCGAGCAGCTGCAGCGACTCCTCAAACGTGCCCGTCTCCTCGCCGAGGACGAGGATGGCGCGCTCCATGGGCTCGAAGCGCTTGCCTCCCGTGCGCACCAGGTCGGTGACGCGCTGGCCGCGCCGCGCCCCGTGGAGGAGCCAGTCGCGCATCTCCTCGACATGCGCTGCCTGGCGCTTGCCAATGGTCTTGAGGGCGTTCTCGTTGGTGAACCCGGCATGCACCGCCGTGCGCCACATGCGATAGAACTCGGCACGGTGGCGGCCATCGTCGAGGGCGCGGTAGGCGGACATGACACTGGGCACGGGAGGAAGATAGTGGTGCGGGGGACGAGGGCGGAGTGCGCGGGTTTGGTGCGGAGGGACGAGTGGAGGGAGGGGTTCGGAGGGACGAGGCGGGCGAGCTGGGTGATCCGTACATTCACTCCACGTCCCCCGGGCCTCGTCTCCCCTCGCGTTCCCCCGCACCAGACCGCCGCACTCCGCCCTCGTACCTCATGCCTTCCGATGCCAACTTCGACGAACTCGAACTCCTCGTCCGCGCCAAGTACGCGTTGATCGTCCTCGACACGGTGGAGGTTGAGCGCGCCGAGCAGGGGCTCGCACTCTCGTCGTCGCGCCTCAACCTGCTGTACTTCTCGTGGAGCCGGTCGCGCGGCCTTCGGCGCGGGGTGCTGGGCTCCGACCCCGTCATGTCGAACACGGAGAATCCGGCCAAGGCGCTGGCGGCGGTCGTGGAAGAAGGCGCCGGCCTCTTCCACTTTCGCGGCCTTGGCGCGCACCTCGAGGACCCGGCCGTCGTCAGCCACGTACTGGACGTGGTGCAGCAGTTCAGCGTGCGACGGGGCGCGTTGGTGCTCACCGGGCACAACATCCGGCTCCCCGACGCGCTGCGGCCGCACGCCACCGTGATCCGGCTCGCGGGCGCCTCGTTCGACGACTACCGCCTGCTGCTCGAGCGCCTGATCCGCGAGTACTCGGCCAGGATGCCGGTGAAGGTGGAACTGACGCACGAAGACCGCATGCGCCTCGTGAACAACCTCACGGGGCTCACGGTCACCGAGGCGGAGAAGATCATCACGCGGCTGATCGTGGAGGACGGCGCGCTGCGCGCGCACGACATCGAGCGCGTGAACTCCGCCAAGCGGCAGATCGTGGAGCAGGACGGCCTGCTCGAGTTCTATCCGCACACCGAGGGGATGGACCAGGTGGCCGGGCTCGGCGGCCTCAAGAACTGGCTCACGCGCCGGCGCGCGGTGGTCACCGATCCGCGCCGCGCCGAGGAGTTCGGGCTTGGCTTCCCCAAGGGCGTGCTCCTGCTCGGCGTCCCGGGGTGCGGCAAGAGCCTGTGCGCCAAGTCGGTGGCGCGCGAATAGGGCCTGCCGCTGCTCAAGCTCGATCCGTCGCACCTGTACGACAAGTACGTGGGCGAGAGCGAACACAACTTCAAGCGCGCCATGCTCACGGCGGAGCGCCTGGCGCCCATCGTGCTCTGGATCGACGAACTGGAGAAAGCCTTCGCGTCAGCGAGCGCCGACGCCGACGGCGGCGTGTCGCACCGCATCTTCGGCACGTTTCTCAGCTGGCTGCAGGACCGCCGCGGCGACGTCTTCGTGGTGGCGACGTCGAACGACGTGGCCAAGCTGCCGCCCGAGTTCATTCGCAAGGGGCGGTTCGACGAGATCTTCTTCGTGGATCTTCCCGGCGACGCGGCCCGCGCGGAGATCCTGCGCATTCACCTGCGCAAGCGAAAGCAGAATCCCGCGACGCTGGACCTCGATGACCTCGTGGTCGCCACCAAGGGATTCAGCGGCGCCGAGATCGAGGAGTGCATCGTGAGCGCGATGTATGCGGTGTTCGCCAACAGCACGCCGCTCGACACCGACGCGCTGCTCATCGAGATCGCGGCGACGCGTCCGTTGTCAAAGACGATGCCGGAGCGTCTGGATACGCTCAGACGGTGGGCATCGCATAGGACGGTTGCGGCGGACTGAGCTGCGGCGGAACGAGGAGGGGGTAGAGGCGAAGGGACGGGGGACGAGATGCGGAACGAGGAGGGAGGTCCCGGGCGCGCCGGAGACCTCCCTTCTCGTTCCACCCCTCGTGCCTCCTCGCTACGCCTCTACCTTCCCCTCGTTCCGCTGCAGTTCAAGCGAGTATCATGACCCACAGCCCCACCAAACTCGCCAATACAATCGAGTGCCAGAAGATGCGGCGCAGGATCAACCCTTCGTATCCCACGAAGCCCGTGGCGGCACCGGCGACGACGATGCTCTGCGCGTCAATCATCTTGCCCATCACGCCGCCGGCGCTGTTGGCGGCCGCCATGAGCACGGTGCTGACGCCCACCTGCGTGGCGGTGAGCACCTGCAGCGAGCCGAAGAGCACGTTGCTCGACGTGTCGCTCCCCGTGAGCGCGACGCCGAGCCAGCCGAGCATCGTGCCGAAATACGGGTAGGCGCGACCGGTCTGCGCAAAGGCGAGGCCGAGGATGGCATCGAGGCCCGAGTAGCGCATGACGAAGCCGATGCCGAACATCGCCGCGATGGTGAGGAGGGGAATACGTGCGCGGTTCAACGCATCGGCGTAGGCCCCCATGATGCTCCGGCGACCGGCGCGCATGGCGAGGCCGGCAACGAGGCCGGAGAGGAGGATGGCTGTTCCGGTGGCCGACAGCCAGTTGAGCGTGAAGGTGGCTGCCTCGGGCTTTGCGACGGCGACGACCGGCGGCGTCCGTTCGACGAGATTGTGCAGGCCGGGCACCTGGAGGGCCGGTGCGGAGAGCGCGTTGAGGCCGTTCTTGACCGTTGGAACACCCCACGCGAAGACGAAAAGGGCGAGGATGAGCCAGGGGAGCCAGGCCTTCATCACGTCGATCACTGGCTCTCTTCTCGTCTGGTGATGCTCGGCGGCGAAGGCCGCAGCGGCGGCATCGGCATGGGCCTCGAGGTCTTTCGGTTGCCACACCTTGAGGAAAAGCCCCAGCGCCCCCATTGAGCAGATGGCCGCGATGATGTCCACCAGCCACGGTCCGTGGTAGGTCGCCACCAGGTACTGCGGCACCGCGAAGGCGCCGCCAGCGACGAGCAGCGCCGGCCAGACGGCAAAGGTGCGCCGGATGCCGCAGTGGGCGGCGACGAGCCAGAACGGTACGATCACGCTGAACGGCGGGAGGAGGCGGCCGACCATGGCTGACAACTCGTGCACGTCGAGCCCGGTGACGCCGCCGAGTGCAATGATGGGCGTGCCCAGCGCGCCGAAGGCGACCGGCGCGGTGTTGGCGAGCAGTGAGAGCACGGCGCTTTCAAGCGGCTTGAAACCGAGTCCCACGAGCAGCGCCGACGTGATGGCGACCGGGGTGCCGAACCCGGCCGCGCCCTCGAAGAAGGCGCCGAGCGAGAAGGCGACGAGCACGAGCTGCATGCGCCGGTCGGCGGTCACGTCGGCGATGTGCTCACGCAGCGCGTCGAAGGCGCCGTGATCGACTGCGAGGCGGTACAGGAAGAGGACATTCACAAGAATCCAGCCGATCGGGAACAGGCCGTAGGCGGCCCCGAGCCCGGCGGCACCCAGCGCGGACGCCGTCGGCATGTCGGAAACGGCGACGGCGATGACCATGGCCGAACCGAGCCCGAGGAGCGCGGCCCAGTGCGCCTTCACCCGGTGCGAGGCGAGCGCGCCGAGGAGCAGCACGACGGGCAGCGCTGCGACGAGCGTCGAGAGCAACGCGTTGCCGAGCGGATTGTAGGGTTGCGGCCAGGGCACCGTTGGGAGGGGTGGGGAAGGCCCAACGATGGCGATGAGTGGCAGGTCCTGCAACGGCGACATGGGAACACCGTGGCACAACGGGCCGGGGCGGGGTATAGTCTAGGCGGTCAGCGACCGCTCGGTCGCGTCGCTCGGTCGCGTCGCTCAGTCGCGCTTGTATCAGGTTGCCGCCATCACACCCGACGAGGAACAGACTCCCTATGAAGATCCGCCTGCTCGCTGCGCTCGCACTCGCCATTGTGCTTCCCTCTGCCGCCCGGGCACAGGAGGAGACGAAGCCCGCCGCCATCGACCCGGTGGGCAAGTACGTCGTTCAGGCGGTCGTGCAGGGCCAGGCCATGGACTTTGACATGGTGATCGAGAAGAAGGAGGACGGCACCTACGGCGGCAAGCTGGTGAACCCGAACCTTGGCGAGACCTACATCGCGTCGCTGAAGGTCGAAGGGCGCACGATGAAGATGGTGCTCTCCACCCCACAGGGCACCGAGGCCGTGGCCGAGATCACGGTGGCCGAGGACGGCACGCTCGACGGCTCGTGGTCGATGCAGGGCGACGGCGGCAAGATGACGGGCAAGAAGCTGCCGTAGGCAGCTTCTTGCCAGAGAAACAACAGACAAACAACAGAGAGACAACAGAGAGACAACAGAAGCCCGGGGCGAACGATGCGCCGGGCCTCTGTTGTCTCTCTGTTGTCTCTCTGTTGTTTCTCTCTATTCCTGCCTGGCGATTTCTTCGCCCGGATTGATAAACTGGTCCATCTCCGTCCGGTACTGCGTGTCGTAGAGCTGCTTGTAGCGCCCGCTGAGCGCCAGCAGTTCCCGGTGGGTGCCGTGCTCGACGATCTCGCCGTGCTCGAGCACGAGAATCTGGTCGGAACTCTGGATGGTGCTCAGGCGGTGCGCGATCACGAAGGTGGTGCGGCCGCTGCGGAGCGCGCGGAGTCCTTCCTTGATCTGGTGCTCGCTCTCGCTGTCGAGGCTCGACGTCGCCTCGTCGAGCAGCAGGATGCGCGGGTCGCTGAGAATGGCGCGGGCGATGGCCACGCGCTGCCGCTGGCCGCCCGACAGCTTGACACCGCGCTCGCCGACCACGGTGTCGTAGCCATCCGGGAACTGCTGCACGAACTCCTCGCAGTGCGCCACACGCGCGGCGGCGAGCACCTCGTCCTTCGTCGCCCCGGGCTTGGAGAAGGCGATGTTGTCGAGCACGGTGCCGTCAAACAGGAAGTTGTCCTGCAGCACGACGCCGAGGTTGGCGCGGTAGTCGCGGAGCCGCAGCGTCGTGAGGTCGCGGCCGTCCACGAGGATGCGGCCGCCCTTGGGGCGCGCGAAGGCCATGATCAGCGAGATCAGCGTGCTCTTGCCCGAACCGCTCGATCCCACCAGCGCCGTGGTCGTGCCGGCCGGTGCATGGAACGACACGCCCCTGAGGACCGGCACGCCCATGCGGTACTCGAAGTTCACGCTGTCGAAGGTGATCTCGCCGCGCAGCGCCGTCACGCGCTCGTGCGACGCGTCGTGCTCGTCCTCGGTGGGCGTCTGCATGATCTCGCGGATGCGGTCGAGCCCCGCGAACGCCTCGGTGATCTGCGTGCCGATGCTCGCGATCTGCACTACGGGGAACGCCACCAGCACCACCATGAACACGTACATGAACAGGTCGCCGATGGTCATCTGCTGGTGCAGGATGGCACGGCCGCCGAAGACGATGAGCACCACGTAGATCGCGCCGATCACCACCGTGCTCAGCGCGCCGATGGCCGAGGTGCCGGTGATTGTCTTGGCGATGTTCCGGAAGAGCCGGTGAGCGCCGAGCGTGAAGACCTTCTCCTCGCGCTTCTCCGCGGTGTACACCTTCACCACGCGCGCGCCGCCGAACGTCTGGCCGAGCCGCCCGCTGACCTCGGCGGAGATGACGCTCCGCTCACGGAAGACCGGCCGCAGCGTCATGAAGGCGTACGCCATGCCTGCGCCGAAGATCGCGAGGAAGAGCAGCGTCGCCACCGTCATCTGCCAATTCAGGTAGAAGAGGACGCCGAGCGCCAGGACGGCGGTAAGCGCGCCGCCGACCAGCTGGATGATCCCCGTGCCGATGAGGTTCCGGATTCCCTCGGCGTCGTTCATGACGCGGTTGATCAGCACGCCGCTCTGCGTCTCGTCGAAGAACGCGACCGGCAGGCGCAGCAGCCGGGCGTGCACCCGGCGGCGCAGCTGGGTAATCGCCCGCTGACCGGCCACGCTGATCACCTGCGACAGCGCGAACGAGGTGGCCGCCTGCACCAACGCGGCGCCGCCCACCAGGAGGGCGAGCGGCCAAAGCAGGTCGAAGCGGTTCTTGCCTACGACCACATCGATCAGCCACTTGGTGCTGGCCGGGCCGACGAATCCGGCCGCGCGGCTCAGCAGCATCAGCGCGAAGCCAATCGTGAGCGTGCGGCGGTGTGTCCACATCAGGGTCCGGGTTTCGGCCCAGGCCTGCTTATAGTCGATCTTCTTCTTGGCTGGCGGCGTTGCTGCCGTCATCGGGGCTCCGCAGGGGGAGAGGCGCCGGGAGTGCGCCCGAGCAGCGCGAGCATCGTTCCCGGATCATCGGAAAGTATCGCGTTGACCCCGCCATCCCATAGGCGCCGGGCAACCCGCGGGTCGTTGACGGTCCAGCAGTGCGTCGGGATCCCGCGCGTCCGCAGCATACGGGCGAGGCGGAGTACTGGAATCGGGAGGCGCTTCCAGCTGGTCGGCACGCTGCACGCCTGGTATGTCACGGTGCCGGCGCCAAGCGGCGTGAACGAGCGAAGGTAGAGCCGCGTGATGTCGGGCTTGGAGGCGGTGATGTGGAAACCGCGCCCCTCCAGCTGTGCATGCGCCTCGTCGCTGAAGCTGCCCACGAGCACCTGGTCCCTGGCCCCGTGCTTTTCGACGGCCCGGATCATCGGCTCGGTGGCCTCCGGCGCCTTGAGCTCGAGGATGCACGGCACGCCCGGGAAGGCGGCGAGCGCTTCATCGAGCGTGGGGATGTGAAGCCCCTGTCCGCGATAGGGATACGTGCGCCCGCCGTCGCGCGTGAAGCGATACCCCGCGTCGAGGGTGCGAAGCTCCGCGAGGGTGCGCGCCGCCACGGGCCCGGTGCCGTCGGTCGTGCGGTCGAGCGTCGGGTCGTGCAGGAGCACGGGAACGCCGTCGGCGCTCAGCCGAACATCGAACTCGAGCCCGTCAGCCCCCAGCGCCATCCCCTGCCGCAGTGATTCCATGGTGTCCTCGGGGGCGTGCATGGCGTTGCCGCGATGGGCGATGACAAGGCGCTTCGTTGGGTCGAGGAGGACGAACATACCCTGAAGCTAGCCGGAGGACGGACAGGGTACAGAGTGGAGTGCAGAGGCACGGTGCGCAGTGAGGTGCACGGACCAGGGAACAGGGTGTGGTGCGGAGGATGGAAAGAAACGGAACGGCGGAGCGAAAATCGCCCCGCCGCCCCGCTATTCCTCTGTTGTCTCTCTGTTGTTTCTCTGTTGTTTCTCTGTTGTTTCTCTGTTGTTTCTCTGTTGTTTCTCTTAGAAACTGTATTGGATTCGCGACATGATCAGCCGCCCAAGCGGCGCGCCGCCGATGAACTGGACGTTCTTCGTGCCGAGCACGTTCTGCGCCATCACGGAGAGCATCGCCCCGCCCAGCACGTTCGGGCGGAAGTTGAACGACGCATCATAGAGATTGTAAGCGCGCACCTGCCCGACGTACACGCCCGAGTTGCCCGGGAACGCCGCCGAGTGGCGGAACCGCGCCTCGGCGCCGAAGCCCTTGGCATCGTCACGATAGCGAATCGAAACGGTGCTCTTCTTGCGCGGGGCATTGAGCGCGATGTCCGACACGCCGCCGACGTCCTTGCGCGGGAAGAAGTCGCGGCTCACCCAGCTGTACGTGCCGTAGAGCGACAGCCGCTCGCCGACGAGGTAGTTGCCGCTCATGTCAACGCCGGCCAACCGCACCCGGCCGAAGTTCCGATAGGCGAGGACGATGTCGGTGCTCCCGGACAGCGCGTTGTCGGGGTTGACGACGCCGAGCGGAACGCCCGTCGTGGCCGAACCCGACACGCCGCCCAAGCCACCGGCGAGGGTCGGCGCGAGCTGCCCGGCCAGCGCCGTCGCGGTGGGACCGGCGGCGGGACCGAGGACCGGCGTCAGCGCAGCCGTCAGCGCCGGCACCAGGTTGGGACCAATGAAGCCGGCCAGCGACGCCGCGTCGAGGAAGACGTTGGGCGTCTCGACGATCAGCGGGCCGACGAAGTCCGTGCGCTCCGAATACCACCAGTCAACCGTGCCGTAGAACTTCTTGCCGATCTCACCCTTCCAGCCGGCTTCCCAGCTGGTGGTCAACGTCGGACGGATCTGGTCGATGTCGCGCACGTCACCGGCGAGGACGTCGGAGAAGCGCGCCGTCGTCGGGTTGAGCACACGGAGCTTCGTGCCAACCTGCGCGGATGTCGGCTGCAGATTGGACAGCGTCGACATCACAAGGGCGGAGAGCGCTCCGGCCGTCGCCGTGCCGAAGCTCGGTGCGAGGGCTGCCGTCACCGCGTTACCCATGCCGCCGGCAGCTGCCGCTGCCACGGCCGCCTTGTAGTACGCGGCGGCGTTGGCCGGGGTGAATGCGCCCTTGCCGGCCGGGTTGAACGGCGACTTCATGCACAGGTTGCCGATGCCGCCCGCGCAGTCACGCTTGAACTGGAACCCCTCGCTCGGCGTGCCAAGGGCGCGCACCGTGTAGAGCGAGTTCGTCGCGTTGGTGCCGCCGATGTAGCCGGCCGCGAGGTCGAGGAACAGGTTGTTCGTGGACGGGGTCGAGAAGCCGCGGTTGTACGACACGCGGAAGCTCTGCACGTCGTTGGGGTTGTACACGAGCGCCGCGCGCGGCGACCAGGTGCCCTTGTCGAGCCGGCTGTGCTTGTCGTAACGGATGGCGGCGACGGCCTGCCAGTACTTGTTCAGGCGCGTGATCGAGTGAACGTAGCCGCCCACTTCGGTGAAGGCGTCGTCGTCTTCGTTGCGACCGTTGATCGTGCCGCCCGTCACCGGGGACGTCCTCAGCCAGTCGCCGCCGTACACGAACGTCTGCTTGCCATCGGCGCCCAAGACCTTGCTGTGCTGCACCTGGCCGACCGTCTGGCTGGACTTGTCCACGATGGACTGGCCGGTCCGGAGCAGGAAGGTGTCGCCGGCGTCGCTCTCATTGCGGAAGACCTGCGCAAACAGCCGGCCACGCTTGGCGCGCAACTGGTAGGCGCGGAACTGCCAGTCCTTCACTTGCGCGGCGCCCAGCCCCGTGGGCTCGACGGCGCTTCCGACCTGCGAACCACCGATGCTGGCCCGGACCTCGGTCTTCGCGTCGGGGCGCCAGTCGGCGCGAAAGTCGACGGCGGTACGCTCGATGTCGAAGACACGCTGGCGACCCGCCTTCAACTCCACACTGTCCACGCTGGTGAAATCGGTCGCCGTGAGCCGCTCGGCCGACAGCTTGTAGCCGAACTTCTGTCCCACCGTGCCGGCGTAGCGGCCGGAGAGGCGTCGCAGGTTCTGCTCGCCGACATCCGCCGTGATCATGCCGCCCTTCGAGTTGAATGGCGACTTGGTGATGATGTGCATCACGCCCTGCGTCGCGTTGGGGCCGTACAGCGCCGCCGCGGGTCCGAGGACGACCTCAATACGTTCGATGTCTTCGTTGCTCGTCGGCGCCATGTATGAGATATTGACGCGGAGCGACGGGACGAAGTTGTAGCGGTTGTCTGTCAGCGTGAGCAGGGAGCCCGAGAAAATGTTGTTGAAGCCGCGGGCCACCACGTTGGTCTGCACCACGCCGCCGGCGGTGATGTCGATACCGGGGACGCTGCGGAGCTGGTCAACCGGCGTCGTCGTGATGGTCTCGTTGATCTTCTCCTGGCTCAGGACGCTGATCGCGGCCGGCGCCCTGTTGAGCTTCTCTTCTTCCGCGATGCCGGTGACGGCGACCGTGTTCAGCTGGGTCGGCATCTCGCTCAACTTGAAGTCGACGGTGACCTGCGCGCTTGCCACCGCGATGCCGTCCCGGCGGGTCGGCTTGAAGCCGATGCGGGTGACGCGGACGCCGTACGTCCCCGCCTTGAGATTGGCGAAGCGGTACGTCCCGTCCTCGGCCGTGCTGGTGACTCCCGCGGTGCGCAGACCTTCAATGGCCTGGACTGTCGCCGACGCGACGGCCATGCCCGCTTCGTCGGTCACCTTGCCGACAATGCGTCCCTGCTGCGCCGCCGCGGTTCCCGCCACGGCAACGAAACCGATTGCCGCAAGCAACCTGCCGACGAATCGAACAACCATAATGGCACCTCGTGAGGAGAGTGATGCGTGTAGCTCAACTCAACCGCCGCGCCCACCGGCGAAGGGAAAGCTGTACAGCCAAGTCGGATAAAACTTTGACACGTCACCGGCAAACGTCAATAAGGTCCGCGAAGGTTCTTCATTAAGGGCGAAACGCACCCTGGTAAACGAACAGACGGCTCGGCAACCGCCGGGCCGCATCGAAAACCGGTCGGTTTGCTAGTCAGAACCGCCGGGAGCCGTGGTGGAATCCCTGAATACGCGGCGCACCGTGTGCAGGCGCAGCGACGACCCCGTGGAAGGGACCCGGGTTTCGACCACGCGACGCTGGCTTGTGCTGGCGTGGATCATCCGGCCGTCGCCAATGTAGATGCCGACGTGCGAGATGCGCGCGCTGCGCCCGCGGCCGAACAGCAGCAGGTCACCGGGGCGCATGGTCGCCGAGTCGGCATCCACGCGCTCGCCTTCCTGGGCGATGCGGGCCGCGTTGTGCGGCAACTCCACGCCAACGGTCTTGAGTACGTACTTCACCAGGCCGCTGCAGTCGAAGCCTCGGTCTGGGGAGGCGGCGGCAATCCGGTAGCGCCGGCCAAGCTGCTCGCGGGCCCGCTGCACGACGGAATCGGCCGAGGCGAATCCGCGCCTGGCGAACGGCCCCTCGGAATTGGAGCCGCGGGCCAGCAGGGCCGCCAAGGGACCCACTCCCTCCAGCGCCGACACCGGAAAGGCGGTGACGCCAACGAGCGTGACTGCAAGGAGGAGACGGGCTGTGAGGGCCATGGGATTCCCCAAACTTAG
>PNKL01000064.1 GCA_013822425.1 Gemmatimonas sp.
GCATGAGCGCCGGCAGGAAGAACATGAACATCGACATGAACGCTTCCTGCTGCGTCTTGCTGATCGTCGAGATGAGCAGCCCGATGCCGAGGCCCGTCAGCACGAAGAGCAGGCTCGCAACGGTGAGGACGATGTAGCTCCCCTCGAAGGGAATGCGGAACCAGAGCAGCGAGACCGCGGTGACCAGCACCACGTCGAACATCGCCACCAGGGCCGACGGGATGGTCTTGCCAAGCATGAGCTCCATGGGGCGCAGCGGACTGACCATCAACTGTTCGAGTGTGCCGAGTTCGCGCTCGCGCACCACGGCGAGGCTGGTGAGGAGCAGGGCCATCAGCATGACGATGTTGCCCATGACGGCCGGTACGTTGTAGGCGCGGCTCGAGAGGTTCGGGTTGTACCAGACGCGTACGTCGAAGGTCACGCCGCCCGCGGCCGCGGGCACCCCGGCGCGCGCCGCGATCTCCGCGCCGCGCTTCTGGCCATAGCGGCCGATGATCTGCGTGGCATAACCCAGCGCGACGTTCGCCGTGTTGGCGCTGGAGCCGTCCACGAGGAGCTGTACGGTCGTGGGGCGGCCGCGCGCCACGTCGGTTGCAAATCCGCGGGGGATGTGCACCCCGATGAGCACGTCGCCGGCGTCCAGTGCGCGCGTCAGCTCCGCCGGTCGCTCGGCGCGCATGATCACGTCGAAATACCCGCTCGACGTCAGCGCCGCGACCAGCGCACGCGATTCGGCGCTCTGGTCGGCGTCGAACAGGAAGGTGCGCGCGTGGCGCACGTCGGTGTTCACCGCGTACCCGAAGATGAGCAGCTGAATGATCGGGGCGATGATGAGCAGTCGCCGCGAGCGTGGATCGCGCAGCAGCTGCAGGAGCTCCTTGCGCAGCAGTTGCCCAAGGCGAATGCGCGACGGGAGGCTCATTCGATCTCCTTGCGGAAGGCGCGAATGGCCAGCCCAAGGCCGAGCACGGCGTACGCCACCATGGCCAGGCCTTGGCCCCAGAGGACCGGAATGCCCACGTCCTTGAGAAAGATGCCGCGCATGACGGTGATGAAGTAGCGCGCCGGCACCAGCATGGAGAGGCCGCGCAGCACCGGCGGCATCATGTTGATGTCGAACATCAGCCCCGACAGCAGCAGCGACGGCAGGAACGTGGCGATCATCGCGACCTGCGTGGCCAGCAACTGCGAACGCAGCACCGCGCTGATGAAGATCCCGAGCCCCAGCGAGCCAATGAGGAACATCGTGGTCATGATGGCGAGCAGGAACGGGTTGCCCCGGAACGGCACATCGAACACGACCATGCCGATGAGGATCGCGGCGAGCACGTCCACGAGGCCGATGCCCAGGTACGGCACCAGCTTGCCGAGGATCACCTCCGCCCTGTGCACGGGCGTGGACGCGAGCTGCTCCATGGTGCCGCGCTCCCACTCGCGCGCCACCGTGAGCGCCGTCAGCATGGCCGCGATCATCATCATGATGACGGCGATGAGCCCCGGCACGATCATCGGGGGGCTCTCCAGCGTCTCGTTGTACCAGACGCGCGTCTCCGGTGACACCGAGGGCACCATGCGCGTCGCCTTGAGCACGATCTCCGCCGAGTACGACGTGACGATGGCGGTGGCGTAGCTCATGGCGATGCCGGCCGTATTGGCGTCGGCGCCATCCACGAGCGCCTGCACGGGCGCCTTCGTACCCGCTGAAAGCTGGCGCGCGAAGCCCGGCGGAATCACCAGCACCAGGCGCACCGCGCCGCGGTCCAGCAGCGGCGCCACCTCGGACGCCCCGGCAAGGCGCTCGGTGACCCGGAAGCGCCCGGCCGCGATGAAGCTCTCCACCAGCTCGCGGCTCCGCTGCGAATGGTCCTGGTCGAGCACCGCCAGCTTGATGTCCTTCACGTCGAAGCTGATGATGTACCCGAAGAAGACGATCAGCGCGGCGGGCATCAGGAAGGCCATCATGAGGCTGCGCGTGTCGCGCCGTAACTGCAGCGCCTCCTTGCGCGCGATGGCCAGCAGGCGGCGGAGTCGGATGGCCATGGCTCAGCCCAGCACCGCGCCGCCCTCGCGGCGCACGAGCGAGACGAAGACATCCTCGAGCGACGAGCGCACCAGCTGCATGGCGCCGGTCGTGATGCCGCGCGCCGCAAGGAAGGCCGGCAGGAAGGCGCGCGCCGCCTCGACGTCGTGCACGACGACATGCAGCGCGCGCCCGAACATCGCCGCCTCGACAATGCCGCTCTGATGCTGCAGCGCCTGCGCGGCCGCGGAGGCGTCGCTGGTCTCCACTTCGAGGATCGGCTCCGCCATCTGGGCGCGCAGGTCGGCCGGGCGGTCGAGCGCGATCACGCGGCCGCGGTTCATCAGTGCCAGCCGGTCGCAGTACTCGGCCTCCTCCATGTAGTGCGTGCTGACGAAGACGGTCGTGCCGTTGGCCGTCAGCTGGTAGATGAGTTCCCAGAAAGCGCGCCGCGAAATGGGGTCCACGCCAGACGTGGGTTCGTCGAGAAAGAGGATCGGCGGTTCGTGCAGCACGGCACAGCCCAGCGCCAGCCGCTGCTTCCAGCCCAGTGGGAGCTGCGCGGTCATCATGTTGCGATGCGTCGTCAGTCCCGCCATCTCCAGCACCCAGTCACGCCGCGCGTTGTAGCGGGCGCCCTGCACCTCGTAGAGGCCCGCGAAGAACGCGATGTTCTCCTCGACCGTCAGGTCGCCATAGAGCGAGAAGAGCTGCGACATGTAGCCGATGCGCTGCTTGATCTCCTCTGACTCGGTGCGCACGTCGAGGCTCGCGACGCGTCCGTCGCCCGCACTGGGCGCTAGCAGTCCGGTCAGCATCTTGATCGTCGTCGTCTTGCCGGCGCCGTTGGGCCCAAGGAAGCCGAAGATCTCGCCCTCGGCCACACGGAACGTCACGCGGTCCACCGCCACAAAGTCGCTGAAGGTGCGCGTGAGGGCGCTGACTTCCACCGCGGGGCGGGCCGTGCCCTCCATCGCGGGGCGCTGGCTGGGCGAGCGAGTTCCGGCGGCGTTCATGCCCGCGCTCCTTCAGCCGCCGCGCCCACCGAGACGCGATCAATGAAGACGTCCTCCAGCGACGCTTCGATCTCGTGCAGTTCGGCGATCTCGATGCCGGCGTCGCCCAGCGTCGAAGCGATGGCGGCACCGGAACGCCCGTCTGCTGTCACGATGACGTGGATCGTGTCGCCGAAGAGCGTGGCGCGCCGGACCATCGGCGCGGCACGCAGCAGTTCCAGCGCGCGCCGCGGCTCCGCGGTCCGCACCGCAATGACCTGTCCCGCCATCGTTGCCTGCAGCGCCGTCGGTGTGTCGAGCGCGATGACGCGCCCGTGGTCGAGCAGCGCCACGTGATCGCAGCGCTCGGCTTCGTCCATGTACGCCGTCGACACCAGCACGGTAACGCCCTGCGTCACCATCTCCGAGAGGATCAGCCACAGGTCGCGCCGCGAGATGGGGTCCACACCGAACGTCGGTTCGTCGAGCAGGAGAATGCGCGGCTGGTGGATGAGCGCGCAGCAGAGTCCGAGCTTCTGTTTCATGCCGCCGGAGAGCTGGCCGGCGAGGCGGTGCTCGAACGGGCCCAGGTTGGAGAAGTGGTACAGCCGTTCGAGCCGTGTCGCGCGCTCGCCGGCCGGCACCTCATACAGGTCGGCGTAGAAGTCGATGTTCTCGCGCACCGTCAGGTCGGTGTAGAGCCCGAAGCGTTGCGACATGTACGCGATGTGGTGCTTCACGAGTTCCGGGGCGCGCACGACGCTCACGCCGTCGAGGAGGGCGTCACCTGCCGTCGGGCGCAGCACGCCCGCCAACATCCGCAGCGTGGTCGTCTTGCCCGCGCCATCCGGCCCGACGAGGCCGAACAGTTCGCCCGGCGCGACCTCGAACGTCAGGTCGTCCACTGCCGTAAGGGCGTCGAAGCGGCGCGTGAGATCGCGCACCGCAATGGCGGTGCTGGCGTCAGCAGGGCGGGCGAGGCGGGGCACGTCGTTATGAGTGCGGGGAACTTCGTGTTACTGCTTGGATCCAAGCTTCACGTCAGCGGGCATGCCGGGCTTCAGCGCCAGCGTAGTGTCACCCGTGATGCGCACTTTCACCGCGTAGACGAGTTTCACGCGCTCTTCCGTCGTCTGCACGTTGCGCGGCGTGAACTCGGCCTCGCTCGCAATGAACGACACGGCGCCCGCGTAGGTCCGGTCGCGATACGTGTCCGTCGTGATCGTGGCCGCCTCACCGATGGAGACGGCGCCCAGCCGGTTCTCGGCGATGTAGATGCGCACCCAGCGGTCGTCGAAGTTCGCCACGGTCACCACCGGCGCGCCGGGCGCCACGATTTCCCCCGGCTGCCGCTGCCGCACGGTCACCATGCCGTCGAACGGCGCCACGACCACCGCGTTGGCGAGCTGTGCGCCCACCTGACGCAGCAGGGCCTGTGCCGACTGCACCATGGCGCGCTGCGCCGCGATGCGCTCGGCACGCGGCCCCGCCTGGACCAGCTGCAGCTGCTGCGCCGCCTGCTCGCGCTGGCTGCGGGCCACTTCCGCGGCGAACCGCGCCTTGTCGAATGCCTCCTGCGATGCGGCGCCACCGCGGAAGAGCTGCTGGGCGCGGGCGAGGTCGCGCTGCGCGTCGGCCAGGCGCGCCGCCGCGGTGCTGTCGGCCTCGCGGGCCTGCGCCAGCTCCTCGCTGCGCGCGCCGCGTTCCATCTCAGCCAGTGCGGCCTCGGCGGCGTTCACCTGTGCCCGTGCTTGTGCCCGGCGCGCATCCAGCTCGGTGCGATCCAGCCAGGCAAGTGTGTCGCCCGCCTTCACTCTGTCGCCTTCGTTGACGCGGATGCGTTCTATGCGGCCGGCGGCCTGAAACCCGAGCGACGCCTCGGTTGCTTCGACGGTGCCGGAGGCGCTCAGTCCGTCGCCAGCGGAGCGATCGCGCAGCAGGAAGTAGGCGCCAGCGGCGACGGAGGCGATGACGACAATGGCAATCGGGACACGCTTCATGGCTGTGACTCCAGCGAGTTGACGATCCAGGCACGGTTGAGTTCGCCCAGCACGCGGGCCAGTTCCACGCGCGCCGCGACGGCGGCGTATCGGGCCTGCACAAGGCCGCTGCGCGCACGGAAGAGACTGGCCTCGGCGATGAGGTAGTCGGTTTGCGTTCCGTCACCCACATCACGCGCGAGCGCGGTGATGCGGGCCACTTCAGTGGCGTGTTGCACCGCGGCGTCGAGCGCGGCGACACGGGCGCGCGACGCGTCGAACGTGGCGCGGGCCTCGTCCACCTGCTGCTCGGCGGTGAGCCGCGTCATGCGCAACTGTTCCCGCGCGGCCCGCGACGAGGCCTCGGCGCGACTGATCGCGCTTTCGCGGGCGCCGCCGCTGAACAGGGGCCACGACATGCCGACGCCGACTTGCCACTCCGCCAGCCAGCGGCCCGTGATGTTGCTCCGGTCAATGATCGCGGTGGTTGCCTGAAACTGGGGAAGGCGACCCGCCTTGGCGGCGCCCACCGAGGCCGCCGCGGCATCGGCGCGACGGGCGGCGGCCTGCAGGTCGGCATTGGCGCCTCCGGCGCGCGCCACCATCGCGGCGCGGTCGGGCGACGTCTCGCCACCCAGGCGCGCGAGGTGCACGCTGGAGAGCGCGACCCCGTGCACCGACGCGAAGCTCACGTCCATCAGGCGCGCGAGGTCGTACTCGGCCAACTCGACGTTGGCGGCGCTCGCCACGCGGTCGGCGGCGACGACGGCGAGTTCGGCGGCCGCGCGCAGCGTGTCGAGCCGCGCCGTCTTGCCGGCGGCAAACCGGTCGCGGGCCCGCTGGGCTTCCGCGGCGAGCGCGGCCACCCGCTGATCTTCGGCGTCGAGCACCCCCCTCGCGGTGAGCACGCGCAGATACGCGCCGAGCGTGCGGGCGATGAGCTGCTGTTCGGTGGCGCCGAGCGAGGCGTCAGCGGCGTTGCGCTGCGACGCGGCGGCCTTCGTCTTGGCGGATCGCGCGCCAAAGTCGAAGAGCGTGTACGAGGCCGCCAGCGAAACCTGCGAGAGGTCCGTGTCGAAGACCGGCGGGTTGCGCAGGTCGAACCGGTGGAGCGGATAGACGATCATCGGCTGCTGGAACTTGTTCACGGCGCCGTCCAGCAAGACCATGGGCAGCCAGGACGCGCGCGCCTGGCGTTCGTCGGCCGCGGCGACGTCCACGCCGGCGCGCGCGAACGCGACGGTCGGATGCGACGCGAGCGCGCGGTCGATGGCGATGGTGACCGTGAGTCGCGCGGTGTCCTGCGGCGACTGCAGCGATGCGGCGAGGAGCAGGATCCGGATCATGACCGATGCTCGGGTTAGGAGGCGAGACTGCGGGTGATCGTGGTGACGACGTGCTTCACGAGCTTGCGCTGCGTCGATGGATCGTTGCCGTCCACTCCGGCGATATCGCGCGGAATACGACTGGCCATGCGGAGCAGGAACGGTTGCGCCATCACGCTCATGGCGAGCAGCGCCGGATCACCGGCGCGGATGGAGCCGTCCGCCTGGCCTTCGCGAATGAGCCCCATCATGGCGCCCATGTTGCGCTGCATCATCTGCACGAGCGGTGGTGGCAGCGGGCGGTCCATGGCGAGTTCGCGGAGGATCATGGTCGGGGCAGGGAGGTTCGGCTCGGTGAGCACCATGGTGACGATGCGGCCGATGCGTTCGAGCGGGGCACCCTTCTCGGCGGCGATCGACACGAAACGGTCGGCGAGGTGCGCCCCCACGCGATCAATGACGGCGTGGAAGAGCGCTTCCTTGGAGCCGAAGTGGTAGGTGATGGCGCCGAGGTTGGCCTTGGCGCGGCTGGTGATGCGGCGCACGGAGACCGCGTCGAAGCCGTCGCGCGCGAAGAGGTCGGCGGCGGCGGCGAGGAGGCGCTCGGGAACGGGTGGTCTTTGGTTCATACGTATGTATGAGTAGCTAAGACTCGACGGGTGGTCAAGTCCTCCTGAGGAACGAGTGGAGGAACGAGGGACCGGCAAGGCGGACCCCCACGTCCCTCGTGCCCCCTCACTCCACGCGTTCCCCCGCACCAAACCGCCGCACCCCGCACTCCACCCTCGTCCCTTATCTCACCGGCAGGGGTGCCTGAACCCGCGGGTGCCCGTTATTGTTCAAGGTTGTGCGCCACGCCGGCGCACCGCTGAACCCAAGCCTCGACCCGTACGATGACGAAGACCGGTGGGGCGGCCCGTCCGCCCATCGCAGCCGATCCCGACTCGCTGCTCGACACGTTCCAGCTGTACCGCAAGCAGATCACCGGCATTGCCATTGTCGTGGCCGTGGTCGTCGGTGGTGGCTTCCTCTGGCAGGCCAACAAGGCGCGGCGCGAGACGCAGGCGGAGAAGGCGTTCTTCGACGCCATGAACCTCGTCAGCCAGCGTGACCCGAAAGCCCCCGATGCGCTGTCCAAGGTGGCCCAGCGCTATGACGGAACTGCCGGTGGTGCGCAGGCCTCGCTGCTGTACGCGCAGGCCAAGTTCGACGAGGGCAAGTACGCGGACGGGCAGAAGGTGCTCGACGGCATCTCGTCGCCGGGCGTCTTTGCCGCAGGCATCGAGGCGCTGAAGGCGGCCGGGTATGAGGGCGAGCAGAAGTACGACCTGGCCGCGGAGCATTACCTGAAGGCCGTGGCCAAGGCGTCGCTGCAGGGAGAGAAGGACTACCTCAAGGGCGAGGCGGCCCGCGCCCTGGCCAACGCCGGAAAGCGCGCCGAAGCGGCCAAGCTCTGGGCCGAACTGGCGGGGAAGGTGGATTCTCCAATGGCCAGCGAGGCCAGGATCCGCGTCGGTGAGCTGACCGCCACGACCGCCAAGCCGTAAGCGCAGGTCGAGGTCTGGCAGGAGGGCGCACCTCAGAAAGTACTTGAACGGGCGCGGGGCCTTGGCCTCGCGCCCGTTTTGCATGCCCTGACGCTTCCTGGATCGTACTGATAATATGTATTATGTAAACTAAACTAGGTGGAGAACTCCGAGGTTGGTGGATAAGCGCGTCCCCTCTCCGTTCAAATACCTGGACGGTTGATGTTGCAGTGGTGGCGCTTCTCTGGCGCGCAGCAAGAAGGGCGAGCGATCCCACCGCCCGCCCACATGCCAATCGCAAGCCCGCCGCAGCCTACAGCTCTGCCGTTCGCCCCTGATAGACGATCCGCGCCTCGCCGCTCAAGGACGGCCAGAGGTGGCCATCGGCCTTCCGACGTAGCGTCACGACCAGCGTACGCCCCGACTTGGTCCGCAGGCGTACCACCTGCCCCGCGAGCCCCCATTCGTGCAAAAGCGCGGCACTGGCCACCGCTCCCGTGCCGCACGCCAAGGTCTCGGCTTCCACGCCGCGCTCATAGGTCCGGATTCGGAACTCGCTGGTGCCGGCACCCATTGGAGCCACGAAATTCACGTTGGCACCGTGTTTCAGGCGCCGGTCGAGCCGCAGCGGACGCCCTCGACCCACGACGTCCACGTTCGAGACATCGTCGACCAAGATGACGAGATGCGGGACGCCGGGGTTGGCGAAACCGATCCGCTGTTCGCCAGCCTCAAGGTCGAATTCGGTCTCCAGCCGCACTTCATGGATCATCTGGAGGTCAATCTCGGGCTTGCCGTCGCGAAAATGGCCGGTCATCGCCCCCGCGTCGGTCTCGAAATGGCAGGTACCGTCGCCGACGATGCCGAGCTCACGCGCAAGCCGAACGCTGCAGAGCGAGGCGTTGCCGCAGAGCTCGCCGAGGCTCCCATCTCGGTTGAAGTAACGAATCCTAAAGGCTTGGTATGTGTCGCTTTGCAGAAATACCACGCCATCTGCGCCAATCCCCGTTCCGGTTGCGCATAACAGCCGAACCGACTCGGGATTGTCCAGTTCATGGGCGACCCCCGTGTCCGACCGGGCATCAAAGAAGATGAAATCGTTGCCCGACCCCGACATCTTGTAGAACGGGTGCCCGTTCGGGATGCTCATAGTTTCCCCGTCAAATGCCACCAGCGAAGGCGCCAGACCATGAAGATGGCCTCGCGCACGATGTGGCCGCTCATCTTGCTGGCGCCGACCGTGCGGTCGGTAAAGACGATCGGAATCTCCAGGCCGCGGAATCCCTTGTGGAATGCGCGGAACGACATCTCGATCTGGAACGCGTACCCGTTGGACCGTACCGCGTCGAGATCAATGGCTTCAAGCACTCGCCGGTGAAAGCACTTGAACCCCCCCGTGCCGTCCCAAAGCTTCATTCCAGTAACGACCCTGGCGTAGATATTGGCGAAGTAGCTCAGGAGCAGCCGCTTCATGGGCCAGTTCACCACCGTCACCCGCCCGTTCAGATAGCGCGAGCCGAGCACGAAGTCGGCCTCCTGCGCCATGGCGAGGAACTCCGGAAGGTGGCGTGGATCGTGCGAGAAGTCCGCGTCCATCTCGAAGATGTACTCGTAGTCGCGCGCCAGCGCCCATCGGAAGCCGTCCCGGTACGCCGTGCCAAGCCCCATCTTGCCTGGCCGCCGCAGCAGGTGCACGCGGGGCTCCTGCCCCGCGATCTCTTCCACGAGGTCGCCGGTCTTGTCGGGCGAGTTGTCGTCCACCACCAGCATCTCGATACGCGGGTCCTTCTCGAGCACCTGGCTGATGAGCGTGGGGATATTCTCGCGCTCGTTGTACGTGGGAACGATGATCAGTGCCTTTTCAGCCATGGGCTTCCCGTGAGGCACGGCGGTCCACGGCCCAGCCGGCGGCGGCGAGCAGCAGGCTGAGGAGAACGGCGGCGTATGTAATTATACGTCCCTTGGGGTACGTCGCGTTGTCGAAGGTGAACTCCACCGTGGTCGCTCCCTGCGGCAGCGGAACGCCCATCAGCACGTAGTTGGTCCGATAGACGTCCGCCGGCTTGCCATCCACCGTCGCGGTCCAGCCGGGATAGTAGTTCTCCGACGCGACGAGTGCGGACCCCGCCGGCGCCGGCGCACTGAGCTTCACCGTGAAGCGGCCGGGGCGATAATCCGTGGCCGTCGCGGTGATCGCGAGCGGTGCGGGGAGCGACGTCAACGGCTCCGTCTTCACCGCCGCCGACGTGTCGACGATCGCCACCTGGTACGTGGCGAAGTTGGGCAGCGACGCGGCCTGCAGCACCACGTCGTCGGGGTACTTGGCGATGGTCGGCGCGACCCAGGCAAACGGTTGAACGCTCGCGAGCTTGTACAGCGACACCTTGGTGCCTGCCGCGTTCGTCACCGGCCCCGCCACCCGCACCGCGCCCTCGATCGGCAGCGTATCGGTATTGGTGAGGAAGTAGTTGATGTTCATCAACTGCCAGAACGAGGGATTCAGGCGAGCGCTGTATCCTTCGTCCTTCTTCCCGAGCAGTTGGTAGCGGCCGAGTTCGTTGCCGTGGTAGCCGGTGACGGAGCGGATGCCATGCACCATGAGCCCGTCACCCATCAGTTGCGGGTCGTGCGGCGCGACGGGATTCGCGTCCGGCACGGCGAACACCGCGACGCGGGTGGGCTCCTTCACCTGCTTGAGATAGTCGATCGTGGCATCGCTGGCGTACAGCGTGGCCGCTGGCGCCGAGAACATCCAATACTGCTTCTCGATGCTCCAGAGGTCGGCCGCGATGATGAGCGGCAGCGCCATGCTGGCCTGGCGCGCTGAGAGCTTGCCACGCGCGAGCGCGATGATGATACCAGCGGCGAGCGCAACGAACAGGAACGATCGCCACGCGCCGAGCGTGACGTTCGCCGCGTTCGCGTCCACGACATCAATGAGGCTCGGGTCCGCCACGAGGCCGCGCGCAAGGCCGGTGAAGAAGCCTGCCGTGGCGAGCAGCGCCACGGCCGCGGCCCCGACGATCCATCCGACGCCGTACCGGTGCGATGCCTTGCCAGCCAGCAGCCGCTCCGTGCCCAGCGCGGCGAGCATGGCGACGGCGAACGCGAAGACGAACATCATCGTGCTCGGCGCGCGGAAGAACTTGGTGCCCGGCACGAGCGCGTACACGATCTGGAAGAACGGCGTCGAGCCGCCGAGCGCCCACAGCAGCGCGATGATCCCCACGCCGAGCCAGAAGCGGCGGAACCCGCGGCGCGCTTCCCCGCCCGTCCCGAACGCAAGTGGCGCGAGCAGCAGTGCCACGGCACCGAGGTACTCGCTGTGCAGATGGATGCCGTTGCGTCCCCAGTACTTGTCGAGGATGCCGGAGAACTGCGGCAGGTACGTGTTGATCAGCTCTTCGATGGGCCACGAGTACGAGGTGGCCTTCGCGTAGCTATAGCCCCCCGCGCGCGGCGACCACGGCGTGTACTCGCTGAGCGGCAGGTACTGGATGGTGCCGATGGCCATGCCGAGGACGACCGCGCCGAGGGCAAGGCCGAGGCGGCGGAGCGCCGTGGCGCGATCGAGCCGTGCGGTGCCGAAGGCGAGCATCAGCGCCCACGCGCCGGCGGCGAGCAGGTGGTACTGCAGCAGCTGCGGGTGTGGCGACAGGACCGCGAGCCCGATGACGATGGCGAGCGCGCCCCACGCCCAGTGACGCGCGTCGCGAATGCCCTTGGTGAGCAGGAGCAGCGTGAACGGCAGCAGCGCGCTCACGAACAGCTTGCCGTCATGCCCCGGCGAGGCGTACGCGGCAATCGGTCCGCCGAGTTGATACGCAAGGGCGCCGACAAGCGACGGCACGAAGCCGAGGCCGTTGGTCCGGAGGAAGAGGAACGTTCCGAAACCGGCCAGCCAGAGATGACTGATGAACCCCCACGTCATCCCGGCGTCGGTGCCGATAAGCAGTCGCAGCCAGAACGTCGGGTAGAAGATGTCGCCGTGCATGGCGGCGACAAACGGCAGGCCGCCGAACAGGTACGGATTCCACTGCGGGATGGCGCCGGTGAGACGCCACTGCTGCACGGCAAAGTCGCGGAACGCGAACCCGGCGATGTACTGGTCGCTCATCGGGTTCACGAGGAACTGGCCGCCGAGCGCGGGATACCCCAGCGCGAGCGCGGCCACGGCGCAGGCAACGGCCGCCCAGAGCAAGCCGGCGCGCGGCGACAGTTCGGTGGAGCCGGGGTCGGAGGAGGTCATCTACTTGTCGGATGAAGAGGCGGAGCGACGCGACGGACGGACGAGGAGAAAGAAGACGCCGGGAATGATCTCGAGCATGGTAAGCCAGACGCGCGACGAGACCACGAGCAGAGCCGACATGGCCCCCACCGCAAGCCCCGTGCGTTGCAGCGCCTCGACCATGGCGACTTCACGCACACCGATGCCGCCCGGCGCGAAGACTGCGATGAAACCTACCAGATACGGGCCGATAAAGACGGCGGTCCAGTCGCCGAGCGTGCCGCCGACCGCGCCCGAGGACATGCCTGCGGCGAAGAATTGGAACGCGATGCCGTAGAGCACCCACGCGAGGGCGGTGCCAGCGCCCGCCCACCAGATGGCGCGTCGCGGAAGGTGCGGAATCGCCAGCTGCCGGCCGCTCATTCGGTTGATGAGGAGAACGGCCTTCGGAAGCAATGTGGGCGCGACGGCCAGCGCGCCGGCGAGCGCCGCGACGCCCACCAGGGCACCGAACGGAACGTCCACCGCCTGTGCGCCAGCGATGAAGAAGATGGCGAAGCCCGTGACGAGGTTCACGAGCTGCACCACCACCGACGACCCCATGGCGGCGACGGGCGAGACGCCCTGCTCCTGCGCGAGCGTGCCCATGGCCGCGATCGCCCAGACCTTGCCGGGCACGTACTTGCCGAGATTGCTCACGAACCAGATGCGCATGGCGTTGGCGAAGGACAGGCGTTCGCCCCACGCCTCCACCACCTGCCGCCAGGTCTGGATGAGCACGAGGTACGCGACGCAGACCAGGAAACAGGACGCGGCCAGCATCTTCCATGCGGGGCTGGCCTGCTGGAACAGCTGCTCGTACTCGCTCCAGTGGGCGCGTACGTACCAGATGACGAAGCCGAGGAGAACCAGTTGCAGCGCGACGCGAATCACCCGACGGCGCATCACTTGCCTCCCAGCGCCGCGTCGTACGCGGCACGATAGCGCGCGCCGACCGCCTCGGGTGAGAACGTGGCGAGCACGCGCACGCGCGCGGCGGCGCCGTACGCGCGCGCCTTGGTCGGCCGCTCGACGACGCCGTCAATGGCATGCGCCAGCGCGGCGACGTCGCCCGTGGGTACGAGCCAGCCGGTGGTGCCGTCGCGCACGACGTCGGTGAGACCGCCGCTGGCGTAGGCGATGGCCGGCGTCTCGCAGAGCGCGGCCTCGACGCCGACAAGTCCGAGTCCTTCCTCGGTGGACGGGATGATCAGGGCGGCGCTGCGAGCGTACAGCGCCCGCAGGTCCGATTGCGGCAGGTGGCCGAGCCACGTGACGCGACCAGCGACCCCCAGCGCATCGGCCCGGCGCCGCAGGGCGTCACCGTCGGGTCCAGCGCCCACCACGTCGAGCGTCCATGCCCGCCGCGCGCGCGCCACCGCCTGCAGCAGGTCGTCGAGCCCCTTCTGGGCGTTGAGGCGACCGACGAAGAGCATGCGGTCCTTCTGGTGCGCGTCGCTCTCCAGTGGCGTGAAAAGCTCCGTGGCAGCGGGCATTGGCGCCGTCTCCACCACACGCCCGCCCAGCGCCTCCCGCGCCAATCGAGCGAGCCAGCCTGAGACAGCAAACATCGCCGCCGACTGCGCCGCGACGCGCCGGAAGAGCGTCCGCGCGCGCGTGCCGCGTGCCAGGCGGACGTCGGAGCCGTGCATCGTCACGATCATCGGCACGCCGTGCCCGCCGCACATCATCCCCGACGGAAACCACCAGTGCGCATGCACCAACTGCGGACGCCAGGCCCTAACGGCTGCGCGCACGGCACGGCGACCGCGCCAGAGCATGAGTGCGAGCGCGAGCTTGCCGCGCACAGACCCGCTCACCTGCTCCGCCATGGTGCCGGTGTACGCGAGCGTTTCCCAGGCGCGCGGCGCGTAGCGATACCGGCGCACGCGCACGCCCTCGATGGTATCGGCGGCGGCGAGGCCGGGCGCGGAGGGGGCAAGCACCTGCACCTCCACCCCCTCGCCCTGCACGGCACGCGCGAGCGCGAGCACGAACGCACCCGCCGCATCGCCTCCGTGTCGGGGGAATGCATGCGTCACAAACAGGACCCGCAGCGGTGCGTGCGTCACTCCGCGGGCGGTTGGGCGCCTTCGTCAAGGCGCCGGCGCAGCTCGCGCAGCTCGGCGCGCTGGACGGCGATCTGCTCGCCAAGGAGGCCGGTGGAGAAGAAGATGCCGCCGAGGATCAGGCAGGTCTGGATGATGGTCCACACCGATCGGACGCCGACGTGCTCCGTGAAGAGCATGTACAGCGCGACGAGGCCGGCGACAAAACCGGCGGCGAACAGCAGCGCGCCGAGCATCCCGAAGGCCAGCAGCGGCTTCTGCCCGAAGCGCAGCTCGAACCAGACCGAGAGCATGTCGAGCACGCCCACCGGAATGCGCCCGATGCCGAACTTGGACTTGCCGGCATGCCGCGGGTAGAGCGGCACGGGGATCTCGGTGACGGTGAACCCCTGCTGCGCGGCGAGGACGATCATGTAGCGGTGCCAGTCGGGGCGCGACGGCTGCAGTTCCATGATCTCACGACGGTACGCCTTGACGTTGTTGAGGTCCTTGACCTTCACGTCGAACAGCGCACGGCTCAGGCCGTTGTAGATGCGCGAGACGAAGGCCTTCTCGTACTTCCCCTGCTTGAACCCGGTCACCATGTCGCTCTCGCCGGCGAGGATGGGCGCCACAAGTCGCGGGATGTCCTCGGGCTTGAACTGCAGGTCGGCCGGATAGAAGACGAGGATGTCGCCGCGCGCCTGGAGAAAGCCGGTGCGCAGTGCGTCGGCAATGCCGCGACGGGCCCGATGCCGAACGGTGCGCAGGAAGGGATGCTGCGCGCGGAGTTCCTGCAGCAGCGCCCACGAGCCATCCGCCGAGCCGTCGTCGATGACGATGACCTCGTACCGCTCGGAACGGCCGCGGAACGTCTGCTCGCAGAGGTCGAGGAAGAGCGGCAGATTCTCGGCTTCGTCCTTGGCGGGAACCAGAACCGAAACGTCTACGGCGGGCAGGGGCACGGGCACGGTGAGGGCACGGAAGGGGTCAGGGAACGGCTGGCAGGGGCTGGTATCGGGTTCGAAGCAATAACGGCGAGCCGCCTACACTCGTTTTCGCATGCGCGCCGAGAGCACGTGGAGCTGGTCCCGGTACTTGGCGACGGTCCGGCGGGCGATGCGAATCCCCTCGCGCTGGAGGATTTCCACGATCGCCTGGTCGGTGAGCGGGTCCTTCGGGTCTTCGTCCTTCACCAGCTTCTCGATCTTGTCCTTGATGCCGCGGGCCGACACGTCCTCGCCGTCTGTCGTGGCAATGCCGGACGAGAAGAAGAACTTGAGCGGGAGCACGCCGCGCGGCGTCTGCACGTACTTGTCGCTCGTCACGCGGCTCACGGTGGATTCGTGCATGCCGATGACGTCGGCGACCTCGCGCAGCGTGAGCGGCTTGAGGTGCTGCACGCCCTTCTCGAAGTAGTCGCGCTGCCGGTCGACGATGAAGTGCATCACCTTGAGCATCGTGTGGCGGCGCTGCTCGATGGCCTGGATGAGCCACTGCGCCGCGTTGAGC
>PNKL01000065.1 GCA_013822425.1 Gemmatimonas sp.
GCACCCGCGCCGCCATGATGCTGCGCTCATCCTGCGTGTGGTCGAGCCCCAGCACGTGGCCGACTTCGTGCAGCGTGATGACGAAGATGGCTTCGGGCGTGAGTGGGGTGCCGCTCTGGTGGTGCAGCGCCACCTCGATGGATGAGCCGACGATCCACCAGTGCTGGTCGCGCGTCCATCGCGTGCGCCCCGAGATGGGCATGTCGAACTTGTCCACCCATACCACCGGGATGTCGCTGCGCGCGGAGTCGACCACGAAGGTGAATGCCACGGGCACGCCGACGCGCGTCCACCGTTCGAACGCCTCTCTTGCCCGCACGGGATAGGAAGCGTGGAAGTCGGGGAGGCCGCTGTGCGGCTGGATCCAGACGCGCAGCGGCTCCAGTCGACGATCGGCCCAGCGGGCGTTGTTGTCGCCGCGCTGCAGCAGGATCTCGCGGATGTACGTGCCCGACTCGCCAGCGGCGAGGCGCCGCTGGATCTCGGCGAGGTCGCGCCGCGGCGCCGGCGATGATGACGACCGCACGCTCACGAGATCGGCTTCGCCCTCGACCAGCGCCGGTGTCGTTGCGGTCGTCTCTGGTACGGGGACAGCCGTGTCCACCGGTGTGGCGACCGAGGCCACCGGACGCGGCGGGACGCGGCGTGCCTGCACCACGATGAACGCAGCCATGCCGAGCAGGAGCAGCAAGAGCGCTGCCACGGTACGGTTCACGGGAGGAAGTCCTCGACGATCGAGAAGAACAGCTCCGGCTGCTCCCAGAACGGCATGTGCCCGGCCTCGGGAATCAACCGCAGTTGCGCGCCGGGAATCGTCACTGCAGTCCGCTCCGCCTGCGAGACGGGGATCATGTCGGACTCGCCATGCACCAGCAGGGTGCGCGCACGGATGCGTGCGGCGGCGGCGCGCCAGTCGAACCCCTCCCGTCGGAGGCGTGAGACAACCGCCGCCCCGGTCTCGCTGCGCGAGCGCGGAGGCGAGAACATCGCACCCAACTCGCCGTCGTGGAACCACGCGGGATAGAGCGCGCGGTTGTACTCGGCCTGCCGACCGGGTTCCGGGTCGTGCAGCAGCGTCGGGTCGAAGGCGGCGAGGCGCGCACGGGCATCACCCGTCAGGCGCGCGAGGGCGACCTCGTGCAGGGCGTTGAGCCATTCCGGCGTCAGCCCAACCGCGTCCACGAGCAGGAGATTGCGAACACCCTCGGGGTCCTCGGCGGCGCCGAGCATGGCGATCGCGCCGCCCCACGAGTGGCCCAGCACGTCCCATTGGGTGACGCCGAGTGCCTCGCGCAGCGCGCGCACGTCGAGCGCGTCGTGCTCGATGCGCGCGACGCGCGCGCCCGGCGGCGCCTGGCTGTGGCCGCGTCCGCGCTGGTCGTACAGGATCAATTGGCGCCGGGCGGCGAGCGGGGAGAGGGCCGGCCAGAGCAGGATGTGCGAATAGACCATCCCGCCGTTGATGCAGAGCATGGGCGCGGCGCCGGCGACGTCGGGCGTGCGGTACACGGCAAAATCGAGGCCGCGGGCGGTCACCGTGGCTGGCTCGAGGTGCGGCGCGCGTGGTGCGGCACGCCGAAAGGCGAGGAACCGGTCGCGGGCGCTCATGCGGTGGTGCGAAGCGCGGGGGTATGAATGCGGCGGTGCGGAGCGATCATGGCTGTGTGGAAAGTACGCTCTCGACGGATTGGGAGGGGACCGCCTGTCTCTGTACACCGCACCCTTGCCTCGTCCCTCGTCACGGTATATATCTCAGTACAAAGATAAAAGAACCGGAACTGAAACCGTATCGACGCGTGCCCCTCGGGATGGACCGTCACCTGCTCCAGTTGAGCGTCGGCACGATGCCGCACGCGCCGATGCTGCGAGCCATCGAACTTTACGGCACCGTGGTCGCCCCGGCGGTGCGGAAGGCAATCGCATGACCGATCCACCGCTCGTCCTTCAGGTGATCATCTGCAGTACGCGTCCGGGACGCAAAGGCCCGGCCGTCGCCAGCTGGGCGATGGACCAGGCCACATCCCACGGCAAGTTCGCGGTGGAACTGGTGGACCTCGCCGACTTCAAGCTGCCGATCCTCGACGAAGCGGCACACCCGCGGCTCGGGCAATACGAGCACGAGCCCACCAAGCGGTGGAGCGCGTCGGTGCAGCGCGCCGACGCATACGTCTTCGTGCTTCCCGAGTACGACTTCTCCATGCCGGCGTCGCTGCTCAACGCGCTGCAGTGCACATACCAGGAGTGGACGTACAAGCCCGCGGCGTTCGCCAGCTACGGCGGCGAGTCGGGCGGGTTGCGCAGCGTGCAGATGACGCGTCAGGTGCTGAGCACCTTCAAGGTGGTGGCGATGCTCGAAGTCGTCTCGATCCACCAGGTGGCCAAGCACCTCGATGCCGCGACGGGCGCGTTCGTGCCGGAAGAGGGACATGCAAAGAAGGCGAAGGCGATGCTGGATGAGCTGCACAAATGGGCGACGGCGTTGAAGCCGATGCGAGTGTAGCAGGCTCCAAGGCACCGGCGCATTGCGCAACTGCCAACTGCTTACCACGGATTACGCGGATCGGGTACGGATAGCCGCGGATCATGCCTAAGCGACCTCGCCACGCTGACCCAGCCCGCGCGAGTAGTTCCCCTCAAAGGCCCAATCCGTGGCTATCCGTACCCGATCCGCGTAATCCGTGGTAAGCAGTAGCACTCAGCCCCCGCTCGATCAGCCCACATGTGCGGGGTGTCCGCGGCGAGGCGGGAGTTGACGGAACGCTGGCGCAGCGCGCCTGCTTCCATAGGTTGCTCAGTAGGCCAGTCACCCGGCTCCAGCGCATGCGCCTTCGGTTCGTCCCTCTCGCCATCATGTTCGTTCTGTCGGCACAGTCGGCCGCCGCGCAGAGTGCGAGCGAACGCACGCCTGGAGTGCGCGTGAGTGGCGTCGTGCACGACAGCGTGGCCCACGGACCGCTCGCTGGCGCGTGGGTGCAGCTCGCCGGCGCGGACCGCGCCGGGCGGGCGGCGCGGACCGCTGTTTCAGATTCACTGGGCCGGTACGCCTTCGACGACGTCCCCGAGGGGCGCTACAAACTGGGTTTCTTTCACGCCGTCCTCGATTCGCTCGGTGTCGAGGTTCCGCTCCGCGACCTTGCCGTGCGACGCGGACGGCCGCTGCGCGCCGATCTCGCCGTGCCGTCAGGGGGAACGTTGCGCGCCCTCATTTGCGGCGTGCGTTCCCCGCGCGATTCGGGGGTCGTGGTCTCCGGTGCCGCGGTCATCGGGGTGGTGCGCGATGCACGCGGCGGGGCGCCCGCAGAGGGCGTGACCATCAGCGGCGAGTGGCTCGAGATCTCCTTCCGCACGCAGGGCATCGAACGCCGCCGGCCGCGCGTCGTCGTCACCACCGGCGCCAACGGCTGGTTCGCGCTCTGCAACACCCCCGCCGGCGGCAACATGTTCCTGACGGCGAGCCGCGGCGCCGATAGCACGGACCTCATCGAAGCGGCGGTCCCCGTCGATGGCTTCCTGCGGCGCGACCTCTATCTCGGCGCCGCGCGCACCGTCGTGGTGCGCGACACGACGCCCCGTCCCGACTCGCTCGCGCTCCCGCCGCGCATCGTGCGGTCCGGCGAGGGACGGCTCAGCGGCACGGTGATGAGCGCCGACTTCAGGCGCCCGCTGGCCGGCGCGATCGTCCACCTCAGCGACGGCCCTACGGCGCGCGCCGATGAACGCGGCGCGTGGACGCTGGCGAACGCGCCGCTGGGGACGCGCGTGCTCGAGGTGCGTTCCGTCGGCTACTACCCCGATCGGCGTGCCGTGCACGTGGTGGGCGGCATGCCGCCGGTGCAGGTGGCGCTCTCGACCTTCACGTCGGTGCTCGACACGGTAAAGATCATCGCTCAGGGTGTCACGGACCGCCACGGCAGCGGGTTCGAGGAGCGAAAGCGCACCGGGCTCGGCCGCTACCTGACGAGCACCGACCTCGAACGTCGCGGTGCGCTCTTCACGTCGGACGCCTTTCGCAACCTGCCCGGCACGCGTCTCGAGCGGACCGAGACGGGCGAGCGCATCATCCTGGTGCGCAGCGCCTTTGGCGAATGGTGCCAACCGTCGGTGCATATCGACGGACTGTACATGTGGAACCTGACGGCGGATGACATTGATGGAATGGTGAGCCTGCGCTACGTGAAGGGCATCGAGGTGTACACCGAGGCCACGACCCCGGCGGAGTATCAGCGCGCGATGACGGGGTGCGGCACGATCCTCATCTGGACCAAGTAACGCGGCCTCCCGACGCATGCGGAGACGATTCCTCTCTTCCCTGCTCCTCGCCGCGGCGGTCGCAGGCATCGCTACCGCGCAGGTGCCCAGCTCCACGGGCATAAGTCCGGGCGGGAGCATCAGCGGAATGGTGCGCGACAGTCTCGCGCGTGGACCGCTGGCGGGGGCATGGGTGCAGCTGGTGGAGGCCAGCCGCCAGACGACGGTCGCGCGCACCGTGATCACCGACTCGCTCGGCCGCTTCTCGTTTGACGGGGTGCCCAACGGCCGCTACACGATCGGGTTCTTCCATGCCCTGCTCGATTCGCTGGGCGTGGAACCGCTGCTGCGCCAGGTGACCGTGTCTCGCGGCCGGCCCGCGCGCATCGAGCTCGCGACACCCTCACCGGCGCGCTTGCGCTCGGCCATCTGCAGTGCGCCCCTGACCTCAGCGAGCGGGGGCGTCATACTGGGCGCCCTGCGCGACGCACGCACGCGCGCACCGGTTGCCGGCGCGACAGTGACCGGGGAATGGCTCGAGGTGTCGTTCCGTAAGGGCGCCATCGACCGCCGGCGCGGCCGCGTGGACGTCACGACGGAGTCGAACGGCTGGTTCGCGTTGTGCAATGTGCCGGCGCGCGGGATGATGTTCCTGCAGGCGAGCCGCGACGGCGACAGCACCGACGTCTTCGACCTGCAGATCCCCACGAGCGGATTCGTGCACCGGCAACTGTTCGTCGGGTCGTCGCGGACCGTTGTCTTCGGCGCTATCGTGCCGGAGACCGACACGCTGATGCCGGTGCGTCGCATGCGCGTCGGTGACGGTCTGCTCACCGGCACGATCGTCACGGCAAGCGGGGGCCGCCCGGTTGCCGGCGCTCTCGTGCGCCTCGGCGACAATCCGCCCACGCGCGCCGACGACCGCGGCGCGTTCGTGCTGGCCGAAGCGCCTATCGGCACGCGGATGCTGGAGGCACGCGCCGTCGGCTACAACCCGACGCGGGTGGCAGTGGATGTCATCCCGGGCGCTGCGCCGGTGACGGTCTCGCTCGCCACCTCGAAGGCCGTGCTCGACACGGTGAAGGTGATCGTCGCCCGCGCCGCCGACCGGCACGACAGCGGATTCGAGGACCGCCGGCGTTCGGGGGCCGGCATGTTCCTGACGGCGCAGCAGATTGCGCGTCGCGGCGCCTTCTCCACCTCGGACCTCTTCCGGCTCATGCGCGGCATGCGCATCGGGTACGACTACGACACCCTCGAGACCGACGCCAACCCGAATGCGCTCGCCGAACTGAACCAGCTGAGCGACCGGCGCATCCTGATGCGCGGGATCAGTGGCAACTGGTGCGAACCCGCCCTCTGGTTCGACGGGATCCTGATTCCCGAACTCAGCGCGTACGCCCTCGACGGCTTTGTGCCGCCTGAGCGGCTGGCCGCCATCGAGATCTACAGCGAGGCGACGGTGCCGCCGCAGTTCCAGCGCACGCGATCGGGGTGCGGGGCGGTGCTCTTCTGGACGAAATGAAGCGGCCAGCCGATGCACCCCCCATCCGAGACCCCCAGTGAGCGCTGATTGCGGTGCAGTTCCGTCCAGCCCAGCAGAATCACCTGTCGCCCGTCGGGCCCTGTCGGTCATCATCGGCGCGGCGCTGGCCGTATCGGGAGTCACTGCGCACGCGCAGGCGCCGGCGCCAGCGCCGGCCACAGGCGCCGCGGCGCGCGTCAGACAATGCACCGTTCGATGAAGGACTCACCACGCGGCGCGCCGATATCGGTGCGCTCGCCCGATGGGTCGTGCAGGATTCGTCGAGCGTGCTGCGCGGGGCGATCCTGACGTTTCGCGGTTCAGCAGTCGAGCAGCGGCATCGCCATCAGTTCGGCCGAGCACGCGAGAGCGACGGCCACTGCACGTGGTTCGCCGAGGCCGCGATCGCCGTACCCCGTGGGCGCGTCAGCTACGTCGGCGGCGTGGCGCTTCAGCAGGACAGCTATCGCGCGCAGGATGTGGCCGGTTTCGACTACACCTTCACGGTGCCCGCCGCCTTCGGACAGGTGGACCTCGACCCGGCCCCGTGGATTGCGCTGTCCACGAGCGCGCGGGCGGACGCGCACAGTGAGTACGGAACGGTGGTGAACCCGCGCATTTCCGTGCTCCTGCGGCGGCCGGATGGCGTCCTCGCGGGCTGGTCGAGCCGCTTCTCGCTCGGTACCGGCGAGTTTGCGCCGTCCCCGTTCACTGAAACCACCGAAGCCACCGGGGTGTCGCCGCTGCTTCCACTCGAGAACCTCGCGGCTGAACGAGCCACGAGTGGATCCATCGACATCGGCGGGCCGCTGCAACTCGCGATGGGCCGCGTCGAGCTCAACGCGACCGCATTTGCCTCGCGGGTTTCTCACCCCGTGCAGGTGATAGACGCCGAGGGCACCACGCCGTTCGGCGCCACACGCATCCGCCTCGCCAATGCGGCGCAGCCGACGCGCACGTGGGGTCTTGAGCTGCTCGGCCGATTCGTGCGCGAGCTGGGAGAGGAGGTCGATGGCGTCGAAGTGCCCGCATTGCGCGTCACCGGCACCTATACCTTTCTCCGCTCGACGGAGTGTGATCCCGGCGCAGCAGGCGGTGGCGATGCCTGTGCACGCCGCCTGGTTCCGCTGACGCCACGGCACACGGCTGGCGTCGTGGCCGCCGAACGTCCGGCAGACGCGGTACGACCCGCTGCGGCTCCCGACGCGTGGACAGGGCGGTCGGTGGACGACCGATGCGTGGGCGGAACTGACCGGGTTCACCACGAATGCCGGGGTGCGTTTCGGGTTCTGATCAGCGCAAGCCGAGACCTTCGTGCACTGCGGATCTCCGTGCCATCCGTACTCTGACTGCCCAGCGTCGAGCTAGCGCAAAACGCCAATCTCCCGCGCGACCTGATCGAGCGGTACTGCACGAATCCGTGGGGCGAGCTGATAGGTCTCTCGACCGCCGTGGATCACGTCGAGACGCTGCAGGTTGAGATCGACCAGCGCCGTCCGCATCGACGGCGTCACAGAGGGTGCTGACGTCCGCTTGAACTCGAACCCGAGTCGCGTGCGTCCTCGCACGACGAGCAGGTCAAGCTCGGCGCCGGCATGAGTCGCCCAGAAATAGGCCTCGCCGGAGCGTACGCCCAACCGCTCAAGCACGATGCCGAGCGCAAAGCCCTCCCACGAGGCGCCGACCTTCGGATGCCCCTCGAGTTCGCGCACCGTGTGCACGCCGAGCAGTGCGTGGAGCAATCCCGTGTCGCGCAGGTACACCTTGGGCGAACGCACCTGCCGCTTCGCAAGGTTGGCATGCCACGGGGGGAGCTGGCGTACCATGAAGGTCTCGGTGAGCACGTCGAGGTAGCGCTGGACCGTGGTGTGGGCCACGCCAAAAGCGCGGGCCAGCTCGGAACTGTTCCAGGTCTGCGCGTGGTAGTGCGCGATCATCGACCAGAAGCGGCGGAGCGCCGGTGCCGGAATGCGAAGGCCGAACTGCGGGATGTCGCGTTCGAGAAAGGTGCGGATGAACTCCTCGCGCCAACGACCGCTCTCCACCTCGGTGCGCGCGAGGAACGATCGGGGGAATCCTCCGCGCACCCAGAGGCGTGGCAGACGATCTACGCCGACTTCATCCAGCCGAAAGCCGTGGAGTTCGTGATAGGCGATGCGTCCGGCGAGCGTCTCCGCTCCTTGCCGCAACAACGCGGGGGCTGCGCTGCCGAGCAGGAGGAATCGTCGCCGTGTCCCGGGTTCGTCGACGAGGACCCGCAGCGTCTGGAAGAGGTGGGGGAGGCGCTGCACCTCGTCGATGACGACCAGCCCCCGTTCACGACGCAGGGTGAGCAGCGGGTCAGCGAGCCGGGCGAGGTCTTCGGTGCTCTCGAGGTCGAAGAACGCGACGCCACGCTGCCATGATGCGACGACCTGGCGGGCGAGAGTCGTCTTGCCCACCTGTCGGGCGCCAAGGACGGCGACCACCGGGAACTGCCGTAGGAGGGCGGTGATCCGGGCCACGTGGTTGGGTCGGATGATCGGTTGTGCCATATTGCAAAATGTGTGATTGACGCTCAAAATGCAAGGTATGGCATTGACGGTGCGCGGCGGCGGGCCCTGGTGTCAGCGTTCGGCGGCGCCCACATGGGCGACACCGTAACAGCATTGCGCTGCAACCCCACCCGCTTGGCCCGGCTCAACGGCGTGTCGCCGAACCGCCGCTTGAACTCGGCGTCGTCCATCGCCGCGAACGCTGCAACGTCAGGCTCAACCAACTCCGCGCGCGGAGCAAACGCGGGCTCGGTGGCCGCCCGCGAGAACTTGGCATTCCACGGGCACACCTCCTGGCAGACAT
Organism: Gemmatimonas sp.; assembly: GCA_013822425.1. GTDB lineage: Bacteria > Gemmatimonadota > Gemmatimonadetes > Gemmatimonadales > Gemmatimonadaceae > PNKL01. The sequence continues at coordinate 8,612 of PNKL01000065.1, forward strand.
CGCATCCGAACAGATGATCGCCGATCATCGCCGCCTGTTCCGGCGTGTGCGCGCCCTTCAGTTCGATGGTCAGGTACGAAACGCACCGCCGTGCGTCAAGCACGCGGGGCGCCACGAACGCCTGCGTGGGACACGCATCGAGACAGCGCGTGCAGGTACCGCAGTGGTCCGTGGCGAACGGCTCGTCGGGCATGAGCGCGACATCGAGAAAGAGCGCGCCGAGGAAGAAGAACGATCCAAGCTGGGGGTTGATGAGCAGCGTGTTCTTGCCGAACCAGCCCAGTCCGGCCCGCTGCGCAAGGTCGCGTTCGAGCACCGGGCCGCTGTCCACGAACGACCGGCCGTTGACGTCGCCCAGCTCCCCGCGCACCCAGGCGAGCAGGGCGTCGAGCTTGTCCCACATCACGCGATGGTAATCGGCGAACCGCGCGTACCGTGCCACGGGGCCGGGCGGCTGTGTGCCGCCGTAGTTGAGCGCGACGACCAGCGCACTCACCATCCCCGGCACCGGGCGCCGCGAATCGCGCCGCAACTCGGCGCCGCGCTCGAGATACGACATCTCGCCGTGATGGCCGGCGGCGAGCCAGTCGTCGAACTGCCTTGCGGTGTCAGGGGCGCCGAGCGTGGCGATGCCGGCGAGGTCGAATCCCGCCGCAAGGGCCTGCGCCTTGAGGCGGTGTTCGAAGCCCGTGGGACGCGGCCGGCTCACGGGTGGTGCCGCGTCCAGCGCGCGTAGCGCAGGACGTCGGCGACCGGGGGAATGGCGTCCTCGCTGCCGTACGCCGTGTATATCCGCCAGCGCAGGTAGTCACGGTCCGGCCACGGGATGAACGGCGCCCGCGCCCACCAGCGGCGGCGGCGATAGCGCCACCAGACCCGCAGCAGGTCAACCGCGACCGTCGGGTTCACGAGGGCGCGGAGGGCGAGGCGCACGAAGAGCCCGAGCATGGGATAAAGATGGTAGATGGTCGATGGTCGATGGTAGGCGGGAAGGGCGGACGGCGGACGGCAGACGGCGGACGGCAGACGGCAGACGGCGGACGGCAGACGGCGGACGGCGGACGGCAGACGGCGGACGGCGGACGGCAGACTGTGCTCAGTTGGGGTCGTGGTACTTCCTGCCGTTCCCCCCTGCTCATATCGTCCATCGTCCGGATCTGCCGTCCGCCGTCTGCCGTCTGCCGTCACTTTCCCCCACGAATGGCCATCCGCGGCTTAATGCCCCTCATCTCGCGTCTCGCAACGCGTGCCTACTACCGGTTCACGGTGAGTGGCGTGCGCGTGCCCGCCGAGGGGCCGGTGCTGCTGGTGGCGAACCACAACAACAGCCTCATGGACCCCGCCTTCGTGACGGTGGCGGCGCAGCGCGAGGTGCGGTTCCTCGCCAAGTCCACGCTGTTCACGCACAAGCAGATCGGCTGGCTGGTCAGGCTCGTGGGGTCCATTCCGGTCTATCGCGCCCAGGATGATCGCCGCCTGCTGGGCCAGAACAGGAACATCTTCGTTGCCGTGCACCAGGCACTCGCCGAGGGGGCGGCCGTCGGCATCTTCCCCGAGGGAACCAGCCACTCGGGATCGCGCCTTTCGCCCCTCAAGACGGGGGCGGCGCGCATCGCGCTCGGCGCTGTACGGCTCATCGGCCGGTCGTTCCCGATCATCCCGGTGGGGCTCGTCTTCCGCGACCGCAACAGCGTGCGCAGCGAGGTGCGCATCGTCGTCGGCGAGCCGTTCGACTGGAGCGACCTGGCCAACCGCGCCGACGAGAAGTTCTCCGTGCGCGAACTGACCGCGCGCATAGACCGCGCGATGCGGCGCGTCACGCTCAACCTCGACTCGTGGGAGGACGCGGCCATCGTGCACGTGGCCGAGCAGATCTGGGCCGCCGAGCATGGGTCACCGCGCGATTCCGAGGCCACGGTGTCGCGACTCGCCCTCATTGCAAGCGTGCTGCAGAAGTTCCGGTCGCGCGGGGACGCCGAATGGCGGTCGACCGCGCGCGAGCTGCGTGCGCATGCGCGCATGCTGCAGCGCATGGGCCTCTCTCCGCAGGCGCTGAAGGAGGACGTGAGCTGGACGGCGGCGCTGCGATGGAGCCTGATGCGGTTCCCGCTGCTGGCGTCGATTCCGCTGGCCTCGCTGGCGCTGCTCGTGTACTGGCCGCCGCTGGCCGGCGCTGACTGGATATCGAAGCACAACCGCGAGGGGCCGGATTCGGAGTCCACGTACCGCGTGCTCGGCGTGGCGCTCTTCTGCACGATCTGGACGCTCCTGCTGGCCGGCGCGGCAGCGTGGGCGCTGGGCTGGGTGTGGGGCCTCGTGGCGCTCCTGCTGCTCCCGGCCGCCGGTGCCGGCGCGGCGATGGTGGCGGAGCAGCGGCGCCTGCGGTGGATGGCGGTGCGGCGGTTCTTCGTGCGGCACCTGCACCGGCTGCGGCTCGGGCGCATGCGCGCACGGCAGGTGGCGATCGCGAAGCATCTCGACGAGTTGCTGGACTTGGGGATGCAGTAGGGGCGGACGGCAGACGGCAGACGGCGGACGGCAGACGGCACACGACAGACAGGCACATGCGGAGGTGGCGACGCGGCGACTGCTACAGGAACGACGCCCCATCCAACCCGTCCGGTACGTCCAACCCCAGCGCCGTCAGCACGCTGGGCATCACATCCGCCGTTCGCCTTGGGGCACGCGCCGGCGGGCGATTCAGCAGCAGCGGCACCTCCATGTGTTCGCGGTGCAGCGCACCGTGCGACGAGACGTGCGGCACCGGCTCGTAGCGTGCACGGAAGTCCCACCCGCGCGCGGCCGAGAGCAGCATCTCGCCTGAACGCGGCGAGGCCGCCAGCTGCAGCAACTGCACGAGCGCGTCGGGGTAGTCGGATCCGGCGCAGGCGTCATGCGCCGCGTCCGCTGATGCGGCCTCCACGCGTCCACCGAGGCCCAGCGGGTCGCCGCCGTCGAGTGGTTCGTAGGTGAAGCGCTCGCCGGTACGGCGCACCATCGCCCGACCGCGCCGGCCAGATGCGCGCACCTCCACGGCGTGCGATGCACGGGACAGTACGAGCAAGTCCACAGACGCGCGGGCGAGCAGGCGCTCCGCCGTAGGTTCCCATCGTGCGGAGAGTTCGGGCCAGAACGGGCGCGCGCGACGTCGGAGTTCGAGATAGACGTGGCTCATCGCGTTGCCGCTCACCATGACGGCGCAGTCGTGGGCGCCGCTGACGGTCCACGGGTGCGCGAGGGCGCCAAGGCCCCACGAGGCGAGCAGGCTGGCCAGATCGTCGTGTTGCGTCACCGGCGAATGCCCGTGATCGCTCACGACCCACAGGTGCATGGCCTCCCAGCGTCCGTCACACTCGGCATCAGCACGGATCCGGGCGGCGGTCTCGTCCACGATGCGCAGGGCGTCGAGCACGGCGGGGTGGGCATGCCCCACCGCGTGCGAGGTCTTGTCCACGCCCGGATGCACACAGAACGCAAGCGGCGGCCTCTCGCGGCGGATGCGCGCCGCGGCCTTGGCGCCGGCGGCGCGGTCCATGAGCAGCCAACCGCGGACGTCGCCGCGGAAATGCGTCCACGCGGCGCGAAGGCCAAAAGCCCAGTTGAAGCCGGCGCGCCGGCCGGGCGCGAGACCGCGCCCGATGGGCGTCAGCGACCCGTAGGCGCCGGGCGCGTGCTCAAAGAGCGTGCGATGGCGCGGGGTGAGGTCCGCGTCGGCGCGCCGCATTCCGATGCCGACATAGCTGCGGGCAAAGCCCGGCCAGTTCGTGGCGGTGCGTGCGCGATCCCACCAACGGATACCGGGCAGGCCGGCGGTCCCGGGAAACAGGCCGAGCAGAAGCGGGGCGTACGCCGGGCCCGTGACCGAGGGAAAGGCGGAGCTGACGGTATGCAGTCCGCCCTCGCGGCGCAGCCGCGCGAGCGCCGGCAGGGCGCCCACATCAATGCCGGCGCGCAGCGTATCGGGGCGGGCGCCGTCGGCGACGAGGACGACAATACTCACGGGGATGGGTCGCGGCGGATCACGGCGGAAAGTAAACTGCATGCTTCAGCGCGCACATGCGCGCTCAAGCCCGGAACGAAGCCGACCATGTCGAAATCCAAGAAGGAGAAGAAGGTGCCGCGCAGCGCGCGTGGGAAGGCGGTGGATCCGCACCTGCGGCGCACCGCCGAACACGAGGCGCTGGCCGGCGTGCGTGAGCGGCACCATGTCGGCCACCTGGCGGCGGGGCGCATGCCGCCGGGCGCTCCGGTGGTGCGCGCCAGCAATGCGCGCCGCCTCGACATTGACGACGCCATCCGCGACGCGCGGCCGCTGGTGACGGAAGACCAGAAGCTGCTGAACTTTGCCCCACGGGCCAGCGACGACTTCACGCGCACCGATCCGTGGCGCGTGATGCGCATCATGGGCGAGATCATCGAGGGGTTCGACACGCTTGCCAAGGTGGAGCGGGGGGTGACGTTCTTCGGGTCGGCGCGCACGGCACCGGACGATCCCCAGTACCTCGCCGCCGTCGAAACGGCGCGGCTGCTCGCGACGCAGGGATTTTCAATCATCACCGGCGCCGGGCCGGGGATCATGGAGGCCGCCAACAAGGGGGCGCAGGAGGGGGGCGGGCACTCGGTGGGATGCAATATCGAGCTGCCCTTCGAGCAGGGGTCGAATCCTTACGTCGACACGCTCGTGCACTTCCGGTACTTCTTCGTCCGCAAGACGATGTTCATCAAGTACAGCATCGGGTACGTTATCTTTCCCGGGGGCTTCGGCACGCTCGACGAGCTGTTCGAGGCGCTGACGCTGATCCAGACCGGGAAGATTTCGCAGTTCCCGCTGGTGCTGTTCGGTACGCACTACTGGGCGGGGCTGGTGCGCTGGATGCAGTCGCGCGTGTTCGGCGAGAAGAAGATCTCGGCGGGCGACCTCGACCTGCTGGTGATCACCGACGACCCAAAGGAAGCGGCGGACGTGATCGCGGCGGCATGGAAGGCGCAGATGGAAGAGGCCGCCGGCGCGGCGCGCGTGGCGCTGGCGGACCAGGTCGAGCGAATGGAGAAAGAAGCGAAGCGACTGGCGGCGATGGCGCGCCGCGGCATCTAGACACGGCATCCCACGACGAACAGCGAGCAGGTCATGAGCAAGCGGGAGCGCGGCGGCTTCAAGGGCAGCCGGCACGGCGGCACGTCGAGCCCGGCGGGCAACAAGTCGCAGCAGAAGAAGGCGGCGGATCAACGCGAGGCGAGGGGGACCGCGCCCAAGGCACCGGCACGGAACCCGTTCCTGCGCGGCGCGCGCATCAATCCGCGCGTCATCGACGGCACGGAGAGCGTGGTGCAACTGGTGGAGGGGACGTTCCTGGCGTACAACAGCGGGCGGCTGCGCGAGGCGTGCGCGCTGTACAGCGGGAAGATGCTGAGGCCCGACGTGACCGTGGGGCTGACGCTCACCGGCGCGCTGACGCCGGCGGGGCTGGGGATGAGCGCGCTGATCCCGCTCATCGAGGCGGGCTTCGTGGACTGGATCATCAGCACCGGCGCCAACCTCTACCATGACGCGCACTTCGGGCTCGGACTCGCGATGCACCGGGGGACGCCCAATGCGAGCGACACGGTGCTCCGCGAGGCAGGGGTCGTGCGCATCTACGACATCTTCTTCGACTACGACGTCCTGCTCAGCACCGACGCGTTCTTCCGGAAGATCCTGCGGTCGCCGGAGTTCCAGAAGCCGATGTCGAGCGCCGAGTTCCACTGGGTGTGCGGCAAGTACATCGCGGCGCGCGAGGGAGCGCTGGGAATTAGTAATAAATCGCTACTAAGTGCCGCCTACACGTGCGGCGTGCCGGTGTACACCAGCTCGCCGGGCGACAGTTCGATCGGCATGAACCTGGCGGCGCTGCAGCTCGAGGGGTACCGCTGCGTCATCGACCCGAACCTTGACGTCAACGAGACGGCGAGCCTCGTGCTCCATGCCAAGCGATCGGGCGGGAAGAGCGCGATCGTCGTCATGGGCGGCGGGAGCCCCAAGAACTTCGCGCTGCAGACGGAGCCGCAGATCCAGGAAGTGCTCGGCATCGACGAACGGGGGCACGACTACTTCCTGCAGGTCACCGATGCGCGCCCCGACACGGGCGGACTGAGCGGCGCGACGCCCGCCGAGGCGGTGAGCTGGGGGAAGATCGACCCTGATCGCCTGCCCGACGCCGTGGTCTGCTACCTCGACTCGACCATCGCGCTGCCGGTCCTCACGAGCTACGCGCTCGCCAAGCGGAAGCCGCGGAGGCTGAAGCGGCTGTATGACAAGCGCGGGGCGATGATGAAGCGGCTGCGGGACGAGTTCAAGAAGGCGAACGGATAGGACTGGGGGGATCTGAAGTGGCAGAGTGAGGCAGAGGACGGCAGAGGACGGCAGAGGACGGCAGTCCTGCCGTTCTCTGCCGTTCTCTGCCGTCCTCTGGAGTAGCGGCTACCGGTTCGGCACCAGCTTGCGCCACAGTTCCTCGGCCATCTTGGTGTGTCCATCAAAGGCCGGCCCGACCTGCGCCAGGAGCGCGCTCAAGTCCGCGTGCTTTGCCGCCGGGATCCACTCCTTGTTGATGAGGTCCACCAGGTCCTTGTGGTATTCGACCTCATGCCGCATGAAGAGGACATCGAACGCGGCGTCCGGTCGTTCACGCAGCCCCTTGAGCGTGCTCTCGTGCTGCGCGCGGCGCGCGCCCTCCGAAGACGGCTTCAGCGTGACATTCATCATCGCCGCGACGTCTCGCGCCAGCTGGCGCGCCAGGCCGTGCTCGCTCACGAGGGTGCGGGCAAAGGCCTTCACTTCGGCGGAGTGGCCGCGCTCGGTGGCGAGCTGCGCGCAGGCGATATCGACGCCAACCAGGTCGTGGAAGCGACTGAGGATGGCCGCATCATCCGGCACGGCGCCAGGGCGCCACGGCGGCGCACTGCCCAGGACGGACAGCGACA
>PNKL01000066.1 GCA_013822425.1 Gemmatimonas sp.
GTCTCGTCCACCAGGGCGGCCAGTCGTTCAGGAGAGATGTGCGACATGTGACGCTTCCTGCGAAATGGGAACATCGACCAAGTGCTTCAGCAGCGTGCGCAGCTTGGCACGCGCCTTGAAGAGTTGCGATTTCGATCCACCGGCCGTGATGCCGAGCTCGGCCGCGATTTCCTCGTGCGTATATCCCTCGACGTCGTGCAGCACGAAGACCGCGCGTGCGCCGGGGGAGAGCTTCTGTACCGCCTCGTCAATTGTCTGCGCCAGCAGCGAACGATCGCCGTCGTGCTCCACCGAGGCCGTATCCTCCTCGATCGCCGTTTCCGAGCTGCCAATCCGCCGCAGCGATCGCAGCGCGTTGAGTGTGCGATTGACTGCGATGCGGTGCGCCCACGTGCCGAACTGCGAGTCGCCGCGGTAGGTCGGCAGCGCACGAAAGATCTGAATCCAGACTTCCTGCGCCACGTCCGCCGCCTGGTCGGGATCGCCAACCAGCCGCCTCACGACGGCGTCAATGCGCGGCGCGTATTGCACCCAGAGGGCACGCAACGCCGCTTCGTCGCCATGAATGGCGCGTCGGATCGTGAGCTGATCAGCCATGAACGTTCGCTAAATGAGTCACCCGGCTCGCCTGAATGGTTGCCGAGGGTGACTGCCCGTGAAACTACTCGTCTTGCCTTTGGAGGGCGCCGACACTAGTCCTTACCCTCCCCGCGACTTCCGTACCGGTTCAGCCGCCCGGTTGATTCGGTGTGGAGGCCTTCGTTTCCCGCTGCCCGCCCCCATGTTCCTTTATCTCGTTGCCGCACTTGCACTTGGTGATCCGACGGGACGACTTCCCGTGCGGGCACCGGAGAGCGTGGGCATGGCCGCCGAGCGGCTCCAGATCATCGACCGGATCGTGAGCGAGGGGATTCGCGCCGGCGGGTATCCTGGAGCGGCCGTCGTCATTGGTCGCCAAGGTGCCGCCGTCTGGCGCAAGGGGTTTGGGACGCTCGGCTGGGGCCTCGGGAGCCGCGCGGTAACGGCCGACAGCACCATCTATGATCTCGCCTCGCTGACCAAGGTCGTCGCGACGACCACTGCGGCGATGATCCTGTACGACGAGGGCCGCTTGCCGCTCGACAGCAAGGTGGCTGACTACCTCCCCGGCTTCGTCGGCAAATGGAAGGACGAAGCCACCATTCGCCACCTGCTGACGCACCGCAGCGGTCTGCCGGCCGGTCGTGAACTCTGGCGCGTCGCGCGAACCCCCGAGCAGAACAGGCGCGCGGTCATCGAAACGAAACTGAGGTTCCGCCCCGGCCGTTCGTTCATCTATTCCGACCTTGGCGCCGATGTACTGGGGTGGGTGGTCGAGTCCATCGCCGGCCAGCCGCTGGACGCGTTCGTGCAGCAACGGGTGTTCGAGCCGCTTGGAATGACCGACACCTTCTTCCTCCCCCCGGATACGGTGCACGATCGCGTGGCGCCCACCGACCGGTCCGCACGACGCGGATCCGCCGACGGGGTGCAGGTGCACGACGAGAACGCCTTCGTACTGGGCGGTGTGGCCGGGCATGCCGGGCTTTTCGGCACGGCCGATGACCTTGCCATCTTCGCACAGATGATGCTGAACGGAGGCCGCTACGGGGACACGCGCATCGTCAGCGAGGAGACCGTGCGGCTCTTCACGCAGCGCGCCACCGGCTCACGGGCGTTTGGCTGGGAGATGGCGGAGGGACGACACGGTGCGGGCGAGCACCTCAGTCCGACCGCGTACGGACACGTCGGCTTCACGGGCACGTCGCTGTGGATCGACCCGCAGCGCAACATGTTCGTGATCCTCCTCACGAATCGCGTACACGCGGCGCGCGTGAAGCGCCCGGCAACGGTCATCTCGGACATTCGCGCCGACCTTTCCGACGCCGCCGCGCTGGCCGTGACCGACGAGGACCTCCGAATCAGCGTGATGCCTGCGTCGTTCCGTGCCGACCGCGCGGTCGACTGGAACAAGCCGCTGCGCAGCCGCCGCTCGCGCCGTTCGAAGAAGCCAATACGCCCGACCGTCACCCCCGTGAAGGCCAGCGTCAAGAAGGCCGTGACGGCCACGGCGAAACCGAAGGCGGCCTCGGCGAAACCGAAGGCGGCCTCGGCGAAACCGAAGGCGACCTCGGCGAAACCGAAGGCGGCCTCGGCGAAACCGAAGGCGGCCTCGACGAAGCCCGTATCGTCGGCCGCAACGCCGGCCTCCAACCAAGCGAAACCGACGGCGTCCACCGCCAAGAAGCCGTCCGCCCAGAACAGGCGCTGACGGTGTCAGCTTGAATTCCTGCGCGGCACGCAGCGATACTGCGATGACCCCCAGGAGCTCACGATGACCGACGAAACGACACCGCCCGCTGTGACTTCCCTTGGCCAGGGCGCCGTCCCGACTGGCGCGGACACAGTCACCGAGGACCTCGTCAAGCTCGCGCTGCGCCGCGTGAAGGACCCGGAACTCAACCTCAACATCGTGGACCTGGGCCTCGTCTACGGCATTCACGTCGAGGGATCGAGCGTCACGGTGGAGATGTCGCTCACCTCGCCGGCCTGTCCGTCGGGCCCCGAACTCCTCCACGACGCGACGACGCAGGTGCAGGAGATCCCCGGCGTCACCAGTGCGACCGTGAACATCGTCTGGTCGCCGCCGTGGACCCCAGATCGGATCGAGCCGCGGGTACGGACGTATCTGGGGTTCTAAGCGAACACCTCGAAACGACGACCGCGAAGGCCGAAGAGCGCGGTATCAGTAAAAGCTACGGCTCGAGATATGGCGAGTCTGTCTTCTGCGCCGATTTCGCCTTCGGCTTGAAGCCGCTCAGCGCCTTCACGAAGGCCTCGCCCAGCTCGGCCATCTGCCAGCGGCGCAGTTCGGGGATCGCCGCAAGGTCGTCCACGGAACGCGGCACCAGTCGCGCCACTGCCTCGAGGCGCTCGCGCGAACCGAGCACGCCGGGGTCCAGGTCCAACCGCCGCGCCGCGTCGTCGCGCACCGCCTTGAGGCGCCCCACCTTGTTGTCGAACTCGGGGTCCTTCTCCCACCGCGTCGACTTCGGAAAGCGCGGCAGATGCGCCTCGGGTACCGCGAGACCGCGCTGCACTGCCGCCAGCATCTCGTGGCCGGCGCGCTCCAGCATGCCGCGCGGCATGCCCTTGATCGCGCCCAGCGCGTCGGCCGTGGTCGGCTGCAGCCGCGAAATCTCCAGCAGCACGTCGTTGGCCACGACACGGAACGTCGCCCGGTCGAGCGCGAGCGCCGCAGCGTCGCGCCACTGCGTCACCTCGCGCATCACGGCCAGCTCCCGTCGCGTCAGGTCGCGCGCGCCCTTGATGCGCAGGAACGACTCCGCCGCATCTTCCGGCGCCCAACGCGTGCCCTCGAGACGCTCAAACTCCTCCTGCGCCCAGCTCCAGCGCCCCTTCCGTTCGAGCTGCTCCTTCAGCATGTCACGTAACTGGAGCAGGTGCAGGGTGTCCTGCGCCGCGTAGTCGAGCATGCCCTTCGTGAGCGGGCGCATGGACCAGTCGGCGCGCTGGTGCTTCTTGTCGAGCGTCACGCCGAAATGCTGCTCGAGCAGCGCGGCGAGACCGAACGCCTTGACGCCCAGCAGCTGGGACGCGATGCGGGTGTCGAAGATGCGCCGCACGTGCCAGCCGTAGTCCTGGTGCAGGAGGCGGAGGTCGTAGTCCGCATCGTGAAAGACCACTTCGACCTTTGGATCCTCGAGCAGCGCGCCGAGCGCGGCGGGATGCGCAATCGGGAGCGGGTCGATGATGGCGTGGACGTCGCGCGTCGAGAGCTGCAGCAGGTAGATGCGATCGATGTACCGGTGAAAACTCGCCCCTTCGGTGTCGAGCGCCAGCAGCGGCGTGCCACGAATTCCCTCGAGGAATTTCCCGACGGAGTCGTCCGAATCGAGGTACTGCACCGTCGGTGCTGCGCTCGTGGGGCTCACTCGCTTCCTTCCTCTCCGGTGTCACGTGTGGTACAAATGTAGCAAGGTCACTCACCGAATACCCGCCGAGCAACCATGTCCGCCGACTCCATACCGCCCGAATCCCCCGCCACCCCGGACACTCCTCCGCGCACCAGCGCGCTGCGAGGGATATCCAGCCTCACGGCGGAGCACGCCGACCTGGTCCGGGCGGCCCTGATCATCGTCTTTGTCCTGCTGGGCCTGCAGTTGCTGTGGGCGGCCCGGATTCTGGCGCTCACCGCCTTCCTTGGCATTCTCTTTGGGCTTGGCGCCGCCCCAGCCGTGGACGCGCTCGAACGGCGCGGCTTCCGTCGCGGCATCGCGTCGCCGCTCATCATCTTCGGCGTTCTTGGCCTCATCCTCGGCCTCGGCGCCTGGTCGGCGCCGACACTCGTCACACAGTCAGAGGAATTGCGCACGCGCTTCCCCGAGGCGATCGAGAAGGTGGAGGTGTGGCTGTCCACCAAGCAGCCGCGATTGCTCGATGCGATCGCGGGGGCGCCAACGCCCAGGAGGGGCATACCGGCCGCAGCAACCGCCACGGCACCTGCGGCGGCGCCCGCCGAGTCGGCAGGGGTCGCGGGGACCACACCGGCGGCGACCCCGGGCCAGATCGCGGAGAGGCCCTCGCACGGCCGGCTGGTCGAGGCATTCTACCGCCAGGCGGGGCGGCTCAAGGCGGTCGCCCTTGGCATCCTGACCTCGACGCTCGCGGTCTTCGGCGGCTTTATCCTCGTGCTCTTCCTCGCCGTCTACATCGCCGCGGAGCCCGACCTCTACAAGCGCGGGATACTCCTCCTGGTCAGTCCGCCCACGCGACAGCGGCTGGAGCCGGTGCTGACGGCGATCGCGGTGAAGTTGCGCCGATGGCTCGGCACCCAAGTGCTGGCGATGCTGATCATCGGCGCGGTCACCACCATTCTCCTCAGCATCATCGGGGTGCGCGCGGCGCTGCCGTTGGGCCTCATCGCTGGCCTCCTCGAGTTCATTCCGAATGTTGGCCCGACGCTGGCCGCCATTCCGGCCATCGTCATGGCGTTCGTGGACTCGCCACAGAAGGCGTTCGTCGTGATGGTCGTCTACTGGGGCATCCAGTTCCTGGAGAACAACCTGCTCATTCCGTACCTGATGAGGGAGCAGTTGGACCTGCCGCCGGCCCTCACGTTGATGACGCAGGTGGTGATGGCCTACGTCTTCGGCCTCATGGGCCTGTTCGTGGCGACGCCGTTGCTCGCGGCAGTCTTCGTGACCGTCCAGATGCTGCACGTCCAGCCGGATGCCGTGCCCTCTGAAACTGCGGGCACGGGCACGGGAGCTATTAAGTGATCACCTTCGCCAACGGGCATGCCATCGGATACGACGACGTCGGGTCCGGCGTGCCCGTGCTGTTCCTGCACGGTTTCCCGCACAGCCGGTCACTCTGGTCGCCGCAATTGGGGGCGCTGGCCACGCCGGCGCGCACGATCTGCATGGATCTGCGCGGCTTCGGAGAGAGTGCCCGGGATGAACCGGGTGGCCTGGATGGCTACGCCGACGATGCCGCCGCCTTGCTCGACGTGCTCGGCGTCGAGCGTGCCGTCATCGCCGGCCTGTCCATGGGCGGGTATGCCACCTTCGCGTTCTGGCGCCGGCATCGCGCAAGGGTGCGCGCCCTCGTGCTCTGCGACACCAAGGCCACGTCGGACTCCGAGGCGGCACGGGGGGCGCGCATCGAGATGCAGGCGCTGGTGAAGGAACGCGGCAGCATGGCGGTCGCCAACCAGATGATCACGGGCATGGTCGGCCGCACCACGCGCGAGAACAACCCCGAGCTCGTGGACGAGTTGCATCGCATGATGTCGCTCGCTCCCGTGCAGGGGATCGTGGATGCGCTCGACGCGCTGCGGACGCGCCCCGACTCCACGCCCATCCTCGCCACCATCGACGTCCCGACACTCATCATCGTGGGCGACGAGGACGTGCTCACGCCGGTCAAGGACGCGCGCGCGATGCACCTCGCCATCGCCGGCAGTCGGCTCGAGGTCATCGCCGGCGCCGGCCACGTCAGCAACCTGGAGCGCCCGGCGACGTTCAATCACGTGCTGAGTGAATTCCTCGTCTCACTCACGGCGCAGTAGGGCCGGCGGTTACGTTTCTACCCTCTACCTTTCACCATCTACCATCACTGGCCCTTGGCTGAACTCTCCGCGTCCGAGACGTCCCGCCCCGCGCGCATCGGTGCCGTGCTGTTCCGCAACCGCGGCTGGCTCCCCGTGCCGTTTCTTCTCGTGCCGCTGCTCGCGCCGGGCGGGATCACGCGCCTCGGCGTCATCGTCTTCGCCTTGCTGTTCGTCCTCGGCGAGGCGTGGCGGCTCTGGGGCGTCGCCACCGCTGGCACCGTGACGCGCCGCCGATCGCGCAACGTGCAGAAGCTCGTGACACACGGGCCATTCGCGTTGAGCCGCAACCCGCTGTACAACGGCAACTACTTCCTCTGGATGGGCTTCGTTGCCCTCAGCGGGGTATGGTGGTTCCTCCCCGTGGCTACGCTGCTCTTCGCCGTGGAGTACTTCTTCATCGTGCGCTACGAGGAAGGCGTGCTCGAGACCATCTTCGGCGAGGAGTACCTGGCGTTCAAGCGCCGGACGCCGCGGTGGATACCGACGGCCGCATCAGGAAAGGTCGGCGGCGAGTTCTTCTGGGCCGAAGCGTGGAAGAGCGAGATGAGCACGTTTTTGCAATACATCGCGCTGCTGGCGGTGTTTATCGGGAAGGATAGGTATTACCCGGAGGGTCTATTCTAGGGAGAGTGACCGTCTGCTATCTCGTCGGCTTCCCCGGCGGATTCGGCCCCGCAAACACGTCCTTGTTCTTGGCGATGTACGCCTTCATGTTCGCCGGCACGTCTTCCTCGGGGAAGATCGCGGTCACGGGGCACTCCGGTTCGCACGCGCCGCAGTCGATGCACTCGTCGGGATGGATGTACAGCTGGTCCTCGCCCTCGTAGATGCAGTCCACGGGACAGACATCCACACAGGCCTTGTCCTTGGTCCCGATGCAGGCTTCGGTGATGACGTACGGCATGAATGCTCCTGAGCGTGAAAACAACAAGCAACGGTGGAAAGATAAACGCCGCGCCAAGGCCGCTCAACCGGCACATTGGCTTGGCCAGGCCCGACCTTTTCCAGTGCAAGGGTCTGCCGTACGCTGTCGTCCTCTGCCGCATTCTGGCGTATTCTTATAACCCATGCTCCTCACCATCAACGGCTCCCCCCGCGACGTCGACCCGGCGCGCTCCCCTACCTTGCTTGCGGCGCTCCGCGACCAGTTGGGCCTGACCGGCCCTAAGCTCGGCTGCGACCACGGCGAATGCGGCGCCTGCACCGTGCGGCTGGATGGCGACCTCGTTTACGCCTGCCTCACTCTCACCGCCGCCTGTGAGAATGCGCAGGTACAGACCGTGGAGGGGCTCGCCGAAGGGAACACCCTGGCTCCGTTGCAGCAGGCGTTCATCACGCACGACGCCGCGCAGTGCGGCTACTGCACGCCCGGGCAGTTGCTCGCGGCCGCCGCGTTGCTCGAGAGGAACCCGCAGCCGACCGACGACGAGATCCGCACCGCCATGAGCGGCAACCTCTGCCGCTGCGGCACCTATCCCAGGATCATCACCGCCATCCGGGCCGTTGCCGACGCGGGGAAGACGGCGCCATGAGCCGCGAGCGCACGCGATTCGTCCAGACGACGGTCGAAGTCGAGGGGCGCACGGAGACCCGCGTCGTCGAGGTGCCGGCCTTCGAGCCCGCACCCTGGACCGCCGACACGCCGCTTTCCATCGTCGGCACGAGTCCGCTGCGAGTGGACGCGTTCGAGAAGGTCACTGGGCGCGCGCGGTACACCGCCGACATTATCCGCCCCGGCATGCTCCACGCCGTCATCGTGCGCGCACCGCGGGCGAAGGGCACCCTTGCGGCCCTCGATCTCGATGCCGCGCGCGCCATGCCGGGCGTGCGCGCCGTGATGGGTCCGGGTGACGCGCCCGCGGCGACGCGGCTTTTCAGGCGCGAGGTCTCGTACGCCGGTCAGCCGCTCGCCGCGGTCTGTGCGGAAACGCTGGGCACCGCAGAGCGTGCCGCGCGCGTGATTGCCGCGTCGCTCGTCATTGAGGCCGCGCCGCACGTGGTGACCGTCGACGACGCCATGGCGCCGGATGCGCCGCGTGTGCGGAACACCGGCAACACCACGGAACCCGACATCGTGGAACGCGGCGACGTCACGCGCGGTCTGGCGGAGGCGGAGGTGACGATCACGCGCGAGTACCGCACCCAGGTGGCGCTGCACTCCGCGCTCGAGACGCACGGCGCCGTCTGCGAATGGAACGGCGACCAGCTCACCGTGTGGGAGTCCACGCAGGGGATCTTCCGCGTGCGCAGCGATGTCGCCAGGGCGCTAGGCGTGCCGCAAGCGAAGGTGCGGGTGATCAAGAACTACATGGGCGGCGGCTTCGGCGCCAAGAACAGCGCCGGCGCGCACACCTATACCGCCGCGCTCTTCGCCCGCACGCTGGGCGCGCCCGTGCGCTGTGTCAACGACCGGCGCGCCGAACAGGCCGACAGCGGCAACCGGCCGGCGACGGTGCAACAGGTCACCGTCGCCGCGCGACGCGACGGCACGCTCACCGCCCTCGTACTTGACGCGCTGATCCCGCTCGGCATCAGCGGCTGGGAGGGCGGCCCCGCGCAGATCTTCCACGAGATGTACGCGTGCCCGAATGTCCGCACGACGGAGACCTGCGTGTACATCAACGCCAGCGGCATGCAGGCCTTCCGCGGCCCCGGCTACGTGGAAGGAGCCTTCGCGCTCGAAGGCGCGATGAACGCGCTGGCGCGCGCGCTGCAGATGGATCCCGTGGCGCTGCGCCTCAGGAACCTCGCCACACGCGACGAGCGCGCCAACCGCGAGTTCAGCAGCAACCGGCTAGCGGAGTGCTACGCCGAGGGAATGAAGCGCTTCGGCTGGCACTCTACCGTCCACCCTCCACCGTCTACCGTCAGCCGCGTCAAGCGCGGAATCGGCGTCGCCGCGCAAACCTGGCCCACCGGCGGCGGCCCGCCGTCGTACGCCCACGTCCGCATCAACAGCGACGGATCGGTTGATGTGCTCGCCGGCACGCAGGATCTCGGCACCGGCTCGCGCACCATCCTCGCGCAGATCGCTGCCGAAGCGCTTGGCGCGCGGTTCGAGACGGTGCGCGCCGTCATCGGCGATACCGAGCGCCTGCCGTACACCGGCAACTCCTGGGGCTCCATGACCACGCCCAGTGTGGGCCCGGCCGTGCGCATGGCGGCTGAAGACGCCAGGATGCAGTTGCTCGAAGCGGCGGCGCAGCTCCTGGACCTTCCCCTCGAGCGGCTCTCCACGCGCGACTCGCAGGTGCTGCCGGACTCTGCCGCGCCTCTGCCGTTTTCTGAAGTCTGCCGAAGGCTTGGCAATATCCAGATCGTCGGCCGCGGCTCCCGCGGCCCCAATCCGGAACTCGCGGTGGTTACGGTCGGCGCACAGTTCGTCGAGGTCGAGGTGGACGCCGAGACCGGCGTGGTACGCGTGCTGCGCGTCGTCGCCGTCCACGATGCGGGGCGCATCATCAACCCGGCGCTCGCCGAGAGCCAGCTGCACGGCGGCATCATCCAGGGCATCGGGTATGCGCTCTTCGAGGAGCGCCACATGGATCGTGCGCGCGGCGTGACGCTCAACGCCAACCTGCACGATTACATGGTTCCGACGATGGCCGACATTCCCGCCATCGACGCGTCGTTTCTCGATGGCGCGGACCCCGCCGCCAACCATGTCGGGGCGCGCGGCATCGCCGAGCCGCCGATCATTCCCACGGCCCCGGCCATTGCCGCCGCCGTCGCGGATGCCCTTGGCGTCGAGGTCTGTTCGCTCCCACTCACGCCGTGGCGCGTGCTCGGCGCGCTCGCCGGCTGATCATCAGGCACGGCGTCGCGCCGCGCCATTCCCGGGAAACACATGATCCCAGCCAAGGTCACGCTCACGGAGAAGCTCGCGCAATTCAGCGAGCACTGGAGCCCGCGCATCGTCGGCGAGCTCAACGGCCAGCAGGTGAAGCTCGCGAAGTTCCAGGGCGAGTTCATCTGGCACCATCACGAGCTCGAGGACGAACTCTTTCTCGTGCTGCACGGCTGGTTCGAGATGCAGTTCCGGGACCACTCGGTTACGCTGCGTGAGGGCGAGTTCCTCATCGTGCCCCGCGGCATCGAGCACCGCCCCGTGGCGGCTGAAGAAGTGTCCGTCCTGCTATTCGAGCCCGCGGGAACGCTCAATACCGGCAGCGCGGGCGGGGCGCTCACGGTGCACGCGCCGCCGCGCCTCTGATCCTCGGCGGCCAGGCCAGGAGAGACGCGCGGGTTTCCCGGCGGGGTTGCGTGCGTCCGGCACGGAGCGTATACGTTACATGAAGTGATGATGCACGCCGGGCATCCCCTTCCCCCTGGGGGACCCGGTATGCCTGTCTTCAGGGTACCGTTGGGGAAGCGGCATGCGGTTCGACGTCAAGGCACAACGAGATCGATTCGCGGCGTTGTCCGTCCTGGTCATCGATGATCAGGAGCACGTCAGGCGACGGATCGTCCGGGAGCTGAACAAACGGGGCGCTGGGCGCATGACCGGGGGCGGCGGCGGTCGGGAGGCATGCGCGCTGGCACGCAGGCCCACGGCGTGTCGCCAACGCGCGCGCGCAGCGGGCCGGGGTGGACGCGAACGCCGCGCTCGCCAGGAACCTGGGCATGACGTCGGTCGCCGAAGGCGTACAGCGCCGCGCTGACGCCTACACCCACCGCCACGCGGCCCAACGATGCTCCACACCCCGCGCCCCAACACGATTCTCGTGGTCGACGATGAAGCGAGCCTCCGCAAGTTGGTGGATCGCATCCTCCGGCTGGCTGGCTATGACACGCTGCTGGCTGCCAACGCCCCCGATGCACTGCGCCTCTTCGACGCCAACGCGCCGGATATCGGTCTCGTACTCCTCGACTGGCACTTGCCTGGCGTTTCCGGCCGGGAGGCGCTCGCGCAGCTACTGCAGCGCCAGCCCGACCTGCGCGTCGTCCTCATGACGGGCGGCCGTGAGGCCACGGCCGACGAGCACGCCACGCTCGACTCGGTCGCCATCCTGCTCAAGCCGTTCACGATGATGGAGCTGATCTTCACCGTGCGAACGGTGCTCGGCGCATGACGCCGCGCCCCAAACCTGCCAGGGAACTCTACAAGGCGCTCTTCGACGCGTCGCCCGACGGTCTCCTGCTCATCGATCCGGCGTCGATGCGCGCCATCGAGTTCAACGATGCGGCGTGCCGTCACCTCGGGTACTCCCGCCGCGAGTTCCAGCGCCTCGCCGTGTGGGACTATGAAGCGGCGCAGACGCAGGCCGAGGTGCGCGAGCACGTGGCGCGCATTCTTGCCGAGGGCGCGCTGGAGTTCGAAACGCAGCACCGTGCCAAGGACGGGTCGCTGCGGCACGTGCACGTCTTTGCGCAGTCCATCACCATTGAGGAACAGGGCTGCTTCTTCGTCATCTACCGCGACCTTGGGAAGCAGCGCGAAGCCGAGGAGCTGCTGCATCGCAGCTTCGAACGCTTCCACCGGCTCGTGGACACCTTCACCGACGTCGTCTTCCTGCTCGATCTCCACGGGGTCCCCGTGGGCGAGAACGCGAGCTGGCGCCGGTTCACCGGGCAGCACGCCGCCGAGGTCGTCGACACCGGCTGGCAGAACGCCTTCCATCCCGACGACCGTCAGGCCCTTCGCCACATATGGTCGCGCGCGCTGACCGACGGACAGCCGGTGCAGGCGGAGGCGCGGGTGCGTCGCTTTGACGGCGAGTGGCGCGACATGGTCGTGCGCGCCACCCCCGTGCTCGGTCCCGAGGGGTGGATCCTGGAGTGGGTCGGCACCTGCACCGATGTCACGGCGCGGCGCGTGGCGGAGCGGCAGGTGCATCACCTGAACCAGCTGCTCTCCATGAGCGCCCGGCTCGCCAGGATCGGCGGCTGGGAATACAATGTGGAGACCGCGAGCCTCGTGTGGACGCACGAGGTGTTCGCGATCCACGAACTCGAGGCGCAGGTCCAGCCGTCGGTCGCCGAGGCGATTGCGTTCTACGCGCCCGAGGTGCGTTCCGTCATCTCGGCAGCGGTGCACGCCGCCATCGACATCGGGAAGCCGTTCGACCTCGAACTGCCGCTGTGCACGGCGCGCGGCCGCCGGTTGCGGGTGCGCGTGCTGGGAGCCGCGGAGCAGGTGCACGGCCGCACACGACGCGTGTACGGCGCGATGCAGGACGTGACCGAACGCCGCAGCCTCGACGAACGATCCCGCCTCCAGAGTGCCGCGCTCAGCGCGGCCGCGAGCGCCATCCTCATCACCGACCGCGCCGGCGTCATCCAGTCCGTCAATGCGGCGTTCACGCGGCTCACTGGTTACACCGAGGCCGAGGCGGTGGGCAGGCGACCCGGGGATCTGCTGCAGTCGGGCGTGCACGATGCCGCGTTCTTCGAGGGCTTCTGGAAGACCATTCTGTCGGGTCAGGTGTGGCGTGGGAAGATGACCAATCGGCGCAAGGGCGGGAGCCTGTACGCCGAGGAACAGGTCGTCACGCCGGTGACCGATGCGAACGGCGTCATCACGCACTTCGTCGCCATCAAGGAGGACTTGACGCGGCGCCTCGAACTCGAGCAGCAGCTGCGCCAGGCGCAGAAGATGGAAGCCGTCGGCCAATTGGCCAGCGGTGTGGCGCACGACTTCAACAACCTGCTGACGGTGATCCTCGGCTCCGCGGCGTTCGCGCGCGACGCGCTGAACGCTGCCGACCCCATCCGGGCCGATATCCAGGAGATCGAGTCCACCGCCCGGCGCGCTGCTGATCTCACCAGGCAGTTGCTGGCGTTTGGTCGGCGCGGTGTTGTCACGCCGCGGGCGCTGAACCTGAACGCGGTGGTGAAGGGAGCGTACTCCCTGCTCCGCCGGTCGATTGGCGAGGACATCGAGCTCGTGACCGTGCTCGATGAGCATTTGGGCACCGTGGTGGCCGATGCGGGGCAGGTCGAGCAAGTGCTCGTCAACATGGCGGTCAACGCCCGGGATGCAATGCCCACGGGCGGGACATTGACGATCGAAACGTCGAATCGCACGCTCGATGCGACCTACGCGAGCCAGCACGTGCTGGTGCCGCCAGGCCGCTACGTGGTGCTCGCGATCGCCGACACCGGCACGGGCCTGTCGGCCGACGCCGAGCAGCATCTCTTCGAGCCGTTCTTCACGACGAAACCGAAGGGCAAGGGGACGGGACTCGGGCTCGCCACGTGCTTCGGCATCGTGCGGCAGTCCAACGGCTGGATCATCCCGTACAGCGAGCCGGGGTCGGGGATGACGTTCGAGGTGCTGTTCCCCCGCGTAAGCGCCGAGGCCGAGGTCCAGGCCGAGGCTGAGGCCGAGCCCGCGCCGGCCACGGCGTACGGTGGCGGCACCGAAACGATCCTCGTGGTCGAGGACGCGCGCGAGGTGCGACGCCTCGTGGTGCGCACATTGAGCGCCCTTGGGTACCGCGTGCTCGAGGCAAGCGCGGGCGACGAGGCACTCCGGCTCAGCACCGACTTCGAGGGGCGTATCGACGTACTGGCCACCGACATCGTGATGCCTGGCATGCGCGGCAGCGAATTGGCCGACCGGCTGCGGGCCTCGCGCCCCGACCTGCGCACGCTCTACATGTCGGGGTACACTGCGGACACGGAGATCGACCTGTCGCATTCCGATCGGTGGGCGGCGTTCCTTCCGAAGCCGTTCGTCGGTGACGATCTGGCGCGCGCGGTGCGCGCCCTCATCGACCGTTCGACCCCCGCCCCGGCCGTCTAAGCCCGGGGCGCGCCCGCGCTTCTCTCCCGGGCCCACAGACCGCATGTTCATGGACGGCGCGCTGGTCGGCCACACGTCGCCGCGCCGTTCAGCGCACCTCTCCCCTCTCGCCGCGCACCGCCATGAAGCGACTCCTCCTGCTCGCCCTCCCTGTCGCGCTCGGCGCGCAGGACCTCACCACCACCGCCGACCGGATCTTCGCCCAGTGGAACAGCACGCACACGCCCGGGTGCGCGGTGGGCGTGTCGCGCAACGGCGTTCCGATCTTCACGCGCGGCTACGGCATGGCGGACCTTGAGAGCGGCACGCCCATCACGGCCGAGACCATTCTCGAGAGCGGCTCCGTTGCCAAGCAGTTCACCGCGACGGCCATTCTGCTGCTCGTCGGCGAGGGCAAGATCCGGTTGGATGACGATGTGCGGAAATTCGTGCCCGAGTTGCCCGAGTACGGGCGCACCATCACCGTTCGGCACCTGCTCTCGCACACCAGCGGCCTCCGCGAGTGGAGCAACCTCGTGGCTGACCAGGGTTATCCGCGCGGCACCCGGGTGACGACGCAGGCGGATCTCGTCGACATCATCGTGCGGCAGAAGTCGCTCAATTATCCGGTGGGCGATTTCTACTCGTACACCAATTCCGGCTTCGCGCTGCTGCCGACCATCGTCGAGCGGGTGAGCGGCGTGCCGTTCGCGCAGTTCAGCAACGAGCGCATCTTCAAGCCGGCGGCGATGATGGACACGCGCTGGCGCGATGACTTCACGGCGATTGTCCCTGGACGTGGACAGGCGTACGCACGCACCGCCGCCGGCTGGCGGATCAACATGCCGTTCGAGAACGTGCACGGTCCCGGCGGCTTGCTCACGACCGTGGGCGACTGGCTCAAGTGGAACGACGCCCTCGACAAGCGCGTTTTCGGCGCCATGAGCGATTCGCTGCTCAGCCGGGCGACGCTTACGAGCGGACGGCAGATCCCGTATGCCATGGGCATGATCAACGGGATGTATCGCGGCACGCCGGAGTGGCAGCACAGCGGCAGCACGGCCGGGTACAGCACCTTCCTCGCCCGTTATCCAAAGGCCCGGGTGTCCATCGCCGTGATGTGCAACGCCGCCGGCGCACCGGCGACGTCGTACGTGCGACAGCTGGCGGACGCACTCATCCCGGATCTCGCGGCGCCGGCTCCCTTCGACACCACGACGGCCGATCCCAGCCGCCTCGCACGCTTGACCGGCCTCTACCGCGACGAGCGCACCCACGACATCTCGGAACTCTTCATCGAACGCGGCCAACTGCGCATTCGCGGCGGCGCGGCGCTTCGTTCGCTCCGTGACGGCGAGTTCCTGATGGGCACCGCCTCGCGCGTCCGCTTCAACACGGCGGCCGATGAATCGCCGACCGGCGCACGCATCATCACCCCCGATGGCGACACGCTCACCTGGGCGTTCATGGCCGCCGAACGATGGAAGCCCGCCGAGTCACAACTGCAAGGACTCACCGGGCGCTGGCACCAGCCGGAGATCGACGCCACCTGGACCGCGAAGATCCAGAAGGGAGCGCTGGTGATGGAACTCCGCCCCGGTACGCAGTTCACGCTGGTGCCGGCGTATAGGGACGGGTTTGAAGGCGGCTCGTA
>PNKL01000067.1 GCA_013822425.1 Gemmatimonas sp.
CCCGCGTGCAGGTGAACCAGTTCACGGTCAGCCGGGACGGGAAGGCGACGATTGCCGGTTCCGTTGAGAATCTGGGTGCCGCGGCGGCCGACTTCACGGTGGTCTTTGAACTCGTGGACAAGGCGGGGGCCGTCGTTGGCACGACGACGGTGAGCGCCCCAGGCGTGGAGCCCAAGGCCAGCAGGGACTTCAGCGCGCAAGCCACTGGTGCTGCCCCAGTTGCGTGGCGCTACAGCATACGCTGACCGAGCGGCGGAAGTCATTAGCAGAGATTGACTTCCGGCCTCTTGCCTGCTAACTTGGTTTAGGCGTTCTGAAGGACGCTTTCACGACGGGGAAAGGGGGATGGAGTCCCTCTTTCCCCGTCGGCTTCCGAGGATCGCATGGTTCGTGTTGCACGGGTACTTCCAGAGAGCATTGCCGCAGAGCTGGGCATCGTTCCCGGAACGGAGCTTGTCTCCGTCAACGGGCGCGAGCTGTCCGACTTCCTCGACTGGGAGTTCCTGACGGCCGAGGACGCGCTTGAAGTGGAAGCCGTCCTGCCCGACGGCGACCGCGTCATCTACGACATCGAGCGGCCCGAGGGTGAGTCGCTTGGGGTCGAACTCGAGCCGCCGTCGGTGCGACGCTGCGCCAACCGGTGCGAATTCTGCTTCATCGAGGGACTCCCCAAGGGGCTGCGCAAGAACCTGTACATCCGCGACGACGACTATCGCCTCTCGTTTGCGTACGGGAACTTCGCCACGCTCTCCAACATGAAGGAGCGGGACGAGCGGCGGATCATCGAGTACCGGCTCTCCCCGCTGTACGTGTCGGTGCACGCGACGCCGTGGGACGCGCGCAAGGTCCTGCTCAACAATCCGCGCGTGCCGGACATCAAGGAGCAGCTGTGGCGCCTGGTCGAGGGCGGCATCCAGTTTCACGGCCAAATGGTCGTGGTGCCGGGGCTCAACGACGGCGACGTGCTGGAGCAGACGCTGAGCGACCTGTGGGACTATGGCGACGCCTGCCTGTCGGTGGCGCTCGTGCCCGTGGGGCTGACGCAGTTCTCTCACCTGTACACGGGCCGCTCGATGGACCGTGACGCGGCGTGGGCGCTGGTGGACGTGACCGCACGCTGGGCGGAACGTGGAGAACGCGAGCGGGGCTTCCCCTGGGTGTACGGCGCGGACGAGTTGTACCTGCTCGCCGAGCGTGAACTTCCGGCCTTCGAGCACTACGGCGACTTCGCGCAGATCGAGAACGGGGTGGGGTCGCTCACCATGCTGCGCCACCGGCTCGAGACCGGCCTGGATCGCCTGCCGCGGCTCGATGGCAAGCGCATCGCGGTCGTCACGGGAGCGTCCATGGCGCCGCACATGCCGACCCTGCTGGCACAGCTTTCCCAGGCGACCGGCGCGACGTTCGACCTGCGTGCGACCCCCAACTCGCTCTTCGGACCGACGGTCACGACCGCTGGGCTTCTCGTCGGCGCCGACATCGCACGCGCCCTCGCCGAGGGCGACGGCGCGGATTTCGCGCTCATCCCCGCCGAGAGCATCAACGAGGACGGCATTTTTCTTGATGACGTGGAGTTCGCGGTGCTGCGCGAACGCCTGCCCATGCCCATTTTTCCATCCTACGATTTTATCGACGTGCTCGAGCTGCAAGGCCAGCCGGTGGCAACCGTCGCCGGAGATTTCACGTGAACATCCCAGTTGTCGCATTCGTGGGCCGTCCCAATGTGGGCAAGTCAAAGTTGTTCAACCGCATCATCGGCCACGAGAAGGCCATCGTCAGCGAGGAGGCGGGAACCACGCGCGACCGCCACTTCGCGCTGGCCGAGTGGAACGGCCGCAAGTTCTGGCTCGTGGACACGGGCGGCCTGCGCGAGGACTCGAATCTCCCGATGGATCTTGAGATTCGCCGGCAGGTGCAGCAGGCCATTGAAGAAGCCGACCTGCTGCTGATGGTCACCGACGCACGGGTCGGCGTGCACCCGAGTGATGCGCGGGTCGTCGAACTGCTGCGGAAGTCGGGCAAGCCGTTCATGGTCGTCGCCAACAAGGTGGACGACCCCCGCGAGACGGATTACTTCGAGTTCTATCGCCTGGCGGCGGGCGAGCCGTTCCCGGTGTCGGCGGCGAACGGCAAGAATTCCGGCGACCTGCTGGACGCGATCGTGGCGCGCATTCCGGACTCGGCGGGTGACGAGAACGCCGAAGCGCTTCGCGTGGCCGTCGTGGGCCGCCCGAACACCGGCAAGTCGTCGTTCATCAACCGCCTGCTCGGTGAGGATCGGCTCGTCGTGTCCGACATCGCGGGGACGACGCGCGACTCCATCGACACGCCGTTCACGTACCACGGCACCGACATCATCTTCGTGGATACCGCCGGCCTGCGGCGGCAGTCGAGGATGGATGACGGCATCGAGTTCTACTCGTCGCTGCGCACGCGCCGCGCCATCGACCGGTCGGACATCTGCCTGCTGATCATTGATGCGATGGAGGGGCTGCACAACCAGGATCTCAAGATCGCCAACATGGCCTGGGAGCAGGGACGCGCGCTGATCGTCATCGTGAACAAATGGGACCTGAAGGAGAAGGACGACAAGACGTCGGCGAAGTTCGAGAAGGAGGCGGGGGAGAAGGCGCCCTTCCTGAAGTACGTCCCGTTCATCTTCACTTCGGCGCTCACCGGCCAGCGCGTGACCAAGGTGCTCGACGTGATCCTCGAAGTGAACGCGGAGCGCCACAAGCGCATCAGCACCTCGCAGGTGAATGATGCGCTGCAGGACATCATCGGGCGCCGCCAGCCGCCGCAAGCCGCCGGCTTCGAGATCAAGCTGAACTACGGCACGCAGGTGGAGACCGCGCCTCCGACCATTCTCATCTTCGGCAACAACCCGGACCTGCTGCAGGAGCACTACGTGCGGTACCTGCACAACTGTTTCCGCGAAGTGTGGGGCTTCACGGGCAACCCGCTGCGCCTGACCTTCAAGCGAAAGAGCGGCGGAGGCTCGCGCGAATGAACGCCGCCGTGGCGCTCGTGGTCGCGTACGCTGCGGGATCCATCCCGTCGGCGTACATCGCGGGTCGTGCGGTGAAGGGGATTGACCTGCGCACGGTGGGGTCGGGCAACCTCGGCGCCACCAACGTGTACCGGTCGTTCGGCGCCACGGTGGCCGTCGTCGTGCTTGCCGTGGACATGCTGAAGGGGACGCTGCCGGCCGCGTTGCTGCCGGCGCTGGTGCTGCCGCCCGAGGCGATGGGCACCGATCGCGCGACGTGGTGGGCGCTCGCGTTCGGTATTGCCGCCATCGTGGGCCACGCGAAGCCGGTGTTCCTGCTGTGGAAGGGAGGAGGCAAGGGAGTGGCCACGGCAGCGGGGATCTTCGCCGCGCTATCGCCGGTGCCGCTCGGCATCGCCCTCGTCGTCTTCGTTCTGGTGCTCTGGCGGACGGGATATGTGTCGGCGGGTTCGTTGACGGCATCGGCGTCACTCCCGCTGCTGCTGGCGTGGTTCGAGGGCGTGTGGTCGCCGATCACGATCGTTGCGGCCCTCGTGTGCGTCTTCGTCTTCTGGTCGCATCGCGCCAACATCCAGCGGCTGCGCGATGGATCCGAGCATCGCTTCGGGCGCGCGAAGCCCGGGGAGGTCGCATGAAGTGCGCGGTGATGGGCGCTGGTGCCTGGGGCACGGCACTCGCCAGCCTGCTGGCCGAGAACGGCCATGAGACCGCCATCTGGTGCCTCGAGCCGGACGTCGCCGAAGCGATTACGCATTCGGCGGCCAATCCGCGCTTCCTGCCGGGCGCGGCGCTCTGCCCGACGCTGCGCGGCACGACCGACAAGGCGGCGGCGCTCGACGGAGCCGAACTCGTGTTGATGGCGTCTCCGTCGCACGTGCTGCGCGACGTGGTCTCCCATGCGCGCGCGTGGGTCGCCGCGGGCGCGACGGCGGTGGTGGCGACCAAGGGGATTGAACGCCACACCTTCGCGCTCATGACCGACGTGGTGGCGCAGGAGCTCCGTGGCCACGCGGTGGTCGCGCTCTCCGGCCCGAGCTTCGCGGTCGAGGTGGCCAACAGGCAGCCAACGGCAGTGGTGGCCGCGTCGGCGTCCCCGGACGCGGCCGCGCTCGTGCAGCAGGCGTTCAGCGCGCCGCATTTCCGCGTCTACTCGAGCGATGACGTCATTGGCGTGGAGCTGGGCGGGGCGCTCAAGAACGTGATGGCGCTGGCGGCCGGCATGAGCGACGGACTCGGCCTCGGCTTCAACACGCGCGCGGCGCTCATCACGCGCGGCCTCGCCGAGATGATGCGGCTGGGCCTGGCCATGGGTGCGCACCCGCAGACGTTTGCCGGCCTGGCCGGAATGGGCGACCTCGTGCTGACCTGCACCGGCGCGCTCAGCCGCAATCGCCAGGTGGGGCTCGAGATCGGGAAGGGCGCCACGCTCCCCGAAGTGCTCGCCGGACGCGAGACGGTGGCGGAGGGCGTGGTGACCACCGAAAGCGCCTGCGAACTCGCCGGGGCGCGCGGCGTGGAGATGCCCATCGTAAACGCCGTGCATCGCGTGCTGTTCGAGCACCAGCCGGCGCGCGCAGCGCTCGTGGCCCTGATGTCGCGCGAGTTGCGCGGGGAGCGTGACTGATGGCGGCCAGCCAGTCGGAACCGGTCAAGGAGTTCTTCAGCATCGGCGACGTGTGCGAGCTGACCGAGCTCAAGCCGCACGTGCTCCGCTACTGGGAGAGCCAGTTCAAGGGACTGAGTCCGGTCAAGAACCGCTCGGGCAATCGCGTCTACTCACGGCGTGAAGTCGAGATGGTCATGCTCGTGAAGCACCTGCTGTACACCGAGAAGTACACCATTGACGGCGCGCGCCAGAAGCTCGACGAGTATCGCAAGCACGGCGGCGTACGCCCCGCGGCCCGCACCGGGCTGGACCTTCAGACCATTCTCGCGCTCGAGGCGGAGCTGCAGGCGCTGCTCATCTCGCTGCGCGACCCATCGGACCCCTGATGCGACTGCTGCTGAGCAACGACGACGGAATCCTGGCGCGCGGGCTCGCCGCGCTCGAACGCGCGGCCGCGCCGCTGGGCGAGGTGTTCGTGGTGGCCCCGGACCGCGAACAGAGCGCCACCAGCCACTCGCTGACCATGCACCATCCGCTGCGCCCGGTGCAGATCGCCGAGAATCGCTGGCAGGTGGACGGCACGCCGACGGACTGCGTCATGCTCGCGCTGGAGGCGCTGCTGCCCGAGCGGCCCGACTTCGTGCTGAGCGGCGTGAACCATGGCCCGAACATGGGCGAGGACGTGCTCTACTCGGGTACGGTTGCGGCGGCCATGGAGGGGCTCGCGCTTGGCGTGCCCGCGATCGCCTTCTCGTTCGCCGGCAGCGTACTGCGCGCTGACGCCCTGCTCGACGACCACGTCGGGACAATGGAGCGTATCCTGCGCCACATCACGGGGCTCCCCGCCTTCCCCGAGAGCACGCTGTTCAACGTGAACATCCCGCCCGTCGCCGCCGATCAGCTCAAGGGGTTCCGGCTCACGCGACTCGGCCGGCGTGCCTACTCCGACTCCCTCACGCGGATGAAGGATCCGTGGGGACGGCCCATCTACTGGATCGGCGGCGGATCGGTGGACTGGAAGGACTCGGCGGCGGACTCCGACTTCCAGGCGATCAGCGATGGCTACGTCTCCATCACGCCGCTGCACCTCGACCTGACGCATCGGGCGGTCCTCGATTCGGCGGAGCAGTGGTGGCGTCCCCTGTAACGCCGCAATTCACCGGGGCGCGCCGACGACTGATCGACGAGCTGCGCGCCAAGGGGATCAGCGACCTGGCGGTACTGCGGGCGCTCGACCTGACGCCGCGCCACCAGTTCGTCCCCACCGGCGTGCGTCACCGCGCCTACGAGGATGCGCCGCTCCCCATCGGCAGCGGACAGACGATCAGCCAGCCGTATGTGCACGCCATGTACCTGCAGACGCTGCGCCTGCACGGGAGCGAGAAGGTGCTCGAGATCGGCACCGGTTCCGGATACCAGACCGTCCTGCTCGCGCACCTGTGCCGGCACGTCTATTCGATCGAACGCATCCGGCCGCTGATCGAGACGGCCCGGGACGCCATCACCGAGTGCGGCGTGACCAACGTCTCGCTGCTGTGCGGCGACGGCACGCTGGGGTGGCCGGAGTTCGCGCCGTATGACGCGATCCTCGTCGGGGCAGGGGCACCGGAGATTCCGCAGCCACTGGTCGCCCAGTTGGCGGAGGGAGGGCGACTCATCGTCCCCATTGGCGGGCGCGACGACCAGCGCCTCGTGGAGATCACGCGCACCGCCGCGGGGGTGGAACGGCGCAACCTGTCCGACGTGCGGTTCGTGCCGCTCGTCGGCAAGCACGGATGGGAGTCGACGTGAGCGGTGAGCGCGTACGCGGCGACTGCCGGGCCGTGCAGGTGCGCGTCCGCGGGCGCGTGCAGGGGGTTGGCTTCCGGTGGTTCGTGGCGCGGACGGCGCGGGAACTCGCGCTCCGTGGATGGGTGCGCAACGCCGACGACGGCACCGTGGAAGTGGCCGCCGAGGGAGCGGCCGCGCAGGTGGAGCGACTGCTCGAGGCGCTGCGGCGGGGACCGCCGCACGCGGTGGTGCAGTCAGTGGAGATTGACGAACGGCCGTTTTCGGCGGCCGCGGCAAACAGCGAATTCGAGATCCTGCCATGATTACCAGACCGCGGCCCGAGGGGCGCGAGGCGCTCGCCCGAGACGTGCGGGCCGCCATCCGCGACGTGCCGGACTTTCCCAAGCCGGGCATCATCTTCAAGGACATCACGCCAGTGCTGTCTGCCCCCCTCCTCTTCACCCGGGTGACGGAGAGCATGGCCGCGGGCGCCTCGACGATGCAGATCACCCACGTGGTCGCCGTCGAGAGCCGCGGGTTCATTTTCGCGGCGCCGGTGGCGCAATCGCTCCGCGTGCCGCTGATCCCGGTGCGAAAGCCGGGCAAGCTGCCGCACCGCCGCGTGCGCGAAGAGTACGCACTCGAGTATGGCACCGACGCCATCGAGATGCACGAGGACGCGCTCGGCGTCGGAGCGCGTGTGCTGGTGGTGGATGACGTGCTGGCCACGGGCGGCACGGCGGCCGCGACCCGCCGGCTTGTCGAGCGCGCCGGCGGCATCGTCGTGGCCTTCACGTTCCTGATCGACCTCACCTTCCTGCACGGACGGCAGCAGCTCGCGGGGTCGTCGGTGGACGCGATCGTGGAGTACTGACTACGGCCGCGGCAGCATCGCCGGCAGGTCGGCCACGATATAGGCCATCACCGCCATGGCCGCCACGCACTTCTGCATG
This sequence comes from Gemmatimonas sp., assembly GCA_013822425.1. GTDB lineage: Bacteria > Gemmatimonadota > Gemmatimonadetes > Gemmatimonadales > Gemmatimonadaceae > PNKL01. The sequence continues at coordinate 7,340 of PNKL01000067.1, forward strand.
TCGGTCGGGCTGAGCTTGTCTGGCGTGTCGGCGGCGGTGTGGTGATAGACGAAGTACTTGCTGCCATCCACGTCGAGGCCCATCCCTGGCACGCCGGTGTTCATGAGCGGGCCGATATCGGCGCCGCCGCCGCTCGCCCCGATCCGGCCGGCGCCGATGCGGTCGAGCAGCGAGCCGATCTGCTTGATGATGGCCCGCGCCGAGTCGCTGCCACTGAAGCCGAAGCCGAGTGGAGCGAAAACCCCGGCGTCCGACTCGATGAGCAGCGAGTGCGGTTCGCTCACGTGCGCGTCGCGGTACGCGGTGCCGCCGCGCAGGCCGTTCTCCTCGTTCACCCAGCCGACCACGCGGATCGTGCGGCGCGGCGTGAGCCCCAGCCGCTTGAGCAGCTTCGCCGCCTCCCACGCCACGACGATGCCGCCGGCATCGTCCATGGCGCCCGTGCCGACGTCCCACGAGTCAATGTGTCCGCCCATCGCGACGATCTCCCGTGGGCGCTCGCGGCCCGCGAGTTCGCCCATGGCATTGCGCGACGGTGCGTCGGGCAGCGTCTGCGCCTCCATGCGGATGGTCAGCACGATCTTCTGGCCGCGATCCTGCATGCGGTGGAACATGGCTGCGTCTTCCAGCGGAATGGCGGCGGCCGGAATGCGCGTGACCGTTGAGTCATACCCCATGGCGCCCGTGTGCGGCGTGCGCAGTCCCCATGGCCCGACGGCGCGGATCAGGGCCGCCACGGCACCCACCTTGGCGGCGGCGATCGCTCCACGACCGCGGTACTGCACGGTGGCGCCGTAGTTGGTGAACGGGACGTCGAACAGCACGATCCGCCCCTTGGCCTCCGCCGCACGGGCTGTCAGGTCGTCGAAGCTGGTCACCACCAACACCTCGGCGGTGATGCCGTTGGCGGGTGTTCCCACCGAGCCGCCGAGCCCAAGCATCGGCACGTCGGCTTCGCGCGGTTGCCGCATGGTGATGGACTCGCGTCCGCGCACCCAGTGGGGAACCATCACCGGCTCGCCGCGCACGTTGACCAAGCCGTCCTTTTTCATCTCGGCCAGCACCCAGTCAATGCCGCGCTCCAGGTTGGCGCTCCCTGACAGCCGCGGGCCGCTGTAGTCCACGAAGGCAGCGAGCCGGTTCCACGCACCGGAGGAATCGGCCAGCGCGGCGTCGATGATCTTGTTCGCGACGTCGCGATAGCGGTCCGCCACCGGCTGCTGGGCGGCGAGCGGGGCGGCGAGGAGGGCGAGTGGGAGGAGTCTGAGGCGCATGTGGTGTGGAGAGGAAAGAGAGAACGCTATTCCATGTGACGGCACGACGCCATCGGCGCTAACAAGGACTTGGGGGCCGAAGTGATCTGCGGCCCGTACCGCGACGGCGAGATCCCCAATGATGACGCGGCGCGGCGCTACGTGGCCGATGTCATGCGCCAGGTGAAGCCGACGCACCTGATCACGCACTGGAAGGAGAGCCTCCACAAGGATCACTGGATCACGAGCGCCATCGCCCAGGAGGCCGTGCTCCTCGCGGCCCTGCCCGGCGTCCAGTTGGCGCACCCGGCGCATCGCGGGATTCGCGCGGTCTGGTATGCGGACAACTGGGAAGACGCGACGAACTTCACGCCGTATGTCTACGTGAAGGTGTCTGACCAACGCGACGCGTGGCGCGCGGCGGTATCGAAGTATGAGTTCGCCCGTGGCGCCATCGCGGGCTTCCCGTACGTGGACTACTACACGGCCCTCGCCACCGTGCGGGGCGCGGTGGTCTATAAGGGGAAGGCCGTGGCGTTCGCCGTCGAGCTCGAGGCGCGGCGGCGCGTGCTCGACTCACTGCCTTAGCCGCCTGCTTGGAGCCGTCTACGCGGAGCCGCCTGTTTGAAGCTGCCTGCTCGTAGCCGCCTGCTCGTAGCCGCCTGCTCGCGAAAGCCTACTTGATCACTTCCCACGCGATGGACGCGATCTCGCCGAGTGCCTGGCCCGCGAAGACGGCCGGGTCGGGGACGTTCGCGGCGAGGTTGTTGACGTAGATCGCGAAGGCGATCTGTCGCCCGCTCCTCGACGTGAAGTAGCCGGCGAGCCCCTTCGCGTGCACGATGGTGCGCTTGTTGAGTGGATCGTACGACGAGAAGGTCCCCGTCTTCGCGTGCACCTTGCCTGCCGCGGGGGCGTCCGGTTGAATTGTGGCGAGCGTTCCGTCAGTGCCGAGGATCGGCAGGGCGGCATGGAAGGGCTCGGCCCACGGCTGCGCGGCGACGAACGCCAGGTACCGCGTCATGAACGCCGGCGAGAAGAACGCGTCGCCGCCGGCGCCGTCGCCCTGGACCGCGCCATCGAGGTTGAGGCCAGCGCCCTGCAGCCACTCGCGGGCGACGTCGAAGCCGTTCTTTCCGGCATCGCCGACCCCGGGGCGGGAGCCCAGCAGCAGCGGCATGCTGCTGGCATGGAGGTTCTGACTGGTCTTCAGGATGACGCGCGCCGCCGCCGCGAACGGGAGCGACACGTGCTCGGCCACGACCAGTGAATCAGCGTGACTGCGCGACAACTGGGCGCCGTCCACGGTCCGCGATGCCAGTCGCGGAATGACGCGAAGGCCAGCGTCGTTCAGTACCTCGGCGAGGACGATCTCGCCGAAACGACTCGGCTCGGGCACGGCCCAGCGCCTGTTGAGTGCGGGGCCGACCGGAACACGCCCGTTGCCCACCAGGACGCGGTGGTCCTTGTCGGTGCTGTCCTCCACGGTACGGACTTGCGCGGGTGTGCCGGAATCCGCGGTCGTGAGATTCGCCTGCACGGTGAGGTAGGCCGTCCTCGGCGAGACGGTGACTTCCACGGGGTCGCCCGCGCGCGCTCCCGGCGTGACGACGATGTCAATCACGTTGTCGTTGATGATCAGCGGCGAGATGACGATGCGAGTGCCAGCTCCCGGGTCCCTTCACGGAAGAGCGACGCGTCCACGATGACTTGGCCGGTGGCGCCCCGAATGCCGCGCCCGGCGATCTGCTGCGCCATCGCGCGGAGCGCGGCGAGGGGATCTCCCGGCAGCGGCGGTCCGCCGTACGAATGATCCTGGTCCACAAAGGCGTACGTGCCGCCGGGATGCTCCCATCGCGTCAGGTTCGGGTCGCCGCTCGCCACGAGCACGAGGTCGCCCTGCACGATGCCGTCGCGCACCGGGCCGGTGCGGTAGATTCGGGTGTGGAACTGATGCGCGGCCCCCAGGGTAGCGAAGGCGGTGCCGGTGGTCACGAGTTTCGTGGTGGACACCGGCACGAACAGGCGCTCGCGGTTCGTTGCGTAGACGGTCTTCTTCGCCTGCAGGTCGTAGAACTCCATGCCCCACGTGGCGTGCGTGAACTCGGGGCGGTCCATCACCTGCTGAATGCGCTTGTGGGGGGCAGGCTGGGCGGCCAGCGAGCCGGCGATGACAATCGCGGGAAGGAGGGCGCGGAGGCGTGGCGTCATAGCGGGGCGGGGTAGGGGTCCGGGCACGAAGGTATGGGAACATGGGTCGACTGACGATCGTCGACGAGTGGGCAAAGGCCGAGGCGGCCAGCACCGCCCATCACGCGTCCGGGCCGCACGTGGCATCCTCGCCCGTGGCCCGATAGCTTTCGGACATCGCCCCCGTAGCTCAGGTGGATAGAGCAAGCGTTTCCTAAACGCTAGGTCGCCTGTTCGAATCAGGCCGGGGGCATTGCGGATCCTGCTGAGGCGAGGCCGACGAGCGCTCGCGTTCTCGGCGGCTCTCAAGAGGTGGACTGGTCAGGCATACTTGAGGAAGCTGGAGACTCGCACCGGCCTTTCCCGGCGGGCAGCCAACTCCCTCGCTCACCTCGGACGTTGCATGGCAGGGACGTACCTCGGGTCGGTGGTTCGTGCTCAAGGCTTCGGGCCTTTCCTGCCTCCGAAGGGCTACGCGCGATGCTCGAGTCTCACGAGCAGGTGCAATCCACGTCCAAAGAGCCAATCCGCCCAGGCAGGATACAGATGCAGGGCTCTTGTCTGGTCGGCGATGTGCAACTGGGCGAATTGGAAATGCTCCTGCCACTGTGAGTCCGATGGGTAGTTGTACGGGAGTGCCACTCCATGGCGGGCGTTTCCCACCCAATCCATGAAGCGAAGCACTTGACCGGCGAGAACGCCTTCGCGGCGATGATCTTTCACGATGACCGCTCGCCTTGCGACCCGGGAAGCTTCCAGTAGCAGAATCCCGGGATCTTCGGTGTGATGCAGCACATCGATCAACATCACGATGTCGAAGCTCTGATCCGGATGGGGAACTCGAATCCCATCGAACCGCCGTACGGCGATGTGTGTGTGGGGGCGAACCAGGACGTCGATCCCTTCGATTGCAAGCTCCGGCCGGCGGGCGTGGAGCCTCGACGACAAGAGCCCATCCCCGCATCCCACGTCCAAGACTCGGCCTGGTCCCTCGGGGATCATCGACGACAGGTGATGAACGAGTTGCGAGACGCGTCGGCCATAGACGAAACGTTCGTGGACGCGATCGATGGATTGCACAGTGTCATCTGCTCAGTTGAAGGGTCCTACGGGCGTGCGCCGTTCGTCACCTTCAACCCGAGTACACTCAGGTGAAAGCTCGCAAATATCGTCTGGATGCCAAGGACGAGTAGCGTGGCTCCGGTGATGAGCCGTCGGAGGTTCTCCGCGTAATCGAGCGGCCCAAAGGCGGCGCGCTTCCACACCAGCACTGACCACAGCAGCACGCCGCAGCCCACAGCGGACGATACCAACCCAATGAGACAGCCCTTCTCCAGTGTCCAGAAGTTGAAAAGCCGGTTGAAGTCAGGGTCGTCTGGAAGCAAGCCCTCACGCATGGCGAAGACCTTGGCGTAGAACGCCTGGGAGACGAGTTGAAGGCCAAGGATCACTCCCATGGAGCAGAGCATCATCGTGCCGACATCAAGCGTGACGGGCCCAATGCGACACGGACCCAGCAACGTCATGACCCCACCGAGCGAACCCAGTGCAAGAAGGAGGAGCCCAGGCACCAAGAATAGCCAGCGCGGGGAATACACCAACATGAAACGGAGATGCCTCCAGCCGTCGCGCCAAGGCCTCAGGTGCGGCGGGCGGGTACGTCCGTCTTTGTGGAGGGTGATCGGCACTTCCGTGACGCGCAGTCCTTGAATGGACGCCTTCATTACCATCTCTGAAGCGAACTCCATGCCCGCCGTGCGCATGTCCATCTTCAGGAACGCCTCCCGAGTGAACGCCCTCATCCCACAATGGAAGTCGCGAACCTGGGTACGAAAGAGGACACGACCGATAGTGGAGAGAACCGGGTTGCCGACCCAGCGGTTCTTCCACGGCATCGCCTCACGCGCGATCGTTCCGCCGCCCGACGGCAGCCGGCAACCCATCACGAGGTCGAAGCCGTCGCGCAGCTTCCCCAAGAAGGCACCAATCTCCGAGAAGTCGTAGCTGTCGTCAGCATCGCCCATGATGATGAAACGGCCCGAGGCTGCCTCGATTCCTCCGCGAAGCGCATGGCCATAGCCCTTCGCGCTGACCTTCTGGACCCTCGCGCCGAGCGCTTCCGCGATCTCGATCGACCCGTCCGTCGAGCCGTTGTCGGCTACCACCACTTCCCCGATAACCCCAGTCTTCCTGAAACCGGCACACGCCTTCTCGATGCAGCGCCCCAGCGTTTCGGCCTCGTTGAGGCAGGGCATGATCACAGATACTTCGATCGGGGAGTTCAGCATGAGGTCGAGGTCATCAGTTGTGGTCTCAGCGTACCATCAGGACAGAGCGAGGTGCGTGCAGTACTGATGCTAAGGTTGTAGAGTCGTGACAGCACCCTTCAGCGCGGCAGCGCGCGGACCGCGAAGCCCGTTTCTCCGAGTCGTCGCCACGCCAGGTCCATTCCTTCGTCATGCGGTGGGCGACGAGCAACGAGATACGCAGCCCCCGCTGCAGACATGGCCGACATCGCGCGCGCCTCTTGTGCTGGGGGCGCCATCCAGAACGAGTCCTCGAAGTATCGCGGTACTTCGGCAACGATCCTCAATCTGGCGCGCCGAGCCCAAAAGAGATCGGTAGAGGGGCCGATAACTCCAATCGTGGCAACGCGAGCCCCTGCAGGCACCCCAGAATCGCTGAGTGCCATGGCGAGCTCGTTCTGGGAGTGGGGGGAACCGGACAGGTGCTGTGACCGAAGGCCGGGAAGGCCTCGCAACGTGCCCGCAACAGTAGATCCTATCAGTAGGACGAGTGATGCGGCGGCGAGGCGCCGGGACAGCCTGGCATTTCGCATGGATAGACCGCACGCTAGGGCAATGGGAGCTGCGACCAGCAACTCCCGGAGAGTAGGAAGCGCCCAACCCGTTGCCGCGGCCCCGCTGAGGAGAATCCAGGGCCATCGCCTGCCATCGGCCGGAGAGAGCGTCATCAAGCTGGCGAGTGCGAGCAGAGCGACCGGTGCGAAGTACCGCGGTTCAAACAGGATCGGAAGGTAGCTGGCCGCGGTGAGTGCGGGCGGCAGCGCCAGCGCCACGGTAAATCGCGGAGTGCGAGAGCGCAGCCCGCCCACGATCGTCGCGGCGAGTGCCACGCCCATCACGATGGCCCCAAGATAGAAGTTCCAGAGCGATGCCGCCTGTACCCGCAGCACGTGCCACACCTGTGTCAACGAAGGTCGCGCTGAGACGCCAGCCTGCCAGTAGACGGGGTCCCTCCAGGGTGGATACGTGCCTGACGGACCGGTGGTATAGCTGAATACTGGCGGATCCTGCATCACGCGACTCCACGGATGCGTGAGCCGCTCTGTGCCGCGTGCGCGAGGGTCCGGAATTGGCGAAGACGCCCCGGCAGTCAGCCACGATATGTTCAAACGGCCGGTGTCACCGAAGTCGAAGCGCCCTTGCTGGAGGCTGAGTGCCATCACGAATGGCGCCGATACGGCCAAGGCGACGGTCCCAGCCGCGATGACGACCCGCACCCGATTCGTGTTCGACGTGCACAGAGCCGTCGCCATCAGAAAGCCCAGCCCGAGTGGTAGAGCGATCCCCTTCGCCCAGTACATGGCACCAATCCAGGCGCCCAACTCAAGCGCGCGCGTCGTCGACTGCGTCCGGCGGATGACGAAGACTGCTCTGGACGCCCCGAGCGAGAACAGGGTAAGCAACGCGTCTGGGTTCGCCATCGCGAGGCTCAAGCGAACGAGAGCGAACAGCGCCACGATCCAGAAAACCGTGGCACCGGCGATCGTGTGCGCGCCAAGTAGTTGTTCATCGTCTCGCTCAGTGGACCAGCGGCGGAGTTCCGTCAGCAGGCGGCGCGCCTGAACAACACTCGCGGCGGTGACGATCCACTGCATCGTACGCACGAGTGGCGCCTCAAGTGCGGCGCTTTCGCCACCAACCCTCCGCGCCACCGCAATGACAATTGCCCACGCGGGAGAGAAGTAGCCGTTGATGGCGCTCCGCCACTCCCCCCTGAGCAGAGCGTCGCTGATGTCAGCGTACGTGACGGTATCAGCGTCCAGCCACCGCCGATTCTGCCAAAGGTGCAGCGCGGCGAACAACAGCACAAGGAACATGCCCACCGCGTCGATGGCCCGTAGTGTGCGCTCAGAAGCGTTACGCTCGACTGAGGTCTTCGGCTCATGAGGCACCAATCCGCTCTCCATCGGCAGAAGTTGCGTCGGCACCTGGATCTCGGCGCGCGATCGTTTGCCCGTGTCACGAAGGCGGGCGGCGAGCTGCGGTGCAGTGGGAAAGGGCTGCCCGACGTGTCGAAGGCGGTCAGGTGACTTGCCAGTTATCAAGCGGGTGGCAAACGGCCCCCCGGCCGCCTGTGGCGGGATCCTGTCGTTCGAGTCCGTGGCGACGAGCACTATAACGCCGTCAAACTACGTCCGGAAGGCGAATGCCGTTAGCCCGGAAATCTCACAAGGTGATTGTTAACAGCGGGTCCGAGTGGTATAAGGTGTTTGTCGAAAACGACCTACACCCCACCCGGAGCCCGCTGTTATGACG
>PNKL01000068.1 GCA_013822425.1 Gemmatimonas sp.
GGGCTAGCCAAGTCAGCCGCTGGGGTGTCTCGGTGGCAGATCCGCCTGCGAGTCGGCCAACGATGCGGGTCTCGGTCACTCCCCCGCGCGCGTCGAGCACGCAGATCTGCGATTTATGCCGCTCGGCGCCACGATGCGATCGCCAATCTCTTTGCGGCCTTTCTCCACTCGGAGGATCGTGCAACGTCGTTTCGCGACCTCGCGGGCAAGGATGCCGAAGAACATGCGAAGGATCTCGAAGTGGCGCGGACCAACCAAGTCGTGGCGGCCCGCAACGAAGCCTACGAAGCCTACTATCGGCACGTCCTCTACCTACCAGAAGACGTTGAGGTACTCGCACTCGAGGTCTGCTATGCCTTCCACAGACTCCTCGGAGAGTACGTTGCGCCGCACGCTGACCACTTCTTAAAGCAGGGGGAGGCACGTGACATGCTTCGCGGAAGCATGGTCAAGCTCCAGCACGCCGCTAGGGCGGAGCTCGCTCGGGCGAAACCGGAGTAACTCGTTGCGGCTGGAAGGTCCGGAGCACGGTCTGCCATGGACTCGCACCGAGCACGGCTTCTGCCCCAGTTGAAACGGGTCGCTTGATGCACGTTCTGTGGATGTTCTCTCTCTCGCGGTTCGAGGATAATGTCCGCGAAACAGCCTCATCGACGGATGTTGAGAGGCTGGGCAAGAAGGAATCGTCGTAACACCAGTCGGTACCGAAGGGTGCGCAGGGTAGGTGTCGGGTGGCCGCGCTCCGTCTGGCACGTTCACGCGCACCCTTCCGGTAGAGTCGTGCCTGATCGGTCTGCGAACCGTCCGAACTTGGTCCTGCCTTGCGGCGCACTCTCGCGGCGCCATCTTCATGGGAAGCCTCCGTCGCAAGACGCCCGTGTGCTGGTAGACTACGGACGACGCTCGTGTGCTGTGCGACGTATCGTGTTCCTCAACCTGTCAAACAAATTCTGCCGATGGCGGGTTCGAGATGGAACCGACTGAGTGGCGACCTCGCGGTCGCGACCGAACATGAGTTCGTGCGGCGTATCCGTCCGCTCCTTCGAGTTCTGTGGCCTGCACTGACCGAGACGCCGCAACGCCAGAAGTGGGACTCGTTCGGTATCGACCTTGTGGAGTGGGTCGACGAGGGCCCCTTCCCGACGGTTGTGCAGTGCAAGGGTTGGCACGTCCAGGATATCGGCACCGATCAGGCCCGTCAGGTCGACGATTCCGTGCAGAGCTTTCTGGATTCAGGTGTGTCGTGTGAGCATTTCGTGGTCGTGCATAACCGCGATGGACGATTCGAGACCTTCAACAAGGCGGCACTGCAGTCACTGAATCGCCTCGTGGAGGCGGGCGCCGCGCACCGGATCGCCCTGTTCGACCGCCAACAGCTGCTCCTGCGAGTGAAGGACTCTCTCAAGGCCAGCATGATCGCTGGTATGCGAGACAGCGCCGTGCGGCGGCTGGGCCGTTTGCCACACCTGTTCAGTCACGATCGCGAGTATATCGAAAGCGTACCGTTCGACCGCAGTACGATTCGCCTGAGACGGAATGAACCATCACTGATCGAATCCGAGGAGCACGACGCGCGAGGATCGGTCGCGCAGATCATACTTCGCGCGAGAGGGTTGAGCTGGACAATTGTCGAAGGCATGTTCGGGAGCGGCAAGACCACAGCCGCGCTGCATGCGGCACAGGCGCGCGATCGTGTCGTCGTGCTCATTGCCTGTCGCGACCTGCCGTCGACGGGCACGCTCTCGTTCAATGATGTGCTGGTGCATGCCGCGCGAGAGCTGGATCTATGGGAACGCTTCGACGACGGCGAGCGCGCCATTCTCGAGCCATTGGCCGCTGATTCCGCGATTCGGTCCCTCTCCAACGCGGCAGCGGCCAGTGATTATCTCTTGGTCCTTGATGGACTCGACGAGCATCGCGCTTTCTATTCACTGGGTGGTTTGCAGCGCCTGCTCAATCAGCTTATCGACATTGAATGTCCTGTCGTTCTGACAACGCGTTCGGAGCATTTCGCCACCTTCTTTGACAGCTATACATCGGCATTCGCGGAGTTGTCCTGGAAATTCAAGCCCGACGTGCCGATCCCCCTGCTGCGTCTTCGGGCATGGACCACAGCTGAAAGCGTTGCCCTAATCGAGCGCGTTGCGATGCACGAGACCGCCGAGGGTGCTGAGCGCCTGGGCGTGCTGGCGGCACGGGTGCGGAGCGGGGACGCTGAAAGAGAGTATGGTACGATGCCCTACAATCCCCTGATGCTGCGATTCATCATAGATGACGTCGCGCAACGAGGATTGGACACATCAGACCGGGCACAACTCATCGCCCGGTGGGCGAAGCGGAAGCTATGGCGCGATGTGAACAGTCATGCATTCGTCGCCAGCGGCGACGTCAGCGATACGGTTGAGTTGCTGATGCGCGCACTAGAGAGACTTGCGGCACAAATGACGGAGACGAAGGATGGCGAAGTGCGACTAACCGAGTCGTTGTCGCTCGAGGAGGTCCGGCGACTCGTCGCCGCGGAGACCCCGTTCGACGTCGCTGATGTGCTCACGAACTCCTTCCTGATGCCGATACGTTCGGGGCGTGGTACCCGAGTGGTCTTTACCCTGCGCGTGCTTCAGGAGTTCTTTCTCGCCGCCTTCTACGCGCGGCACGGAACAAGGACGCTTGCGGCATTTCCGGCCGACATTCGAGACCTTCACAGCGACTTGGTGCAGGCGACTGACCCTGAATCGGGTGCGGGGGTATGAGAGAGCAAGGTTGGCCCTTTCAGGTCGCGCGACGGCGCCAGGCGTAGCAGTTGAATGGCAGATGAGCGGTGGCGTGCGCACGACGGCGTACGCCTCGACGGCCCCGCCAGCACCTTCTGCCTACGCCACGCCTCAGCCGAACCGCGAACGATGCCGCACTCACAACTGCAAGAACTCTCTCTCCTCCCGCAGCAACGCCAAAACGTCATCCAACGTGCGGTACCGTAAGATGGCGATCTCCGGGCACACCCGCGTTGCGGATCGCAGCATGAACGGCAAGTGCTTCCAATCGCGGACGAAGATGCGCGTCGGGATCTTCATCGCCATCGCATAGCCGAGCTCGATGAGCGCCGAGGTGGGCAACGGGCGCGGGTAGACGAGCACGAAGCGCCGCGAGGCCGTCAGGGCAGACAGGTTGTTCCTCAGCGCCAGTGTCTCGTCCTCGAACTCGCGCGGCGTCTTCAGCGCCATCCCGGCGTAGTAAATGGGCGACAGCGACAACTCGCGCTCCAGTGCCGCCACCAACGCAATGACCTGTTTGTTGTTGCGTGCATAGGTGCGTCCAATGGACGCCATCGGCGCGGCAACGAATAGCTGCACGGGCGCACGGGACTCCGTCGCTGTCTCCGCATTGCCAGCGACAGGTCGATCACTCACTTGCGGCGATCGACTCATCGGACCTTCCTGAATGACGGTCGGGAGATCGAGCCTGAGCTGACTGCACACCCTGACAACCGGCTCCTCTTGAAAGCGCGTCCGCAATCCGCGCTCCATGGCCTTCAGTGTCCCGATGGATACGCCGGATAACCTGGCCAACTGAACCTGCGCCCATTCACGCTTTCGCCGTGCGGAGAGGAGTCGCGCGTGCGCATCGCGAAGAAGAATGACGTAAGGCATGGCGTTGGCGGTGGTTTTGGCTGGTTTTGACCACTTCTGTGCAGTTCTTCTGGTTTCTGACGGCTGAAACGCGCGCATGGGATGCTAACATGAAATGAGCAGACCGGCGATGGCTTGGCACCTCTACCGTTGGAGATGTCACATGGATCAGCTGACGCAGCGAGAACCGCACGCCGCGCAAGACAACACGTCGGCAGCGAGCGTGCCGCCCGTCGAGCGGTGCGACGTGCTCGTCGCCGGCGCAGGCGTTGGAGGCCTCCTCATCGCCAGCGCGCTCGCCCCGCACTGCTCCGTGCTGCTCGTCGAGCAACAGCCCATCGTGCCGCGCGCCAAGTACTGGCTCACCGACGAGGCCGCCGCGCGCGCGGCTCCCGAACTTGCCAGCGCCGTGGAGCGCCGCTCAAGCACCCTCGACTACACCGCCTACGACGGCCTCACCGCACGCGTGCCCGGCGAGTACTGCCTCTGGAACACCGATGTGCTCATCGACATGCTGTTGGCCGAACTGGCTGCGAGCGACGTGCGCGTGCGAACGGGTCAGCGCGTCTACAGCGTCTACGACGACGCGAACGGCGTCACCGTGCGCGCCGGCGCCAGCCGCATCTCGGCGCGCCTGGTCGTCGACTGCATGGGCATCGGCTCGCCGATCGTCGCGGCCAAGGGAACGGTCGCCATCGACGGTTACTATTTCGTGCACGGCGTCGAAGTGCCCTTGGTCGGCGACCCCAGCCCCATCGGACTGGAAAACGTCGTTATGGGCGACAAGCTGGGGTACTTCGAGCTCTTTCCAACCGCGCGCGGCACCGCGGCGGCGGCGCTCATTGTCCCGTCGCGCACCTGGCGCACCGACCACCCCATCAAGGCCGACCTGAACTTCATCCTGCGCGAATCACACCACGCCCACGATATCGGCCCTGGACCGTTCACCGGCAGCTATTTCGGCATCATTCCGGTGGGGAGGCTGCGGGCAAACGCCCTCGACCGGATCGTCTTCTTCGGCGAGTCCGGCCAGGCGAATCCAGCGGCAAGCGCCACCACGCTCAGCCGGCTGCTCCGCACGCGTGATGCCACCGCCGACGCGATTCTCGCGGCGCTCCGCAGCGGCAACGTCTCTGCGGACCAGTTGCAGCGCTCCCTTCCCGATTCCATGAGCCGGCTGCACCGCGCGTTTCATCTCGAGCTCTTTCGCAGCATCCTCGACTACTCGTCCGACGACTTCCGCCGGCTCGTCAAGGAACTGGCGAGCTATCCCCCCGAGATCGTCAACGGCCTGATCTTCGCCGACCTCGACTTTCGGCCTCGGCTCACCGCGGGCCTGCTGCTCGACGCCATTCGTCGGCCGCGCGGCGTGCTCGGGCGCCATCTGCTCGCCGCCACGCGGCGCTACGTGAGTCGCTGACTACGGCGCGGGCGTCCCGAGGACCTTGAGCACGAATGCGCGCACCGTCGGGTCGTTGTTGAACGCCAGCGAGAGCGCAAAGAAGACGGCCAGCAGGTACGACGGCAGGCTCTTGTAGTCCAGGAACGGCAGGATCTGCGAGTTGAGGACCGCGTTCTCCCGCAGCTCGATCACCAGCGTGCGCGCGTCGGGGTCATCGGTGCCGCCGAGTCGCTGCATCGTGTTGAACACCTTGTACTGCAGGATCTTCCGCAGCACATACCGCGGGTAGTAGTTGTACAGCAGCGTGCCCGGCAGGAACAGGATGAGCGGGGCGGTGAGCGACGCCATGAAGAGGCGTGACTCGATGGCGAATGGCGCTGTCAGGGTCCCGCGAAAGCCGGCGTAGATGCCGGCGATGCCGAGCGCGGTGGTGATCGCCAGGTAGTTCGTCAGGTTCTCGAGGTGAATGGGGCTGTACACGCGCCGGAACTGCACGTCATCCTGCCGCTCGAGCAGCGTGTGAAAGGAGAGTATCACCTCCACGAAGTGAAACAGCAGAAAACCACCCACATAGTAGATCGAGCAGACGGCCAGGTACGTGAAGGTGGCGGCGACCCAGCCGCCGGGCAGGCCGTATCCGGCGGTCAACACCGCTCCGATCAGCGTGATGGGGACGGTGTACCGCAGCGCAGAGCGATGCCATGTGGCCGCGTTGATGCGTTTAACTGCGTCGGCGATCGTGTTGCTTGGCTCAAGTACGCCATCAACATCGAGCGAGAGCCGTCTGCCCTGGGTCGTCACGAACGAGGCCAGACCATATCCGAGCGTCCAGACCCACAGGCCATTCATATCGACGACTCCGGTCTCGAGCAGCCGCAGGGCGGCGGCCCGGTCCGCCGTGAGCCACACCAATCCCGCCACGACGACAAGCGCGCCGCTGATCACGACGAGTTGTCGCGCGAGGCATCGGAAGGCGACGATGATCATCGACCCGTGACCCGGGACGGCCACCGAGCACCGCGAGAATGAAGCATGGCTCTAAGCTGGCGTGCGCCGACAGTGGCGGGCAAGGGCATCAGGGTACCGTAAGCGATGCTGTCAGAGCGCCGAGCTTGTCTGCTGCGGAGCTGGTACGCTCCCCCGCCAGGTAGACAGTCATGCAGTGGACTGCGGGGAATCGCTGACCTGCTGATCGCGGCACCGCTTCATCCAGTGATACAGCGGTGCCTTCGAGATGCCGTGCCGGCGGACCAGAGCGACCGACTCAGCGCCGGCCGCTTGCTCCTGCAGGATCTCGATGATCTGCTCGGTCGTGAAAAGGGCCTTCTTCATGAGGCCTCCGGTCGACGCTAAGGTCGACGTATTGGGCCCCGATTGTATAGCTCACTTTGGCAGGAATGGCGGGGGGCCGCTAGGGTCCTCTGCGCGCGGCGTCAAGCCGTCGACCGAACTCCGTCCAGTCGACGTCGAGTGCTCTGAGCACCCGATCGACGGAGTCCACGCGAGGATGACGCCGGTTCTGTTCGACGAGACCCACGAAAGTCCGATGGACGCCGGCGAGATCCGCCAGCGCCTCTTGGGAAAGGCCCGCTTCCACGCGGAGCGCTCTGAGGCATGGGCCGATGGGTAGGCGACTCGGACGCCGGCTTGGCATGCCGATGTATCTCACGGTGTCGCGAATTCGTCTACAGACAAAAGAACGACAGACAAAACACAGCAATACGGTTTGGCTCGCTACTGTCAGTCCCTTGTCCGACACCTTCCGCCGAGGAGGGTCCCGTGGGCGACGAGTCGTTTCTCGCACTGCTGCGGGCGTCGGCAGCAACCGACGCGGGAGAATCGGCGTTCGCGCAACGCGCCTTGGTTGTGGCGGCCGAACTCATCGTCCGACGCACGCTGCGACGCTGGGTCGATGGTGTGCTGCTCCGTCGGGGCCTCATGGATGATGTCGTGCAGGAGGCCCTCCTGCGTCTGTGGATCAACCGGGCGAAGTGTCGGGCGCGGTCCGACGCCGAGGCTGTGGGTTGGGTGACGGCGATCGCGCGCTGCACCGCGGCGGACGTGCTGCGCCCAGAGTGGCGAATGCCAACACTCTCGGTCGAGATCGAGAACGCGTTGCACGCGCCGGCGAGTGCCGAGGATGACGACATAGAGCTGGCGGGACGCATCGCATGGCTGTCTTGGACGCTGCGCGAACAAGACTCCGCGATCCTGTGGCACCGCCTGGTGCTCAGCCAGGAGTGGTGCGACGTCGGCGCGAGTCTCGGCATTTCGTGGACAGCGGCGCGACGGCGCTATCAGCGGGCCATCGTGCGTCTTCGTGCCGTCGCCGTGCTCGATCCGGAGGTCCGGCGCATGTTCGGCGGTTCAATGAAGGCTGAGATCGACCAGCACGCAGATTGATCAGCCTATCTGACTGAAGCGCTTTGGATGCGTGCGCGAATTGGAGGGGGCGCAATGGACCATCACGACGCCGTGCGCCTCGACGGCCATCTTGTTGCTTGGTGGGAGACAGGAACCGAGGGCGTCTACTGGTCGTTGGTGACCGACTGGAGCGCCACGGAACGCTCGCACGACAACCTGTATGTCCTGGAGGAGGGCGACGTCCTGACGATCTTTAACGAGGACGGTTCCGTCGCTTGGCACGGGAAGATCGCTTGGGACTTACACACGCGTCGATTGCAGTCCCCGTTCAATTCTGATCGGATTCAACAAGAAGTCGCCGGCCTGTGGGTGCATGGTCTCCAACGCGGCGTCGATGCCGAAACGTGGGCGGACTACTTCATGGGACACGAGATGCTGCTGCCAACGATCAGACAGCAGCTTCGATCAAAGCCCCTTCGTGCGCTGCTTTACCGCCCAAGTCCTCACGCGAGATAGCGCTGCTGCGCGTCTGGTTCAATCGTACTCGCATTGGTGTCGACAACGCCGCTGAGGCCTCCGCATGGGTGGCGAGCACGACTTCGCCTCGATTCTCTTCGATGATGACTTCCGCTGAACGTCTCATGGCCAACGATGGACCGCTCTGGAAGAGTAGGCGTCCTCGAGGCGTTCCGGTGGTTCTCGTGCTGTCCAGCGACGAAGCAGTGCGTGCGAAACCGCGTCCTCGTAGTGTGGTGATTTCCATCCGAGATCCAGGCGTGGAACCGCCGGATCTGCTACAAGGTTGGAAGGCGGTGCTATCGCTGGAGATCGAGGACGTCGACCTGCACGGCAACCTGTCTCCAGGCGCGGATGTGCGCGCGCAAGCCGCGGCGATCGCCACTTTCGTCCGAACGCACCGGCATGCTCCGCTGATTCTCCTTCATTGTCGCGCAGGCGTGAGTCGCAGTCGATCTGTTGCTGCCGCCATTTGCGATGCCTTCGGCTGGCCCTATCGGTGGACGGTTCTGCATCGGCCGCTCTACGACGCGGTGACGGCATGTCTCAGGACAACGTGTCCATGAGCAGGACGTGTCGCGCTCCTGATGCGAACGGCGACTCGGCAATCGGCGGGGACAAGCACGTCGATCCCTCGATGCGACGGGCCGGGTCGAACGACGTGCCGATCATCGGCGTCGCCGAGTGGTTCTTTGAAACCGGATTTGAGGGCGTCCGTTGGACCGTATCCACCGACTACGGCGCGTCCCGAAGATCTAATGAGAACGTCTACTTCCTTCGCGATGGCGACCAACTCACCATCTACGACACCGACGGGGGAATTCTGTTCGATGGCATCGTCGATCTCGATTTTCAGGTGAACTGGCGTCCGTATCCTCAGAACCCTGGCGATGGACAGCAAGCCATCGGGCCGTGCTGGGTCCACGGCGTGCAACGAGGGGTGACCCCCGATCTGTGGGCCGACTGGTTTTGGGGGCATGAGATAGCGTTGCCAACCATCCGTCAAACACTCCGCTCGCGGCCTTATACCGCCAAGCTCATTCGCGCTTCCCGATAAGGAGGCTCGGCGTCCGGTATCGTGAAATCGCGAACTTGCATGGAGCGCGTCTCCCCGCTCTCGCGAGGGTGAGGGAGACCATCGAACCTCACTTGCCAAGGTCTGGAGGCTGAGTGGCGCCGGAGCATCGCCGTGACCTCTACGGTGAAGGCGCGGGAGATCGGATGAAGGCGACTCGGATGCGGTTGACCGCCGTGGCGACGGCATCTTCTGTTGTGCCACGAGCCATGTCTCGCTGCGCCTGGCGAAGAAACTCCTCGAGGTCTTGGTGTACGCGCGCTGGCACCGCGATGGTCACGCCCTCGGTAAGCAGAGCCGCGAGGTTCCGCACGTCCTGCGCATGCTTCAGGATGTCCACCCCCTTGACCGGATTCCCCGCATCTCGGTCACGCGTCAGGTTGCGCCACGCTGTCGCCTTCAACGGAATCAGGCGGTCATGTCCCACCCACGGAATCCCGTCCTTCGTGTACTTCCGGCCGTCGAGAATGAACCGATAGTAGTCCTCATCAAGCAGGATACCGGACAGGTTTGAGGCATCGTTCGGAATCGGGGTGATACGCGCATCCTCAGGGAGCGCGAGCCCATCGGGCTTCCGGCTGAACAGCTCGATCATAAACGGATAGTCGTCGACAGTGGCGTTGACGAAGCGGTACCGTTTGGGCTGTTGTCCGTCCTCTGATAACTGGATCGTGTAGCCACCGGCCCTGATGAAGGCCCAGAAGTGCGTCGCGAACTCCGCAGTCAAGGCCTCGACCACAAGCACGATGTCCAAGTCCTTCGTGCCCCGGAACGGAATGGCCGCGTCCGTCATCGCGAGTTCGGTCGCCGTGCCGCCGATCAAGACATAATGGGCTTCATATCCCGCGAAATGACCGCTGAACGTGCGCCACCCCTTCACCATGGGAGTTGCTCCGCGAGCTCCTGCAAGGCACCCTGTACGCGCGCGTCGTCCTCCGTCTGGAGACTCAGGAGGAGCGAAAGCCGATCGACCGTGGTCGCGCCAGGCGACAAGGTGGGCGCATACCGCCACACCTCGCACACCGGTCCGTCACTGACGGGCGCGCCGCTGGCGTACCGGTCGACGCGATGTCCGCGGAGGTTTCGCGCCGCCGTGGTATCAAGCGCCACGATGGGCCACCTCGGCGTGCCAAGCATGGTGAGAGTGGCCAACGCACTCACCCCTGCCATGGGAGCGCCGGCAAGGGCATGCGCGTCATCTGGATCGAGCCAGACGAGTCGAATGACGGGCGTGCGGAGCAGCGGACGGGCGAGCTCCCAAGTCTCGCGGGGACCGTGGAGGGGGCGCAGGAAGCGCTGACGTTCCACCGTATGCTCGGTGAAGAGTCCCGCGGCGACCAACTCACGTGCAGCGCGGCTGGCGGTCATCGCCGTGTAGCCTCGCTGCCCGGCGGCGCGCGTCACGGCCCAATCCTCGGCCCACTGGTCGAAGAGCAAATGCGGAATGAGGAGCGCCTGCGTGGCGGGCGCGAGGTGTGCTACCGCTGATTGTCGGACACTGCGCTGGCGTTCGCGAAAGTCGATCCCGAGGTCCGGCAAGTACAACTGCACTCCAGGGACGATGAATGGGATCTTCAGCGCCACTAAGCGCGCACGTTCAAAGGCGGGCATGTGCGTCGTGACATACACAACAGGGCACCCCGCCGTAGACTCGATTCGCCGTACGCGCGCGGCGACGTCTCCCACCGTCAGCGCGGTTGTCGCCCGCCGAATCACCAGCAGGATGGGGCGACCCAAGAGCGCGCCCGTTTGGAACTCGAACGAGTCTCTCAAGGCGTAGGGCAGCATGCGTTGCCCGGGCCATTCACCGAATTGCGGTGTCAGCCCGAGCGTCTCGTGGAGATACGCTCCGAGTTGATCAAGAGACACGGTCTTCATAAACGATATCAGCACTATAACATTGGTAATGTTATTTTGCAAGTATAGGTTACAGTTATTCGGTACTCGTCCAGACCGATTTCTGAGAGCTCGCTTGAGCTCAGACAGTCAGGGAAAAAGAGTCTCAGAGAAAGCTGATGACGGCGCCCGAGGACGACCTCTTGCGGAGGTCCTCGAAAAGCAGTACTGTAATGTTACCATGTTGGAAACGTTACCATTATTGGCCACGTGATACTCGTTGGACGCGATCTCGTCCTGAAATTCAGCCGTATACACCCCGAAGCCGGGAAGCGGCTCTCCGCGTGGTGTCTTGAGGTCCAGCGCGCGACGTGGCGCACGCCTGCGGACCTGAAGGCGCGATACCCGCAGGCGAGTATCGTGGACGGACTGCGGGTGGTGTTTGACATCGGACGGACGTTCCGCCTCGGTGCCTACGTCAACTACGACGAACACATCGTCGTCGTCCGACAACTTGGAACGCACGCCCAATACGATCGATGGGATCCCCAATGGTGAACCACGGACACGCACCCGACATACCGCTGCGGTTGATTGCCTCGCCTGCCGAGGCCGAAGCACGTCGTGCGGAACTCGAAGTGCTGCTGCGCGGTCAACCGCGTCCTGGAACGGCTGAGGCTGAGCGTGCGAAACTCCTCGCGGTTCTCCTGGAGCGCTACGAGTCCGAATCGCTCGGTCCGGTTCGCGTCGACGCCGTGAGCGCGATCGAGTTCAGACTAGAGCAGCTGGGCCTCTCCCCGCGTGCGCTCGAGCCATACATCGGCGCGCGGAGTCGGGTGTCAGAAGTGCTCAGTGGTCGACGTGCCTTGACCCGGGATATGGCGCAAGCGCTCCACCGCGGCTTGGGAATCCCGGCGGAGGCGCTCCTCAGTGATCGTTCCACCGCGCTGGAAGACGAGACTACCGCCGACATCGAGTGGCACCGCTTCCCGCTACGAGAAATGGTGCGTCGGGGCTATCTTGCCGGCATCAGCGATGTTCGAGGTCAGGCCGCAGAAGCGCTCGACCGACTTCGTGCGTTCATCGCCGTCGGCGGACGAGAGATGAGCCCAGCCTACTTCCGGCGAACCATGCACACGCGGATCGGTCGGGCACTGGATGGCTATGCGCTCACCGCATGGACCCTTCGCGTCTTGCATCGTGCCATCGAGAGCCCTAAAGTCGGTACGTTTGACCGCGCGCGCCTCACCCCGGAGTGGTTCAGGTCCCTCGCGCGACTGAGCACCACGGCGGACATGTTGCCCGCCGTCGAGTTGTACCTTGCGACGGCTGGTGTCGTGCTCGTTCTCGAACCTCATCTTCCTCGGACGCGTCTCGACGGTGCCGCCATGCGTGCGCCGGACGGCCGCGGGGTGGTGGCGCTCACGCTCCGCCACGCGCGTCTCGACAACTTCTGGTTCACTCTCATGCACGAACTCGCGCACCTCGCGCTGCACGTGGGTGACGAGGACGAATCAGAGGCCGTGTCGCTCTACTACGATGACTTGGATGTCCGCACTGACTTACCACAGGCGGAACGCGAGGCAGACCTATTTGCCCGCGAGGCGCTCGTCCCGTCGGTAGCGTGGCATGCGAGTTCAGCATGTTACACGCCATCGGCAGACTCCATCGATACGTTGGCCCAGCAGATCGGAATTCACTCGGCCATCGTGGCGGGCTACGCGCAGTTCGAGAACAACAACTACCGGATGCTACGGCAAGTAGTCGATCGCCACACGCTCACCGACCTCCGGGCATCACTGACGCTGTGGGAAGAGCAAGGCCATGCCGACTAAACCGCACGACTATTTTCCCGTTATTCGCTTGAAACATTCGGAGTGTGCAGCCCTCCCTCGGGTGGACCGCGCTCGCCAGTCGAGACTCTTCCCGGTGCTCGAAGCGTTTGTCGGCGGTTACAACGAAAAGTCTAAGGGCACGCCAGTTGAGCAACGCGCGCGAGCCTGGGGAAAACAGCGCGGCCTTCTACGGGAGATGTCGCTCGGTCTTTCACGAGCATTTGTCGACCTCCGCGAGTACGAGGGAATCGACTTCCGATGTCGAGAGCGCGACGTCTGGAAAGACACAATGCGGGTCGCGGACGAGAGGCCAGGCGTGCTCGCACCGGTGCTTCGCCTCGATGTATCGAATGACGTCCTCTCTCGCTGCGAGTTGGACCGGCCAAGCTGGTCGCGAATGGTGGCGTTGCGCTTGACCGGCACAGATCTTGACGACGTCGCAAACCTGTCGCGGTGGGTCGCCGAGTGGCAGAAGCGAGTCGGGAAACCAACGTGCTCCATCGCTCTTCTGGTCGACCTCGCCGACAAGCCAGGGCACCGCACCGCGCAGCGACTACTCGAAGAACTACCACTGTTGCGAGAGGTTCAGCATTGGGCGTGGTTGGCGGGCTCATTTCCAGAAAGCCTCGGAGACAAGGAGGAAGGAGACCACTGGCTCCCTCGTACCGAGTGGACATCATGGTGGGCAGAGGCGAAGTCCGCCGTTCAGCGCATACCAGCCTTCGGGGACTATCTGATGTTTTCCGCCATTCGTCCGACAGATCCTTTTGGGGCACCATCCGTCAGTGTGCGCTACACAACTGACTCGCAGTTCTTCCTCCGTAGGGGACGTCAGGTCAAGCGAAGCCCACACGGTCTCGGCCAGTTCACGGGACATGCGCGTTGCCTAACTCAGGAACGCAGCGAGATCTTCTATGGCTCACGATTTTCTTCGGGCGACGCGTTCATCTCGAGACAGATCGGGCCGGGAAAGCCGGCCTCGATTGACGAGTGGCGCGAGGCAACTATCGTCCATCATATCGAGGCCACACTGGCGCAGCTAAGCGACCCGCAGGGGAGTGCTGCGGTTGAACGCCAAACGCGAGCACACGCTACAGGAAAGTAGGCTGCTCGGTCCACCGAAGCGGTGGTAGTGTCGCGAGCCTCGCTCCTGTCGCACGATCCGACCGCCCCCGCATCGTCAATTGGTTTGCGAACGCGAGGCGAACCTCCGGCGCGGTCAGGCACGCCAACGCCAGTGAGCGCAATGCCGACAGGGGATCGCGCGGCGACGTGAATACACCGATCTTGGCCAAGGAGGCCGAAAGCGCGGACCGAGAGAGCAGCGCTAGTTGATCGAGTCGTGTCGCCTTCGGATTCCGGCGACGGGGTGAAATCGGTGCTAACTCCACCGTACCGTTCGCGCCGAACGCCGCTTGCACGACCTCCCACCACTCGGGGGCCGCACCGAGCGCCCACGCGAGGTGACGCCGGCCGACAACAAGCGTGACCTCATCGGCGATCTGCGAATACACGCGAGCTTGCTCGGCGAGCCGTCCGCGACCATCCAGGTCGCTCTTTATCTCCAGCACATGCACAGCGTGCACCGACACCCTCATGAGGTCCGCCCGCACATGCCCTCCGAGAATGGGAACTTCCTCGGCCTGTACATATGTGTCGTTCCTCGCGGACGCACGTTGCCCGGACAGTAAGGCCTCCTCGCGAAGCGCAGCACGAATGGCCTGGTCGTCCAGCGTCGAGAAGGCCCGACGGAAGCCGGCGTGCGGGGGTGCACATGCGCCGTGACCTGACGACCTGGTTACGAGTGCGCTGAGCGGGACAGGAAAGATCACGTTGGGAGCGGCTGGGGTGCTCATCAATATGCCTAGTAGACGACTAGATGGCACGCTGCGCATCAACAGCTGCGCATCAACCATATGAGGCGCGCGAAGAGTAATGCTGCCCTGGTGTGATCGAAACCGCTTGCTTCACGCCCTTTCCGTGACGCCGTCAACTTGCAGGCCCTAATTGGTTTGACGAACCGTCGCGGCAGCCCAGTCCCCACGTCAATACAAGCGTCCCCGATGCTCGCATAGCTACGGAAGGCCGACTAACGCGGCGGACCGTTTGACAAGTTGCAGGTCACTTTATCCTGCGCGTCCGCTCGCATGAATGTAATGAGCCTCGAGTCTGAGCAAATCGCGGCCAGCAGTTTGATCGCGGTGCGTCACGAATGCGAGTCCCGGCTTGCACCAGCAATTCAACGGCACCGTTCCACCAAGCCGACCGCTGCCGGTGTGCCTCGCTGAAACGCGGCAGACCGGCGGCGTCTCGATGTCCGGAGGGGTAGGCCAACCGAGCATTCCTCTCATACGACTCAG
>PNKL01000069.1 GCA_013822425.1 Gemmatimonas sp.
ACGATGATGTGCAGCGTGCCGCCAACGGAGTAGCCGGCGAGGCGCGACAGGTTGAGCGTCTCGGCAACGATGCCCTCGCCCGGAAACGCCGCGTCGCCATGAATGCAGACCGGAATGACCGTGCGTTCGTCGTGCTTGAGCGGCTGTCCCTCGATGCGCTGCTCGGCGCGGGCCAGCCCCATCAGCACCGGGTTCACCACCTCGAGGTGGCTGGGGTTCGGCACCAGCGACACGTCAACGATTGCACCGCTGGCCGTGACCTGCCTCCCTTCGAAGCCGAGGTGGTACTTCACGTCGCCGGTGGAGGTGCCGTCGAGGTGGCCGTGGCGCCCCTCGAACTCGGCAAAGACGTGCTCGAACGGCTTGCCCAGGATGTGGGTGAGCACGCTGAGGCGCCCGCGGTGTGCCATCGAGATGGCGACATGGCGCACGCCGACGGCCACTGCCTCCTCGATCGCCGTGTCGAGCATCGGCACGAGCGCATCGGTGCCCTCGATCGAGAACCGCTTGTATCCCACGTACGTCCTGCCCAGGAAGCGCTCGAAGCCGTCCACCTCGGAAAGGCGGCGCAGCACGGCGAGCTTTTCGTCGCGCGTGAGCGGACGCGTGAGCTGCTCCGCGGTGAAGAGGGCGCGGAACCACTGCCGCTCCTCCTCCGATCCGCAATGGACGAACTCGACCGCGAGATTCCGCATGTAGCGGTACTTCAGGCGCTCCGCGACGTCGCGCGCCGTGGCAAGATGCGGGAAGTCGATGGCCGCTCCGCTCACGAGATCCAGGTCGGCATCGGTGATGCCGTAATGCTCGAGCGTGAGCTCGACGGCTCCGGGCGGCGGCGTTCCCAGCGGATCAAGCTGCACCGCCAGATGTCCGTACCGGCGAATGGCGGCGGTGTACCGGGCTGCCCCCGCTACCTTGCGCGCAAAGGCCTGCAGGTCCGCACGCTCGGACGCCGTCGGTGCCGTCGTCGATGCAACGCCACCCAGCGACTCGGCCAGCCGGAAGATCTGGCGCCACGACTCTTCCACGGAGGCGGGATCGCGCCGGTACGCCTCAAACTGCTCGGCGATATAGCCGTCGTTGAAGGCGGAGGAGATCGGGAGGCTCATAGGTCGGGAAATCTAATCGCCGACGGGGTGAATTGACGGGCCACGGATGACCGCGTCCCCCACCCGAAGTTCGCCTGGTTCCACGACCCGCGCGTACACGCGACTCCATCCGGGGTGCATCTGCTGCGAGATGCGGTTGGAATTCTCGTCGGCGAACGACGGCCGGATCGACTTGCACGGCGACGCATACGCGGTGACTTCCAGCGTGACGCCCCCCGCTCGAAGTCGCACCCCCGGCGTAATGGCGTCCCAGTCGAGACCGAGAATGGTGAGGTTCTCTCCTGTCGTGCCGGGGACGATGCCGTGCCCCTCGCGCTGCAGCGCCTCGATGCGCTCCATCGAATAGAGACAGAGCGCTCGATCGGGGCCGCCATGATGCCGCCGGTCCCTCTGCCCGTCGCCCTCGAGCCCCGACGGGCTCACACGGGCCGCTTGCACGGGGAGCTTGGGTACGCCGCCGCGCGACACGTTGATGGAGACAATGACACCCTGCTCATTCATGAAGCGGCACCTCCGCGGTGACGAGCCGGACGGGAATGCCGCCGTTCGTCGACTTCCATTGTTCCGTGAATGGCAGGCGTACCTGCCGCTCGAGATCGCGATCGGCGCTGAGCATGGCCAGGCGCCAACCGGTCGCCTGCGCCCGCGCCACGTTGCCGAGCTGCGCGAAGAGGTCGCGCAGCGGCCCCTTGTCGCCCACGCGGATGCCGTAGGGAGGGTTCACGACCAGCAGCCCCGGCGTGGCCCCGACGCGCAGTGCGCTCAGCGACTGCTGCGCGACGCTGAGATCCCCGGTGACGCCCGCGCGCGCGGCGTTCTCCCGCGTCGCCGCCACGCCGCCGGCATCGCGATCGAAAGCGCAGATCTCGACGCCGGCGCTCGGCAGTTCGGTGGCGGCGGCCTCGTCGCGCAACGCGCGCCATTCCGACGCATCGTGCCCCGGCCACTGCTCAAAGGCAAACGTCCGCGCCCGGCCGGGCGCCATGTGTCGTGCGAGCATCGCCGCCTCGATCGGGATGGTGCCCGAGCCGCAGAGCGGGTCGGCGAGCGGCCGTCGCCCGTCCCATCCGGCGCCGAGCAGCATCGCGGCGGCGAGTGTTTCGCGGAGCGGCGCTTTCGCTGTCGCCTGACGGTATCCCCGGCGGTGCAGCAGTGCGCCCGACGTGTCGGCGCTCAGCACCAACCGATCGCGAAACAACCGCACCACGAACAACTGCTCGCCAAGACCATCTTCCTCGTCTTCGCCCGCCGCCCCTGCCACGAGCACGCCCGGCACGCGGCCGGCGACTGCGTCGGTCAGCCGTTGCGCCACCGCCCCCGAGTGGTACAGGCGCGACTTGCGGCACGTCACGCGGAACCGCACGCGCCGTCCTGCCGTAACCACGGTCTCCCACGCGACGCGCTTCGCGTGCTTCTCCACGTCGGCGAAGGTGAGTGCCTTGAATTCCGCCAGGCGCACGACGACGCGGCTTGCCGTCCGGAGATGCAGGTTGGCGCGCATGACGTCGCGCAGCGAAAGCGGCGCCTCCACCGCGCCGGGATCCTCGGCCGTCGCGGAGACCCCGAGCGCCGCCAGCTCCCGCCGCGCCAGCGTCTCGAGGCCGGGCGCGGTGATGATCAGCGCGTCACGCGCTGGGGCTGGTGGGCGGCGTGGTGGCATGTCCCGAAGTCTCGCGCCGCGCATGCCACCAGCGCCAGCCGAGCAGCAGCGCAAACACCGCGCTGTAGAACGCCGGGGGGCCGACGTCGGCCTTCACCGACATCCACCAGTGCACGATGCCCAGCACCGGCACGACGTAGACGAGGCGATGCAGCGTCACCCACCGATGCCGCAACCGCGCGATGGCCGCACGCGTGGACGTCAGCGCGAGCGGCAGCATCACGACGAGCGTCGCGAAGCCGACGACGATGTACGTGCGCTTGGTCAGGTCGTCAGCCAGTTGGGCGCCGTCGAGCTGGATGTCCACCAGCGCATACCACAGGAAGTGCGTGAGGCCGTAGAAGAACGCCGCGAGTCCGAACGTGCGGCGGTACTTCTGCAGCCAGTTCCATCCCATGATGCGCCGCACCGGCGTGATGGCGAGCGCCGCGACGAGGTATTTCATCGTCCACTGGCCGAGGAGCAGTTCTCCTTCCTTCACCGGGTTCGACCCCAGCCAGCGCGTGCCGAGCACGAAATCGGAGACAAGGGCCGCCACCACCAGCGGACCGGGGACGAGCACGATGACCCAGACCGCCCACGGCCACCAGCGCGGCCGTCCCATCCCCCTCACGCCTCTCTCCACTCGTCTCTCCTCACCAAGCCCCTGCACTCCTCCCCATCTCCCCTAATAATTCCGCCGCAAGTCCATGCCCGCGTAGAGTGATGCCACCTGGTCGGCATAGCCATTGAACATCAGGGTCGGACGGCGAAGGAACTCGCCGATGCGACGCTCCTTCGCCTGGCTCCAACGCGGATGGTCGACGGTCGGGTTCACGTTGCTGTAGAACCCGTACTCGCCGGGGGCGGATTCATTCCAGGCGGTTGACGGCTGGCGATCGGTCAGCCGGATGCGGACGATCGACTTGATCCCCTTGAAGCCGTACTTCCACGGCACCACAAGCCGCAGCGGCGCGCCGTTCTGGTTGGGGAGGTCGCGTCCGTAGACGCCCGTCGCCAGCATCGTGAGCGGATGCATGGCCTCATCGAGGCGCAGTCCCTCAGTGTACGGCCAGCGCAGCACCGGCACGCGCTGGCCCGGCATGCGCGCCGGATCGTAGAGCGTCGTGAACTCCACGTACTTGGCACCCGGCGTCGGCTCGGCGCGCTTGAGCACATCGGCCAGCATGATGCCACGCCAGGGGACGACCATGGACCACGCCTCGACGCAGCGATGCCGATAGATGCGGTCCTCCACCCGGCCGGCCTTCACGAAGTCCTCGAGGGCGTAGTCCCCGGGCTTCCTGACGAGTCCTTCGACCTTGACCGTCCACGGCCGCGCCTTGAAGCCGCGTGCCTGCTCGGCCGGGTCTTCCTTGCCGGTGCCGAACTCGTAGAAGTTGTTGTAGCTGGTCACGTCGTCCCATGGCGTTGGCTTGTCGTCGACCTGCAGGCCGTACGGCTTGCCCAGCGCCTGCTGCGCCGCGGACCGACGCGGGAACAAGGCGGTGGCGCCAGCGATGGCGCCGACGGTGAGACCGGCGGCGGTCAGCCACTCGCGACGCGTGAGATACAACGATTCGGGCGTGATCGCCGAAGATCGGAGATCGGGCGGGACTGGGGGGCGAATCAGCATGGGTCGGTTGAGAGGTAGCCGGCGTACCCTTGCGAGGGGACCGAGGTTCCCCTGCACGGGCTGACGGGTCCGCGTCGGGAGCGTAACTTCAATCGGCAACGAGGGCAACCATCGGCCTGCTGGCGAACGCCAGTCCCCCACCGTCGGTTCGCCGCGCTGCCCTGCCCCTGCCCGTCTCACGATGCCAGCCGCCAGCATGATTCCCGAGAGCCTGTCGAACGCCGCGGAGCAAGTCGCCGCGGCGGCTGACCAGCTCGTGACGCAGGGCACCTTCCTCGGGCACTCCCCGGAGCGCTGGCTCCAGGCGGCGGCAGCAGCGGGCATCGGCGTGGCCGCGCTGTGGGTGGTGCGCGCCTTCACGGAGCGGCGTCTTGCCAAGCTCGCCGACCGGACCGAGACCATGGCCGACGATCTGGCCATCGCGCTCGTCCGCGGCATCAAGCCGTCGCTCTTCGTCTTCGTCGCGATGGTCGGCCTCGATGCGTTCATTGCCTTCCCGCCGCCGACGGACGAGGCGGTGCGCATCATCAAGATCCTAGCGCTGGTCTTCCAGGGGATCGCCTGGACCGACGTCCTCGTCACGTTCTGGCTCGCGCACTGGGCCCGCAACAATCCGCAGCAGAGCGACCGCACCACGATGGCCGCGCTTGGATTTGGCGTGCGGCTGGTGCTCTGGAGTCTGCTCGTCCTGCTTGCCCTGCAGAACTACGGCGTCAACATCACGACGCTCATCACCGGCCTCGGCGTGGGCGGCATCGCCATCGCGCTCGCCGTGCAGAACATCCTCGGTGATCTCTTCGCCGCGCTCTCCATCGTGCTCGACAAGCCATTCGTGATCGGCGACTACGTCGTGGTGGACCAGCACGAGGGGACGGTGGAGCGGGTCGGGCTCAAGACGACGCGCATCCGCAGCGTGAACGGCGAGCAGATCGTCGTCTCCAACGCCGATCTCCTTCGCAGCCGCATCCGCAACTACGCCCGCCTCGAGGGGCGCCGGTTCCTGCTGCGTACCACCGTGTCCCTCCAGATTGACGCGGCGCAACTGTCGGCGATCCCCGACCTGTTCCGCCAGGCGGCCGAAGGACAGCCGTACACCGTCTTCCAGCGATCGCATCTCGTGGGCACGACGCCGCTTGGCCACGAGTTCGAGACCGCGATCTATGTGACGCAGCTCGACTACACGCTGGCGCTCGACGCGCGGCAGGCCATCCTGCTGCGGGTCTACTCCGCGTTCCAGCGCGAGGGCATCACGCTCGCGTCCGGCACGGCGACCGTCGCGGCGCCGCGAGGCACGGCGTGAGCGACGCGCCGGTCGTCCGGATCGGGGCGGGAAGTGCCTCGCCCCTGCACACCCTGCGGGAGATCTGGCACTACCGCGACCTGTTCCAGGCGCTCGGCACGCGCGACCTGCGATTGCGCTACCGTCAGACGTTTCTCGGCATCGCCTGGGTCGTGGTGCAGCCGCTGCTCGCCGCGGGGATCTTTGCCTTTGTCTTCGGCACCATCGCGCGCGTCCCCACGGACGGCCAGCCGTACATGCTCTTCGCGCTGGCCGCGCTGGCCGGGTGGAACTTCTTCTCCAGCGTGCTGACGCGCGCCAGCACGTCGCTCATCCAGAATCCGCAGCTCGTCACGCGCGTCTATTTCCCTCGGCTCATTCTGCCGCTCGCGGTGGTGCCGGCGGCGCTGGTGGACCTGCTCATCACCCTCGCGGCGTTCGCGGTGATCGCGCTGGCGCAGGGGCACGGCTTCGACGCGCGGCTGGTCGGGCTTCCCGCGGCCATCCTCCTGCTCGGCGCGCTCGCGCTGGGCGCCGGCTTCGCGGCGGCCGCGCTTGCCGTGCGGTACCGGGATGTGCAGTACGTGCTCCCGGTGGCCATCCAGCTCGCGTTGTACGCAAGCCCCGTGGCGTATTCCTCGGCGGCCGTGCCGGCCCGGTGGCAGGCCCTCTACTACGCCAACCCGCTGGCGGCGCCGCTCGAGCTCTTGCGCTGGTCGCTGCTCGGCACGCCGGCGCCCGCGGTGCAGGATCTGTTGTACAGCGTTGGTGCCGCTGTCGTGCTGGTCCTCATCGGCGCCGCGGTCTTCCGCGGCATCGAGCGGAGCTTTGCCGATGAGATCTGACGCGCTCGCCATCCAGGCCGAGGGCCTTGGCAAGTCGTATCGCATCGGGCGCGGACCGCGCGCGACCACGTTGGCCGAGCGGCTCGTGGATGTCGTGCGCCACCCGTTCGGCCACGGTGCGGGCGAGGGGTTCTGGGCGCTGCGCGACGCGTCGTTCGAGATCGCGCGTGGGCAGGCGGTCGGCATCATCGGCCGCAACGGGGCCGGCAAGAGCACCCTGCTCAAGCTGCTGAGCCGCATCACGACGCCGACCACGGGCTGGGCCGAACTCCGCGGCCGCGTCGGCTCGCTCATCGAAGTCGGCACCGGCTTCCACCCCGAGCTCACGGGACGCGAGAACGTCTTCCTGAACGGCGCCATTCTCGGCATGCGGCGACATGAGGTGGCGCAGCGTTTCGACGAGATCGTGGACTTTGCCGGCATCGAGCGCTTCATCGACACGCCGGTGAAGCGCTACAGCAGTGGCATGTACATGCGCCTCGCGTTCGCGGTAGCCGCGCACCTCGACGCCGAGATTCTCGTCGTGGATGAGGTGCTCGCCGTCGGCGACCAGGAGTTCCAGAAGAAATGCCTTGGCAAGATGGGTGAGGTGGCGGGCGCCGGGCGCACCGTCCTGTTCGTCAGCCACGCGCTGCACGCGGTCTCCACGCTCACCACGCGCACGCTCGTGCTGGAAGCGGGTCGCATTGCCTTTGACGGTTCCACCAGCGACGGCCTCGCCTTCTACCGCGCCCTGCAAGCGGAGGGTTCCGGCTCGGCGCATGCCTACCGCGCACCAGCCGGCCGCAGCGGCGTGCACCTGGTGGACGGCCGCGTCGTGACCTCCATCAGCGACGGACTGCATCGCCACGGTGATGCGTTCGCCCTCGAATTCACGCTTGACGTGCCCGAACCGGTCAGCCAACTCTGTTTCTCGGTGCACATCCAGGACGAGTCCGATCGCGCCGTGAACCACTTCTGGATCTACGGCGACGGCCCGGCGTTCCGAAACGCCACCGGCCGTTTCAACGTCCGCATCGACGTGCCCAAGTACCGGCTGGTGATGGGCCGCTACACCGTAACCGTCTGGGTGACCGACCGCGCCTCGCACACCATCTACGAGCACCTCAGCAACCTCTGTCCGTTCGAGGTGACGATGGAGGGACTCGCGCGCCCGGACTACGAGTGGAGCCCGGAGTACATGGTGTACGCCGAGGACTACACGTACGGCGTGACGCGGGCATGACCAACCCTGACTCCCTCTCCCTGCATGCTTCGCCGCCTCGCCGACCGCGCCTTCGAGATCCCGCTCGTGTACCGGACGCTTCAGGCCCCATTCCAGGAACGGAAACTGGCGCCGTGCCTGCGAACCCTGGACCTGCAACCGTCCACGCGCGTGCTCGATGTGGGTTGCGGGCCAGGCACGAACGCCTGGCACTTCCGCGGCGCGCAGTACACGGGAGTCAACATCAATCCCGGGTATGTCGCGAGCGCGCAGCGCCCTGTGGACGGCACACGACGAACTCAATGAGCATGTCCCACGCTTCACGCGCGAAGCGCCGGGTGCGCCCGTCAGCGAGGCGCGTCCGGACGCCAACGCACCTCGAGGAAGCGGCTGAACGCCGGACCCACCCGGACCACCGGCCCGAGGAAACGGACGTCCGGATAGGCCGCCCGCAGCGCGCGCTGCTGCCGCATGATGAGCGAGTCGTTGTAGCCGAACTGATTGAGCAGGAGCACGGTGCGAACGCCCGCACGGTCGAGCGCCGGCAGTACGACGAGCGGATCCCGGGCTGCGGAATCCGCAAGGGCATCGTAGATGACGCGCGTCGCCGCCGGCCGTGAGAGCAGGAACGCGTACTCCGGCGCGTCGCCCACCACGTGGATGGGGCCCGCCGGCTGTGCGGCTACAAGGCGCGCCACGTCATCGAACAGCGCGCTGTCCCGCGGACTGACCCACAGGCCGCCTCGCGGAAGTGCGAGGCGCGCCCAGCGGTCCGGTTCCGGCTTGATCTCCGACGTCGCCCGATGGCCGAGGCCCGCCATTACCATGAACAGGGCCACAAGCAGGACCGCGGGCGCGGGCGTCTCGCTTCGCATGCCAAGCACTGCGACCAGCGCGATCACCGCGATCGGCGTCGCGTACAGCGCATAAGAGAGCGACGCCCACGGGACCTGCAGCAGCTGTGAGGTGGCCGCGGTGGCCACCAGCAGGAAGACGAGCGAACCGTGCGGCCGGGAATCCTCCTCATGGCGCCATGCGCTCCACAGCAGCACGATCGGCAGGATCAGCGGCAGTCCTCGCACCACCATGGCCGACGACGCCACCGTGAACTGGTCGAGGTGAGCGAGCGCACCGGCGAGGCCCCCGAGCAACACCGCGGCGGCGGCAGTGGTGCGTGGTAGCGCCGTCACGGCGTACCGAACGCCGACTGCGAGTACGAGAGGCGCCAGGGCAAAACCGTAGGATGCAAGGCGCCCGGGCGGCGGCGAAAAGACGAGCGACAGGCGGGCTGCCGGACGCACGAAGACGCCGATCATCAAGTCGTCGACGGCGCCCTGCAACACGAAAACCAGGAGGAAGGGCACGAGTGGCACGGCGAGTCCGGCCGCCAGCGGCACCAGCAGGCCGGCGAGGGCGCGCATGCCCGCCGCCGTCGGCAAGCCGCTCCGCCTTGCCTCCCATACCAGCCATGCAATCGTCCCGGCGATCGGCAGCAGAAACACGCCGAGGGCCGATCCATGGAACTCGCGTGGCAGCCCCAGCACCAGCCGCGTGACGATCAGCGCGAATAAGGTGCCGGCGACGGCGACGAACACGAAGAAGCCGTTGCCTCGCATGGTCGAGGGGTTCCGGCGCGCGTCCGACGCCACGTGCGCCGCACACCAGAGCAGCAGCGCCGCAAGGAGGAAGAGGCCGGTGATCTTCAGCGAGATCGCAATGCCGCACAACGCACCGGCGAGTGCAACGTACGCCCGGTGACCCGTTTCGAGGAAACGCGCGATGGTCCACGCCGCCGTGAGCGCCAGCGGTGCATAGTACCAGTTGAGCAGCGGATACCGCCACGCGTACAGCGACCAAATCGCCCACGCCAGCGTCGCCGCCCCCGCAACGGCCGGTGTCGTGAAACGCCGGGTGAGCCGGTAGCCGCAGGCGAGGCTCCCCAGCCACGCCAGGAAGATGGGAATGCGGAGCATGCGCAACGACGTCCCGAAGAGCTGGAAGATCCCAGCCTGCACGAACGACCACCCGCCGGTCCAGGGCTCATCGAAATCGCGGTGCGGCAACTGGCCGCGCATCACGCGCTCCGCGACCTGCGCCATCGCCCCGTCGTCCCACGGATACCAGCCGTGGAAGAGCGACGGCCAGACCAGCGCCGCTGCGACGGCAGTCACGGCAACGATCACCGCGACGTCCCAGCGCGTCCAGGGCGGGCCGGCAGCCGCTGGTGGCGTCACGCGCTGCGGCATCAGCGAGTGCATGCGGGAAGGTGGACTCCATGCATGGACCTAGTGTACGTCACGCGTTTGCCGGTGACCAGAGCAGACGATAGGATTAGCCAGTGTTCGGTCGCGCGCGGGCCGTCGCGCGCAGTGGCACGGAGCCCTCCTTGTCCGGCCATCGCCGTCTCGGGCCTTTCCGCCACCGAAGCAGCGCCCCCACAGCCCACCGAGGTACCCGATGTCCTCAAAAACGCAGAGCTACAAGAACCACACGCGCTGGGAGCCGTTCTATCATTTCATCGCCACCCCCATCGCGCTCCTCAACCTCATCATCCAGGTCCGGCATGCCTACTACCACGGCACGCGCTACGCCTGGTGGAACGTGGTCTTAGCGATCGGCTTCTTCGCAATCGTCACCTCGGCACGCCTGATGGCGCTCACGGTGCAGGATCGCGTGATCCGGCTCGAGATGCGGCTCAAGCTGCGCGAACTGCTCCCCGCCCCGATGCACGCCGACATCAACAAGCTCACGGTGCGCCAGCTCGTGGGGCTGCGCTTCGCCAGTGACGCTGAACTGCCGGAACTCGTGCAGCGCGTGCTGAAGGGCGAGCTCACGGAACAGAAGGCCATCAAGGCCGCCATCACGGACTGGCAGGCCGACTGGCAGCGCGCCTGAGCGGGCGCTAGCGGCTCGGCAGGAGGGCGGCGTGCCAGCTGCCGCCGGCACGTCGCTCGAATGCCGAGCGGTAGGTGGCCGCGTCGGTGATCGACAGGTCCAGGACCGGCGTGTCCGGCCCGACGTCGCCGCGCCGCCCGAGGTACGCGAAGTCGTCGCGCGAGATCCCGTGCACAAACCCCGCGCCGTCGCGGTAGTACACGAGCGAACCGTCAAGCAGCGTCGTGCCAATGCCGCCTTCGATGGCCTTGAGCGCACGATAGAGTCCGTCAATCGAGCACCCGGACGCGCCCTCGCGCGACGTGTCCACGCCCACGGCGAGGAAGCGCTCGTCACGCCAGTCGCGCGCCGCCCACAGCGGCTGGCCGTGCGCCTGCCATGTCCGCAGGAAGCGGTCCACCGCCGCCAGGACGCGCTTCTCGTCAACGTCATCAATGGGCGCAGCGGCGCCAAAGAGCCAGACGCGGGCGTCGGCGGGCAACTCAGCGAACGGAACGATGGGCATGGGTGATTCTCGACCGAACGGGAAATGGGAGGCAGGAGAAGTCTAACGGGATATTGATGCCTCGCCATAACCGCAGTCTCGTGGCATCTTCCGCCGCAGTTGCGTACGGCACCCTTGCCCCTGCCCATTCTGCATGACTCCGCAGGACCTGCCCGTCGAACACCACATGGCGCACCGCACACGCTTCCAGGCGCTGCGGGACACTCCTGTCGCCGCCGGCGCGCTCGCGTTCGCGGCGGTTTCGGCGATCGCCATCTGGACGGGTGTCTGGGCTGCGATGCAGCGCCCGCTGTGGCTCGATGAGGTCGTCAGCCAGCTCATCGCCAACGCACCGAGCGGGATCCTTCACGCCATGCGCAGCGGCGCCGACTTCCAGCCGCCCCCGCACTATGCGCTCGTTCGGTTGGCCGCCGTACTCGGGGGCGACGCGACCGCGGTGTCCGCCCGCTTGCCTTCGCTGATCGCCGCCGCCCTCAGCGTGGTCGTCCTGGCCGCCGCGCTGCGCGCGTCGCTCTCCCTCGCGGCCTCGCTGGCCGGTGCGCTCGCGCTTGCGGCGCACCCGCTCTTCCTCTCGCAGGCGTTCGAGGCCCGCCCCTACGCGCTGTGGATTCTCGCCACCGCACTCCTCGCCGAGTCGCTGCGGGAGCGCGGCGCGGCAGGCGCATGGTTCGCGTCTGGCGCGGCCGTCGCGCTCTGCACCGTGCACTACTTCGGCCTGCTCTCGCTGATCGCCATCGGACTCGCCGCCGTTCTGCATCCGCGCCTCGCCCGGGATGTTCCCTGGCCGGTCATCGCGCGCACCGTGGCACCGCTCGTCGCAGGCGGTGTGGCCCTGCTCGCCCTCCTCCCGCTGGCCAGTGACCAACTCGCCGCCACCGGCGGACGAAGCTGGGTTCCGCCGGCCACCGCCGACGCGATCGGTGCCTTTCTCCGGTTTCCGTGGGGTTGGCGTCCCGCCGCCCTGCTGATCGCGGCAGGCGCGCTGGTGATGGCCGCACAGCGCGTGCCGTCTGTCGCGGCGCGCTGGCCGCGTGAACGCCGGCCGCCCTTGGACATCACGGTCGCGGCCCTGCTCGCCACCGCCCTGGTGCCGTTGCTGGTCGTGCTCCTCAGCATCACCTACAAGCCGCTTCTGGTGCTGCGCTACTCGGCGCCGGCGGTGCTTGCCGTGGCCACGCTGTGCGCGCTGGCGGTGGAGCGCCTGCCGTCCCCATTGCGATGGGCCGCCGTGATCCTGCTCTTCCGCGCCACGTTCTTCTCGTTCGGCTCCATGGCGTCCGGCGCACGCGCCAACGCCGTGGCCGTTGCGGACGAGGTGCAGGCGGTAGGCAGGCTGGCGGCTCGCGGCGTTCCCGCCGTTTCACCGTTCCGGCACGACGCATACCGGGCCACTCTCTTCGCCGCGGGCGGGCCGGGCGTGGCGTGGGTGGAGCTCAGCGATTCGCTGCTGGAGCGCGCCGGCGCCTCGCGCATCGGTGGACTCTCCCGGGAGTTGCTCCTCGTCGAGCGCGATTTCGGACGTGCGGTGCGGCGTGAGTTTGCGTTCCCCGATGGCGTTTCCGACGCGCAGGTGCGGGCCTGGCCCGTCGTCGCGCTGCTGCGTGATGCGGCGTACGTGGCCGCCGACACGATCTGGCTTCCGGGCTGGCAGCCCTGCCCGCTGTCGAATCGTCTCGTCGTCCTCGCCGCGCCGCCGGTGCCCCTGGACTGCGCTGCGCTGCGCACCGCCGTTCAGGACGGCCCCCCCCGCCGGTAGTCGCCGCGCGAGAAGTACTTCTCGATCAGGGCGTAGAGGATGATGTAGACGTACCGACTCCCCATCTCCTTGATCAGGAACTTCGACTCGCCAGCTTCGCGTCCGTACCAGTTGGTCGGCACGACGGTCCAGGAGTAGCCGCGCACGATCGCCTTGAGCGGCAGTTCGATGGTCAGGTTGAAGTGGTTCGACAGCAGCGGGCGGCACCCCTCGATCACCTCGCGCCGATACGCCTTGAACGCGTTGGTGAAGTCGTTGTAGCGCTCGCGAAAGAGCAGCCGCACCAAAGAATTGGCGATGCGGTTCAGCACCAGCTTGCTCCACGGGTAGTTGCGCACCGCGGCGCCCGGGACGAAGCGCGACCCGAACGCGCAGTCGTAGCCCTTCTCGAGTTCCCGGTAGTAGGTGACGATGTCG
The DNA here is from genome assembly GCA_013822425.1 of Gemmatimonas sp. Lineage (GTDB taxonomy): Bacteria > Gemmatimonadota > Gemmatimonadetes > Gemmatimonadales > Gemmatimonadaceae > PNKL01. The sequence goes on from PNKL01000069.1 coordinate 13,286, forward strand.
CGCGGATCGTCCGACGCGTCGGCCATCACCACCACGACAGCATCACCCCGGTAGACGTCGAGCCCGTGGCGCACGGCAAAGCCATATCCACCGGGCCCCGGATTCACCGAGCCGCGCACCGAGGGCAGCTCTGCGGCCAGCGCCGCGACAATCGCCTCGGTGTCGTCCGTGCAATGGTCGAGCGACACGAGAATCTCGTGCGGAATATGCGCGCCCTGCAGCACCCCGTCGATCGCGTGGATCGTCGGCACGATGGAGGCGCCCTCGTTGTGCGCCGGGATCAGGACGGTCAGCAGTCCCGCGCTGCGGGCCATGGTCGGCATGTTCACGCTCCGAAGACCGGCGCGAGGATCGCGGCGTTCTCGGTCATCCAGCGATACAGGTCCTCGAGCACCTGGCGCGGCGTTCGCCGCGGCGTCCACCCGAGTGCCGCGGTGATGGCGCGCTGGTCGGTGACGTACACGCGAACGTCACTCGGGTGCGTCGCCAGGTCGGCCGAGCACGGGAGCCGCGTGCCGGTGATGTCCTCGCAGAGCGTCGTCGCCTCGACGAGTGACAGGCTGTTCGCGAGGCCGCCACCAGCGTTCCACGTGCGCCCCGTGATCGCCGGCCACGCCCCAAGCTGTGCCAGCAGCAGGTCGCAGGCATCGTCGATGTGCAGCACGTCGCGCACCTGCTTTCCGGTTCCGCCCCACCCGTGATAGCGCAGCGCGCCGCCAAAGACGAAGCGCGACATCCAGAGCGCAAAGACCCCCTGATCCACCTTGCCCATCTGTCCCGGTCCCGCGATCACCCCAAAGCGGGTGACGGCGGACTCGACCCCGAACGCCGCATACTCGGCAAGCAGGAGTTCGCCCGCAAGTTTGGTGGCGCCATAGAGCGTGCGCACGCCGGCGAGGGGGAAATCCTCGGCGATGCCAAGCGCGGAAGCGCCGGGTACGCCGGGCTGGTCCTCGAGCACGAATCGCGTTTCCGACTCGCGCACGGCGAGCGCGTTCACGCGAGCCACTGGGTAGACACGGCTCGTCGAGAGGAACACCAGGCGAGCGTGGTGCTCCCGCGCGAGTTCCAGGCAGTTCGCCAGTCCTCCGAGGTTCGCCTCCACCACGTACCGCGAGCCGCCGTCATATCCGGCGAGCACCGACGGTTCGGCGGCGCATTCGACGATGAGGTCGACAGGGCGGCCGTCAAGCGCGAGGTCAGCCGGCTTGCGCACGTCACCAAGGACAAACTCCACGCCGGCCGCGGCCAGCAGCGGAACGTTGAGTTCGCTGCCGCGGCGCCGCAGGTTGTCCAGTGCGATCACGCGGGCGCCGACGCCCGGTCCGGCGAGACGACGCGCCACCGCCGAGCCGACGAATCCCGCACCGCCCGTCACCAGCACGGTGGCGCCGTTCAGCTGCGCGTTGGCTTCCAGGGGATTCGACATGGCGGCGGGTGAGGGGAAAGACGCGCGTGCCCCGAGAGACGCACCATGGAATGTTGCATTGAGACGCACGCCTCGCCACACTCCCACTCATGCACGGAGCCGGCTCCTTCCTCTATACC
>PNKL01000070.1 GCA_013822425.1 Gemmatimonas sp.
TCTGAACCGTCAACGTCAGGCACATCCGAGGAGTACCGTGCGATGGTCGGTCGTGCTGGTCGTCTTTTGCTGCGGTGGCCTTTCACGCTCATCGGAACCGCTGCCGTGTTGTTGGCGGCCAACGGACCGATCGGGTTCTCCTCGGCATGGGCAAATGCTGCGTTTGGCGTCGTACTCTGGCCGGCCACCGTCATTGTCGATGTGGGCCGCAGCATGGGAATTGCTTGGTCCTGGCCTGTCCAACTGGTGCTCTCCTGGCTTGCGTATCCGGTAATCGATACGGTCATCCGAGGGCTCGCGCGACGGTTGTCCCATGCAGGGAGTGCCTAACGGATATTGAGAGCACGCTCCGAACTGGTCCCATGGAGGTGTCGACCATCCGTGGACCCCAGTCCGGAGCAGCCCTCATGAAGCGGACCACCAAGTATGTCGCCCTCGATGTCCATCAGGCCACCTCGGTGGCCTCCGTGCGCGAGGAGAGTGGGCGCGTGATCGCCCGCACGATCCTGCCCACGGAACAGACGGCGCTCCGCGAGTTCTTCGCGGGGAGGCGCGGCGCGATCCACGTCGCGTTCAATGCGTTAGCCCTGGGCCTCAACCGAGCGGAACGAGGAGGGGGTAGAGGCGAAGGGACGAGGGAGGAGATGCGGAACGAGGACGGAGATCGATGGCGCGTCCGGGAACTCCCTCCTCGTTCCGACGCCCGTCCCCCTCGCTACGCCGCGACCTCCTCCTCGTTCCATCAGTAGTCATCAGTAGATGTACACCGGCGTCCCCACCGGCACGATGCGGAAGAGCGTCTCGATATCCTCGTTTCGCACCCGCACGCAACCATGGCTCGCGCCGCGCCCGATGCTGGTGGGTGCGTCCGTGCCGTGGATGCCGTAGCCGTCGCCCAGGTAGAGGCGGTTCGCGCCAAGCACCCCGGGATAGCGACGCTGGTTGGTGTTGATCGGCGGCATGATGAGATCGCGTCCGACGATGATCTCCTTGCCTTCCAGCACCTCAAGCGGCACCTCACGACCGTCTGGGTAGCGCGTTACAACGTCGGCGCCCGAGACCGTGATGACCGCGCCGCCGGCCGTGGGAATGGACATGCCGCGCTCGAGCCGGCGCAGCCGCTTGCCCGCCTTGCGCGCTGACTCCACGTAGTGCCAGTCGGGAGGCACCCAGGCGGGGTCCACGTCCTTGCGAAGCACCACAAGGCGCCCTCGCGGCGTCTCGAACTTCCAGCGCGAACCGCCCGCGCGCTCGAGGTACTTGCCAGTCCCCGTCGCGACGCGTGTACGGAACAGCACCGTAGAGCCGCGCTTGTACCACAGCCGGTTCTCGGCGATGCTGATCACGATGTACGGCTGGTCCCCGACCGAGTCGGGCGATGCGGCGAGGACGCGGTCCAGCGAGTCGCCGGCCGTTGCCGCCTGCTCCCGGACGGTGGCGAGGATGTCGGCGTTGTCGTTGTAGATGGCCTGCGTGATATCGCGCTCGCGACGCGCCATCCTCGCCTTCTGGAACTGCACGGCGGCGAGGGCGAGCGCCGCCGCGACGGCCGCGACGGAGAGCCAGGCGACCGGGCCGCCACTCGCGAAGAACCCACGGGTGGGATTCGGCGCGGTCAATAGAAGTAGACCGGCAAGCCGGCCCTCAGGTTCGGGAGGATCGACTTCAGGTCGGCCGCGCCGACGCGCACGCTGCCGGCGCGCACCGGCGCGGAGGCGTCGCCACGGTACAGCGTCGCCCCTCCCGTCAACACGACCACGGAGTCGCCGCGCACCTCCTCGACGCGGCGCACGCCGCGCGGCGAGGCGATGGGAATCGAGTCGCCGGCCGCCGCCTGCCAGCCATCGGTGCCAACCTCCACATGCGCGGTACGCAGGATCGCGCCGCGTTGCTCGAGATGGAGGACGCCGCTGTCCACCGCGATGGAGACGTGCAGGTCGCCGGCGGTGCGCGCCTCTCGCACCGCAAGCGCCATCATCACCTGCAGTCGCTTGGCATCGGATGCGAGCGCGAGATCCGCCTTCATCTGCTCGATGCCGCTCATTCCCGCGCGCAGCGCGCGCACCTCCCGTCGATACTCGGCGGCACGCCATGCGAGCGCCGCCGACGCCGCGAGAGCGCCCACGAACGTCCACCACAGCAGTCGCATGACGCGCGGGTGCTCACGCCACGACGCCTGCCAGCCGACTTCGACCGGGTTCACTGGCGCGCGAACGAAAGGATGTCGAGGATCGGAATGCCGACCGGCTGGCTGCGGCCCGTGCGCACGCGCGCGGTGACGAGCAGCCGCGTCAGCGCCTGGGTGGATCGCGCCTCGGCGAGCAGCAAGGGCGGAACGGCGAGGTACAGCAGTTGATCCTCGGCTCCAGGTCCCTTGGCGAGGAAGTACGGTTCGTCCTGCGCGAGGTCGCGACGCAGCGGATCGGCGTATTGCAGGGCCAGTATCTGCACCTCCCATCGCACGGTCTTGCCGCGCGTTCCCTCCGGATCGGCGCGCAGGTCGGCCGCCGAGAGCCCCGCCCCGTACGAAGCGTCAGCGGGGACGACATCGCGCTCCGGCACCCAGACCTCGCTGCGCACGCGCACCCAGCCGCGCGACCGCGCCAGCGGCATCACGTACGAGCCGGCGCCAATCTGGCCGACGATAAGGCCATTCGGTGCGTTGCGACCGGCGGTCGTGCGGGCCACGCGCAGCGTCCCCTCGCGGAGTGGCCCAATTGCCGGTACGGTGTCCGCGACCGGGGCCGTCTCCGCTTTCGGAGCAGGCTGGCTCTTCGCCGGCGTGCGCTTGGCGGCCGCTGAAGCGGCCTTGGCGGGAGCTTTGGCGGTCGTCGCGGCGGCTCTCGAACTTGCCGCCGCCGGGAGCGTCTTCGCATCCACCCAGCCGCCGCGACGGATGTTGACCCACGACGCCTGCTTGCCGGTCGTAAATAGGCCCGCGAGCGGCCGCACCTCGCCGAGGATCACCCCGCGCATGGACGGCGCGGATCGCAGCCGCATGGCGATTTCGCCGGTGAGGTGCGCGGGGAACGAGTCGCGCGCCGGTCCCAGGTTCGTCCCGTCCATCCAACCCGTGAAGGTCACGTAGACGTAGCCGTTGCGCGCGACTCCCGGGGTGACGGTGGTGCCCGCCTTGAGGAGGGCCACCACGCTGCCGCCGGGTGTGGCGCGCACGCTGGCGTCGGCGACGAGCGCCGTCTGCGCGGAGAGCGGCGCGGCGAGCGGCGCCGCGCAGAGGAGGATAAGGAGGGAACGAATAGGTCTCATCGCTGGTAGGGGGGCGTGCCCGGGGATAGTTTTCTCCGGGTGACACCCATGGTCGAAGTTATCACCCGTTTCCGAACTCAGCCAAGATGACGCCGCGTCCCGACCGCCCGGTTGTCCTCGTCGTGCTCGACGGATGGGGTTATCGCGAGAGCACGGAGGGGAACGCCGTTCGCCTGGCCAATACCCCCACGTGGGACCGGTTGTGGGCCAAGGCGCCGCGCACGCTGCTCGAAGCCTCGGGACGAGCGGTAGGCCTTCCCACCGGCCAGATGGGCAACAGCGAAGTCGGCCACATGAACCTCGGCGCGGGACGCGTCGTGCTGCAGGATCTGGTCCGCATTACCGCCGCGGTGGAAGAGGGGCCGTTCTTCGAGAACCCCGCGTTCCTCGCCGCGTGCGCACGGGTGAAGGTGAGCGGCGGAACACTGCACCTGATGGGCCTCGTGGGTGACGGCGGCGTGCATGCGCACCAGGACCACGCGGTGGCGCTGGTGGACCTCGCGGCGCAGCAGGGTATCACGCGCGTGGCCCTGCACTGCCTGCTCGACGGTCGCGACACGCTGCCGACCAGCGCGCTGGCGTTCACGCGGGACCTCGCGGCGCGCACGGCGGGACACGCGCGCATCGCGAGCATCGGCGGCCGCTACTACGGCATGGATCGCGACCAGCGCTGGCACCGCATCGAGCCGTGGTATCGTGCGGCCGTGCAGGGCGTGGGGCCGTCCACCACCGACCCGCTGGGTTTCATTCAAGGCAACTACGACCGCAACGTCACCGACGAGTTCATGGAGCCGGCGGTGGTGCACGACGCCAAGGGCGGCGCGGTGGCCCCGATGCGTGATGGCGACGCCCTCGTGACCTGGAACTTCCGGTCGGACCGCATGCGGCAGATCATCCGCGCGGTCGCGGTTGACGGATTCACCGGCTTCGAGACCGGTGCGCGGCCCAAGCTGCACGTGGCAACGATGACGCAGTACGACCAGACCTTCGGGCTGCCGACGGCCTTTGAGCCGTTCTCGATGGCCAAGATCATGGCCGAGGTGTTGCAGGAACACGGGCTGACGACGCTGCGCACGGCCGAGACCGAGAAGTACCCGCACGTGACCTACTTCTTCAACGGCGGCAACGAGACGCCGTATCGCGGCGAGGAGCGCGTTCTCGTGCCGAGCCAGAAGGTGGCGACGTACGACCTGATGCCCGAGATGAGCGCCGCCGGCATTACCGACGTGCTCTGCTCGGCCATCGAGGAGAAGCGCCATCCGTTCACGCTCTGCAACTACGCCAACGGCGACATGGTGGGGCACAGCGGCAACCTCGCCGCGACCATACGGGCCTGCGAGGTGGTGGACGAGCAGCTGGCACGCATCCTCAAGAGCGCGGAGCTGGCCGGAGCGCGGCTGCTGGTCACGGCCGACCACGGCAACTGCGAGATGATGTTCGACCCCGCCACGGGCGGGCCGCACACGGCGCACACCACCAATCCGGTGCCGCTGGTGCTGGTGGAGGATGGAACGCCGGCGGCGCTGCGCGCCGGTGGTGCGCTGTGCGATGTGGGTCCCACCGTGCTGGGCATGCTGGGTGTGCCGCAGCCGGCGGAGATGACTGGCAAGGACCTTCGAATCCATGGAGCATGAAGTGACGCGACTGCGCGCCGCGCTGTTTGCACTGACGCTGGCGGCCGTTCCCGCGGCCGCGCAGGTAGGGTACGAGCCTGCCAAGAGCCCCTACCGCGATCTGCCGTGGAAGCAGTCGTTCGGCGTGTTCGCCGGCGGTTTCGACACCGGGGACGACCCGGCCGGCGTCGGACCGCAGCCGGGGTTCCTCACTGGCGTGCGCTACGACCTGCGAATCGGCGGTCCGGTCTCGCTGGTGGTGCGCGCTGCAGCGGCGCCAACCTCGCGCCGAGTCCTGGATCCGTCGAAGCCCGCCGCGACGCGGTACATCGGCGACCAGGAGAGCCAATTGTTCGCGGGCGACCTCGGCATCGCGATGAACCTCACGGGACAGAAGAGCTGGCATCGCCTGGCACCAGTGCTTTCCGGCGGCGTCGGCATGGTCAGCGACTTCCGCGGCACGCCCGACGACGGCGGCTACCGGTTCGGCACGCGCTTCCTGTTCACCTGGGGACTTGGCGTCCGGTACCACACCGAGGGGCGCTGGGAGCCGCGCGTGGATTTCACCAACTACCTCTGGCAACTGCAATACCCGCCGGCGTACCGGCAGGACGCTTCGGATGGAAGCCCGGCGATCGTCTCCGGCAAGAAGGCGCCGTGGATGGGCAACCACCTCTGGTCGGTGGGCCTGAGCTACCAACTCTTCCGCTGAGCCCATGGCGCGCCTCTCGCTGACGCGTCGGGTTGTCTTCGCCGCGGCGCACCGCTACCGGCGCCCGGAGTGGAGCGAGGAGCGCAATCTCGAGGTCTTCGGCAAGTGCGCGCGCGCCCCGTGGCACGGCCACACGTACACGTGCGACGTATCGGTAGCCGGGCCGGTGGACGCGATGACCGGTTTTGTGGTGGACCTGCGCGCACTCGATGAGATCCTCGAGCGCGAAGTGATGGCCCGGTTCGATCACCGGACCATCAACACCGACGTCCCGGAATTCGCCGAGGGACTGCTCGTACCCAGTTGCGAGAACCTGGCGGCGTTCATCGCCGACCGCGTGCAGGCGGCGCTCGGCGCACGCGCGCAGGTCACGCGCGTCTGGCTGTCCGAGAGCCCGACGCTGTGGGCGGAGTGGGTGACCGACTGAGCCAGGAGCGCAGGCGATGATGCAACTCGACGCGGTCGAGGAAGCCCCGGTCTGGCTCGAGGTGAATGGCGAAAGTGCCGTCACGTGGATGTGCACGCCCCACCAGCTTCCTGAACTCGTCATCGGCTGGCTGTACGGCGAGGGGTACATCGATTCGCGCGACGACCTGGTGTCGTTGCGCCCGTGCGCGCAGGAACTCGGCTTCTGGGCCGAGGTGCCGCGCGAGCGCTACGAGACGGTGGAGGGGACCGAGCGTCGCCGCGTGCTCGCCAGCGGATGTGGGGCCGTGACCACGATCCTCGGCTCGCTCTCCTCGGTGCCGCGCCGCACGGCAGCGCCGGTGATTCCCGACCTGCCGCACACGCGCAGATTGTTCAAGGAGTTGTTCGCCCAGGGCGTGCGGTACAACGAAACCGGCGGCATCCACGCGGCGGCGCTCACCGATGGCACGACGCTGCTGACGCACGCCGAGGACATCGGGCGGCACAACGCCGTGGACAAGGTGCTGGGTGCCATGGTCATGGCCGGGACGCGCCCGGACGACCTGATGCTGCTCGTCACCGGCCGCATATCGGCCGAGCTCGCCTTCAAGGCGGCGCGTGCGCGACTTGCCGTGGTGGCCACGCCGAGCGTGCCGAGTTCGCTGGCGGTGGAGATTGCCCAGGCGGCCGGGTTGGTGCTGATCGGGCGGGCGGTGTCTGGCGAGCCGCAGGTGTGGAGGGCAGACGGCAGACGGCAGACGGCGGACGGCAGCGGTCCGGCCTCAAACGGCAGTGGGCCGACGGCGGACGGCTGATGCACTGCGTCGGAGTGATTCTCGCCGGAGGCGGGGCGACGCGCTTTGGCGGACAGCCGAAGGGACTGCAGATCGTCGAGGGCGCGCGGATCATTGACCGTGTGGCAGCCGCCCTGCGCGGCGCAGCGGATGAACTGCTGCTTGTCGCCAACGACCCCGGCGCGGCCGGATGGCTTCCCGGCGTGCGCACCGCCGCTGACGTGCGGCGCGGCGAGGGAGCGCTGGGCGGTCTGCACGCTGCGCTCTCGCATGCAGGTGGCCACGCCGTGCTCGTGGTGGCGTGGGACATGCCGTTTGCGAGCGAGGGGCTGCTGCGCGCGCTGCGCGCCGCCGGGGAGCGGGGGTACGACGCCGTCGTGCCGGTAAGTGCGACGTCGGGGCGTGGTGTCGAGCCGCTCTGCGCGTGGTACGGCGCGGCCTGTCTCGCCGCCATCGAGAAGCGCCTCGACGCCGGCGACCGGCGCGTGGTGTCGTTCTTCGAGGATGTGCGGATGACGCGGCTCACCGTCGCGGAGGTGTCGCAGTTCGGCGATCCCGCCCGCATCTTCTTCAACGTGAACCGCCCGGACGATCTCCCTCTCGCCTCCAAGCCATGACGCCGCCCCTGCTCTCCATCACCGGCAAGAAGAATTCCGGCAAGACGACGCTTGTCGTGCGGCTCGCGGCGGCGCTGACGGAGCGCAGCGTGCGCGTCATGACCATCAAGCACGGCTCGCACACGTTCAACATGGATCCAGTGAACACCGACACGTACCGCCACTACCACGAAGGAAAGGCGGAACGCGTGGCAATGATCTCGCCCGACAAGTTTGCGCTCGTCGCGCACTGGGAGAAGCCGCTCTCGCCGCAGGAGATTGCGGCGCGCTTCATGGCCGATGCCGACCTCGTGCTCTGCGAGGGGTTCAAGGCGACGGAACTCCCCAAGGTGGAGGTCTTCCGTCGCGTGGCGCACGACGCACCACTCTATGACGCTGCACTCCCCAACGCCGCCGCGTGGCGGGCCATGGTGTGCGATGGCGAAATGAGCAAACTTCCCTTCCCCGTCTTTCGCCTCGACCAGGATGGCTGGCTCGACGAACTCGTGGCGTGGGTCGAACAGCAGTACCTCCCCAACCGGAGCTGAGCGATGCGTCAACTCGTCGTGATTGGCGCCGCCGTCGCCAGTGCGTGCGCCACATGGGGCGGCACCTCGCGGCCGTCGCCCACCCGTGAACGCGCCGCGTTTGCGCGGAGCGTGGACTCGATGGTCACCCAGCCCATGTTCCGCAACGCGAATTGGGGCATCGTGGTGGTAGACCCGGCCCGCGGGGACACCCTCTACTCGCACAACGCGGGCAAGCTCTTCATGCCCGCCTCCAACCAGAAGATTCTCACCGGCGCCACGGCGCTCGCCCAACTCGGCGGCGACTTCCGGTTCCGCACGGAGTTCGCATCGAACGGCCGGTTGGTGAACGGTTCGCTGCGCGGCGACCTGGTGGTGGTCGGCCGCGGCGACCCGACGGTGAGTGACGCGGCCTTCGGCGATGGCATGAAGCCGCTGCGCGCCGCCGCCGACTCGCTGTGGGCGCACGGCGTGCGCGAGATCGCCGGCGCCCTCGTGCGCGGCGGCGATGCCTTTCCCGATTCCACGCTCGGCTACGGCTGGTCGTGGGACGACCTCGACTACGGCTACTCGGCGGGCGTGGACGAACTGCTCTTCAACGAGGGGATCGCGCGCGTCACGGTGCAGGCGGCCAGGACCGTCGGTGGCACCGCCGGCGTGCGCACGGCTCCGGCTCGCACGGTGCCGTCCCTTGGGCGCGTGACGGTGGTAACCGGCGGCATGATGGATCCCGAGGCGCAGCAGCGGAACCGCGTCACGTGGGAGACCGACGTGCGCGGGCCACGCCCGCTGCTCAATCTCTCGGGCTTCGTGAAGATGCGCGACAGCGCCACGGTGACGGTGGCCTTGCGCAATCCGGCGCAGGCCTGGCTCGCCGCATTTGCCGAGGCGCTCGCCGACCACGGCATCATGCTCCGCGGCAACGTCATCAGTGAACCGGCCGCGGACACGGCGGGACTGACGCGGCTCTTCACGCTCTGGTCGCCGCCGCTGCGCACCGTACTGCCGCTCTTCGAGAAGCCGTCGCAGAACCAGATCGGCGAGATCCTCTTCCGCACGCTCGGCCTCGAGAAGACCGGCGTGGGAACGCCCGACAGCGGACGCCGCGTGGTGGAGCGCCAGCTCGCCGCCTGGGGGGCCGACACGGCCGGCCACGCGGTACGCGACGGGAGCGGACTCTCACGTCACGATTACGTGACGCCCGAGACCATCGTGAAGGTGCTCGACGCCATGCGACGGCACGCGGAGTTCAAGAGCTTCTACGACGCGCTTCCCATCGCCGGCGTTGATGGCACAATTCGGTCGCGCATGCGGGGCACGCCCGCGCAGGGCAACGTGCATGCGAAGACCGGCACCGTGGACAAGGCGCGCAGCCTCTCGGGATATGTGACGACTCCGGACGGCCGCCTGCTGATCTTCAGCTTCCTGTGCAACAACTTTACGGTGCCCAATGCCGCCGTGGAGGCGGTGCAGGACGCGATCCTCGTCCGGCTCGCATCCCCGGGCGCGCCGAGGTAGCAAGCGATGCTGAGCGTCGCGGAGGCCGTGGCACGGGTTGTTGCGGACGTCACCGTGCTCGACACGGAGCACGTGCCGTTGCTCGACGCGCTTGGCCGCGTGCTCGCGGCTGACGCCAAGGCCTCGTACACGCTGCCGGCCTGCGACAACTCGGCGATGGACGGCTACGCCGTGCGCGCGGCCGACCTTGCGGGGGCGGGCGCCGAATCTCCGCGTCTGTTCCGCGTGGTCGAGACGGTCGCCGCGGGACAGTTCCCCACGCGCGCCATCGAGCGCGGCGAGGCGACGCGCATCATGACGGGAGCACCGCTGCCCTTGGGTGCGGACTGCGTGGTGCGCGTGGAGGACACCGACGGCGGCGTCACGGACGTGCGCGCACTCAACGACCGCGACTGCGGCAAGAATGTGCGCTCGCGCGGAGAGGACTTCCGCGAGGGCGACGTGGTGCTGGGCGCCGGCGAGCCAATCGGCGCGGCGCAGGTCGGCGTGCTGGCCTCGCTCGGCATGGCGCAGGTGCCGGTGCATCGCGCCCCGCGTGTGGCGCTCCTCGGCTCCGGTGACGAGCTGGTGGACCTCGACGAGTTCGACCGCGTGGTGGCGGGTGAGCGCATCGTCGGATCGAACAGCTACACGCTGCACGCGCTCGTTCGCGCCGCAGGCGGCATCCCCGTGCCGCTCGGCAACGCGCTCGACACGCCGGAGGCTATGACGGCGCTCTTCACGCGCGCCGTCGAGGCACGCCCCGACCTCATCATCAGCTCGGCCGGCATCTCGGTGGGCGAGTTCGACTACACGCGCGACGCGCTGGGGTGGCTCGGCGCCGACCTGAAGTTCTGGAAAGTGCGCATGCGCCCCGGCGCCCCCATCGGCTTCGGCACGGTGGCGGGGATTCCGTGGATCGGACTTCCCGGCAATCCCGTGTCGGTCATGGTGACGTTCGAGCTGTTTGCCCGCCCCGCCATCCTGCGCATGCTCGGCCATACGCGCCTGCACCGCCGTCCGGTGCCCGTCACGCTCGAGCAGCCGGTGCAGATCGGCGCGCGGCTGACGCACTTCCTGCGCGCCGTCGTCACGGCCCAGCCGTCAGGGGCGCTGACTGTCAGGCTGACCGGCCCGCAGGGCTCCGGCATCCTCACGTCCATGGCGCGCGCCAACGCGCTGCTCATCGTCCCCGAGGACCAGCCGTCGCATGCCGCGGGCGACACGCTGTCCGCGCTGCTTCTCACGCCGGGTGCACAGCTCTCGGAGTCGTTCGCGCTGTGAGCGCGCCGCTCGCGCCGGACGGCGTGGCGCTGATCGCCGATCCCGGACGTGTGGCGCTGCAGGCCTGCCTCGCCGAATGCGCCGCGCGTGGCGCGGTGGTGTGCGAACGGCGCGCAGTGCGGCACGAGGACGGCGTGACGAAGCACACGATCACCATTCACGAGGTGCGGCTCGGGTGAACCAGCCGTTGCTGCCAATGGACTTCCGACTCGTCGGCGCTGCCATCGTGGTGCTCGCCGCGGCCGTGATTGCGATCTGGCTCGTCGGCCGCCGGCTGCGCGGCGACCTCGGCCCGCTCCGCAGCAGCGGCAGTCCGCTTGCGTCGGGCCCGAGCGTTCCTCCGCAGGTGGCCAAGGAACTGCAGGCGCGCGGGCTGGTCACGGCCGCTCAGCTGGCCAACATGACGGAGATGGAGCGCCAGCTCCTGTAAGGTGGTCGTGCGGCGCGATGCGTCACGCCTGCTGCTGACCGTGCTGCCCCGGGACGCCACGACAGCCAGGCGGGTTCCACTGCGGCTCGAGTAGAACTGCCTTTCCCGCTCAGGGGAAATCGTTCCGGACGCCGAGAAAACGCCCTACTGCATCCGGCGTGCCCATGCGCCAACTTTGGGGTCGCATCCCACCTCGACGCCGTGGCGCTACTGAGCGGCTGCGTCCACTGGAGGATTTGCATGCCTCGCTTTCTCGCCCGACTCGCCCCCACGTGCGCGACCCTGATGATCGCACTCGCGGCGTTGCCGCTCGACGCGCTCGCCATCCCGGCATTCGCGCGGAAGTACCGCGTGAGCTGCTCGATGTGCCACCAGCCCGCGCCGAGGCTCACGCCCTTCGGGGCGGCCTTCGCCGGCAACGGCTTCGAGATGGCGGTCGGGGAGGAGCCGCGCGATACCGTCTCCACGGGCGATCCACTGCTGCGGCTAACGAACGGCCTGCCGCTCGCCGTTCGCTTCGAGGCCTACCAGCGCATCCTCTCGGACCGGAAGCCGGGCGAAGCCATCCTCGACCAGCAGACGCCGTGGATCATCAAGGTGCTCAGCGGCGGGCAGGTCGCCGACAAGATCAGCTACTACATGTACTTCCTGGCCACCGCTCAACGACAGCCAGATCGCCGCGGTGTCGGCGTATGTAGCGTCGCTCAGCGCGGGCAAGCAGTAGGGCCACTGGGACAAGGACGCCCGGCCGCTGCGATGCGGCCGGGCGTCTTCGTGCCGCCGACACTACGCCAGCCGGTCCGCTACCACCTCGGCGATGTCGTACACCTGCACCGACTCATCGCGTGACGCGATGGAGTCGCGCATCATGGTCATGCAGAACGGGCACGCCACCGCCACGGACCGCGCGCCGGTGGCCAGCGCCTCGTCGGCGCGTTCGGCGTTGATGCGCCTGCCTTCGTTCTCTTCCATCCACATGCGCCCGCCGCCGGCGCCGCAGCACAGACCGCGGTCGCCGGAGCGCGGCATCTCCACGAGGTTCACCACGGGGAGCGCGCGCTTGAGCGTGGCGCGCGGTGCGTCGTAGATCTGGTTGTAGCGGCCGAGGTAGCACGAATCGTGGTACGTGAACGTGCTCACCGCCTCGTGCAGGTCGTGGCGCAGCGGAATGCGCCCCTGCGCCATGAGGTGTTCGATGAAGACCGAGTGATGGATGACGTCGTAGTGGCCGCCGAACTGGGGATATTCGTTGCCGAGCTGGTGCATGCAGTGCGGGCAGGCCGTCACGATGGTGCGCACGTTGTATTTGGCCAGGGTCTCGACATTTTCCTTGGCCAGCATCTGGTACAGGTATTCGTTCCCCATCCGCCGCGCCGGGTCGCCATTGCACTTCTCCTCGCGACCGAGGATGGCGAAGTTGACGCCCGCCGCCTGCATGATCTTCGCGAACGCGACGGTGGTCTTCCTCGCCCGGTCGTCGAAAGACCCCATGCATCCCACGAAGTAGAGGATCTCAGCCGTCTCACCACGCTCGGCAAGCTCCGCCATCGTGGGGATGTTCATCCCCTCCGACCACTTGCCTCGGTCGCCCGGGTCGAACGCCCACGGCGATCCGCGTTGCTCCATGCTCTCGAAGGCCGGCATCACCTCTTCCGGGAAGCGCGACTCGCCCAGCACCAGGTTGCGGCGCATCTCGAGGATCACCGAGAGCTGGTCAATGGAGACCGGGCACTCCTGCACGCACGCGCGGCAGGTCGTGCACGCCCACAGCTCCTGCTCGGTGATGAAGCCGTCGAGCAGCGGTTTGTCATCTACCATCGACCCTCGACCATCTACCATCAGCATCGCCGGCGCCCGTTGTTCGAGGCGCTCCCTCACATTCACGATGATCTTCCTCGGCGACAGCAACTTGCCGGTGGTATTCGCCGGGCACACCGCGGTGCAGCGTCCGCACTCGGTGCAGGCGAAGCCGTCCATCAGGCTCTTCCACGAGAGGTGCTCCACGTCCTTCGCGCCGAATTGCTCCGTCTCGGCCTCGAGGTCCATGTACTGCATGACCCCGACCTGCCCCGGCCCGCTCGTGTTGGAGAGGTAGACGTTCGGGAGCGACACCACCACGTGCAGATGCTTGGAGTACGGCAGGTAGTTCAGGAATCCCAGCACCAGCAGCCCGTGCGCCCACCAGTTCAGCGAACGCAAGAAGGCAGCCCAGTCGGGTGGCACGAATGACAGGAGGTTGGCGAGCGTGTACGAGAGCGGCCGGTAGTACGGCGTGGCGTGCTCCGGAAACGCCACCATCTCGAATGACTCGGCGAAGAACATCGTCACCATCAGCAGGCCGATCCAGCTCAGGATGAGGAGCGGATCGTTGGCGTGCGTCTCGGCCCCCTGCAGCCGCTTCACGCGGTGCGTGAGCCGCCGCCAGAGCGCGAAGGCGACGGCGCCGATGACGAGGGCGCCCCACAGGTCCTGATTCACCTGGTAGAAGCGGTACGCCCACGGCGGCATGAACTTCGCGACCGTGAAGCCGGGCAGGATGCCGCGGGCGACGAACTCGCCCGTCCCCACCGTCAGGACGCAGAAACCCCAGAAGATCGCCGCGTGCATCGGACCGGCAATCCAGTCGCGGAAGATCTTCCGCTGGAGGACGCCGATCGAGAGCAGGTTGAAGAGCCGGCGCGGGACGTGGTCCCAGCGCGAGTCGTCGAGGCGCCCGATGCGCAGGTAGCCAACGAGGCGTTGGACGTTGTACGCAAAGAAGCCCGCGGCGATGGCGACGATGAGTGCGAAGAGGCCGTTCGATGCGGTCATGCTGCAGAAGGTAGCAGCAGTCCGGCGCGCCCAACAGCGGCCGAGACTTGCGATCGCCGGTGCGGGACGGCCGTGTGGTCAACCGATGATCTTGCGCCGTTTCGGCCGTGGCGCCGTCGCCGCCCCAGGGTTGCAATTCCCGGAAG
>PNKL01000071.1 GCA_013822425.1 Gemmatimonas sp.
ATCTTCGGCGGAAGGCCGCGCAGGTTGATCGTGACGGTGTAGTTGGTGCTCGCCGCGCCGCAGCTGGACCAGTAATCCACGCGCAGGATGTACTCGCCGCGTGGCACCACGATGCCATCGCCCCAGAAGATGTTCTCGGCGCGTGGACCGTCGGTGCTGCAGCCGGCGTTGGAGTCGAGGTCGAGCTGGCCGCCGGTGGGTGAGTTTCGCGAGGCGTAGTATATCTCCTTCCCCGACGGGTCGATCAAGTGGAGATCGACGTCTGCCGGCGTATCCCACATGACGTTGGTCTGAATCTCGCCAGTGCCCACGAAAATCACGCCGAGGTCCGTCGACTGGTACGGCCCCGTATTGCTGGCGCCGCCGGCCGCGATCTGCAGCGTGAACAGCGTCTTGGGCATCTCGACGGCGATCACCATGAGCACCGTGACGCTCGTGACCGGCGATGCGAGCTGAAGTTCCCAGTGGTCGGTGTTGCCGGGAACACTGAAGACGGCGCGGCTGAACGGTGTGGCCGATGTCAGCGTCGTCTGCACCGTGCCGCCGCGGAGCACCTGATTGGGCAGGACGGCGGAGACCACGGCACCAATTCCAGGCGTCGGCGCGGCGCGCGCAACGAGCGTGGCCGTCCGCGACCCGTCGAGCGTCTGCACCAGCGAGATGAACCGCCGCACCGACTCCTCCGGCGCCGCCGTCGTCTGCTTCCACTCAATGCAGCCGGCGCTCGCCAGTGTCAGCAGCGCAACCAGCGCGCAGCGCGCACCATCGCTCAGGAATTTTCGTCGCATCAGGCGTTCCTCTCCTACCGCACCGTCAGCCGCACCTTCGCGGCGTCAATGAGACGGGTGCCGCTACCCGCCGGCACGTCCGTCCAGATGATCGCAGCCTTGCCCTGCACCGTGGTAGCGGCAATCTCCACCACGCGCCCCTTTCCTTCGAACCGCTTTCGTTCCGCATCTCCCGTCCCGGCCGCGCCCAGCCGTCGCTGCGCGGCCCGCTGCGCCGCGTCGCGGAACTCGCCGGCATCAATCGGCGTGTCCCACACCGACACCCACACGATGCCCGCGCCGCCCGCGAGGTTGGCGACGATATACCGATCGCCGCCCCACCCCTCGGCCGAGCGTGCCGACGTCCCGAGGTCCTGCAGCGCCTGGAACAGGAAGAGGCGCGTCTCGAATTCGCCGAGGTTGTTCTCGTACACCTTGGTGCCCGTGAGCAGCGGGGGCAGTTCAACCCGCACCGGCCGCTCACCCGCCACGTACTTGTCGAAGTGCATCACCTGTTCGGTGCTCGCCGGCAGCGGCTGCCAGGGCGGCCGCCCCGTCTTCGCGCCTTTGAACCGATGCATGAACTCCGCTCCGCTCAGGTACGGAAAGAGGAGCGACTCCTGCAGCAGCATCGGCGCGCCGGCAAAGATCGGCATCGCCGTCTGGTTCTCCCGAATCATCTCGCGCACCCGGTCCCATCCGCCGGGCATGCGCGCTCCCAGGTCGCCGCCGAGCATCGTCGACATCTGCTCGTAGGTGGCCTGCCCTTCCATGACCGCCTGCGCCGCCGTCAGCCGGTCGTTGTCGTCCCGCTGCCTCTGGATGGAGTCCAGCGGCACGTACTGGTCCTGCAGGGCGTGCACCAACTCGTGCGCGATGGTCACCTCCACCAGCGCCGTACGGCCAGCGGAGGTGTCGCTCACCACATACAGGACTTTCGTGGCCGGATCGTAGTAACCGATCACCTGCTCGCCGAGCAGGCGCAGCATGAACCGGCGGAGGTCCATGGTATCGGGGAGGAAGCCGAGCAGCTTGTAGGCCCGGGAGGCCCCCTCCAGCTCGAGGGCGGGCAGCTTCTCGTTGAATTCCTTCTCGAGGAAGGTGCGCACCTCGTCCGAGGAGCGCTGCTCTACCTTGGGCGGCGTCTTGAACCTGAGCCCGGTGGCCTTCTCGACCTGCGGCACGTACTTGCCGACGAGGTTGCCGTAGGGCTCGGGGTACTTGGTGGCCTGGCTGTCGCCGCAGGCCGACAGGACGACGAGCGCCGCAGTACACGGGACCGACGCGCGGCGGGAGAAGGAACGCATGAAACCTCGCAAAGTTGGCGCCGTCGCAGGCCGCGGCTCAGCCGAACATCCGCCCCAGATACCAGTTGAGCAGGGCATTTCCGAAAAGCAACGTGAGGAGAGCCGCAGGCGCAAGGAAGACGCCGAACGGGACCAGGGGCGCTTCGAAATCCGCGCCGGCCCGACGCGCGCGCCACCAGCCCACCGGATAGACCATGAGCAGGAAGACCGCCGCCGCGAGCGCCGCGCCAACGAAGATGCAAAGGAGGGCACGAACGGGTCCGACTGTCGCGCCGACAAAGGCCATCAGCGTCGCGTCGCCGTAGCCCATGGCCTCCTTCTTCAGGGCAACTTCGCCGAGCCAACCGATGATGGTGATGGCGCCCGCGCCGACACAGGCGCCGAGCACGGCGTCCCACGGGCCGACAAACGGCAATTGCTCGCCGAGGAATACCCCGACGATCGCACCACCAAGGGCAATCGCCAGGCCGGAGACGGTGAACCCGTCGGGAATCAGGTAGCTCTGTGCGTCGGTGATGGCGACGCCGAGCAGGATGGTGGCCACCAGCGCAAGCCGCACCGCGACGACCGACGGGCCGAGCAGCCACAGCGCGGCGATC
Organism: Gemmatimonas sp.; assembly: GCA_013822425.1. Classification (GTDB taxonomy): domain Bacteria; phylum Gemmatimonadota; class Gemmatimonadetes; order Gemmatimonadales; family Gemmatimonadaceae; genus PNKL01. Next base: position 2,674 of record PNKL01000071.1, read on the forward strand.
CAGAGGACGGCGGTGGCCGCCTCGACCAGGGGATACTGGACGCTGATGGGCTCGCCGCAGCTGCGGCACCGGGCCCGCAGCAGGAGCCAGCTGACCATCGGGATGTTGTCATACCAGGCGATCGAGCCGCCGCATCCCGGGCACCGCGAGCGCGGACGCACCACCGACTCGTCCTTGGGCCACCGCGCAATGCACACGTTGAGGAACGAGCCGAGCACGGCGCCGAAGGCGCCGAAGGCCGGGGCGTATGCGACGAAATACGAGGGGATGGTCACGGACGGTGCGGAGTGCCGGGTGCAGGGGTGCTGCGGCTCATGGGCGGAGTGCGAAAAGAGTGATGCCGGCGGCGACGGCCACGTTGTACGACTCGACGTCCGGCGCCATGGGCAACGAGACGACGGCTGAGCAGCGCTCACGCAACGCATCGGACAGCCCCGCCCCTTCGTTTCCGACCGCGATCGCCAGCCGGTCCGGCGCGTGCACCGCGTCAATTGGCGAGCCGGAGGCGTCCGTCCCCCACAGCGCCATGCCATGGTGGTCGAGGTAGTCCTGCAGCGCGGCCACCGTCGCCTCGACCGCCGGAAAACGGAACTGCGTGCCGGTCGCGCTGCGCACGACCTTGGCGTTCCAGACGTCCACCGTGCCGGGAAGCGCAACGGCCGCGGTGGCTCCGAGCGCCGCCGCCGTTCGGATCAGCACGCCGACGTTCCCCGGATCCTGGATGGCGTCAAGCACGAGCAGGCGGGTGGTCTTGCCCAGCGTCAGCGCACCGAGCGACCGCTGGGGCTGTCTCGCGATGGCGAGCAGCCCCTGCGGATGCTCCGTGTCGGCCGCCGAGTCGAACTCTGCGTCGGTGACCTCGAGGACGGGGACGCCGCGCGCGGCGAGGGCACACACTGCGGCGCCGGCGCGTTCGTCAGAGGCAGCGCGGGCGGCGACGAGCACCGCCTCGACCGTGAGGGGCGAGCGTGCGAGCTCCTCGACCGTCCGCACGCCCTCGGCGACGAACAGGCCGTTCCGCTCGCGCGCCTTGCGGCGCTTCAGGTCCCTTGCCGTCGTGAGCCACTGCACCGCTATTTTTCACTCCATGCGCACTCGTTTCGCCCGCGCGGCCCATGCCGCCCTCATCACCCCGGCCCTGCTCGGCTCCGCCTGCGCCGTCTCAACGCAGCAGGAAATCGAGATCGGGTCCAGCTACGCCACGCAGATCGCGAAGGAACTCCCGCTCATCCAGGACGCCGAGGTCACCCGTTACATCACGGCGCTCGGCGACTCCCTGGCCCGCGTGGCCGACCAGCGAAATCTCGACTGGCACTTCCACGTTGTCGATAGCCGCGAGGTAAACGCTTTCGCCGTACCCGGCGGCTACATCTACGTCAACCGCGGGCTGATCGAGCGCGCCGGCACCCTGGCACAGGTTGCCGGCGTGATTGGCCACGAGATTGGCCACGTGACGCGCCGGCACAGCGTCAAGCAGATGCAGAAGGCGCAGGGAACCAGCATCGGCGCGACCCTGCTGTGCACGCTGACCTCGGCATGCAATTCAGGACTGGCAAAGGCCGCCGGGCAGATCAGCGCCAGTGCGGCGTTCGCCAAGTTCAGCCGCACCGATGAGGCCGAAGCCGACGAAGTGGGCGTGCAGTACGTGATCAAGGCGGGGATCGACCCGAACGGCATACCGGAGATGTTCGAGATCCTGCAGAAGGAGCGGAAGGCGACGCCCACAGAGGTGGACCGCTTCTTCGCGTCGCACCCGATGGAGGAGTCGCGCATCAGCGACACCAGGCGGATGATTGCGGCCTACCCCGTCGCGCAACTGAAGGGACTCAGGCGCGACACACCGGCATTCCAAGCATTCAAGAAGAGGTTGCTGGCGCTGCCGGCGCCGCCTCCGGCGAAGAAGTAGACGGCGAAACTGGCGCGTCGGCGGGCACGGGGCGCCCTGGGGCTCTTTCACCACGGAGCTCACGGAACGGCGGAGGGCCACGGAGGACTGCTACTGCAGCGGGTAACGACATCGCGCCACGCAAGGATCGCGTGGCGCTCGCTGTTCACCCATGAAGTCGTCGTCCTCCGTGGCCCTCCGCCGTTCCTCCGTGTGCTCCGTGGTGAATAACCCCTAGCGAGTCCACGTCTGCCGCCTGCCGTCAGAGTGCCTTCACAAACTCCGTCACGAGCGCCACAAACTTCTCCCCAGCCGCCTCCGCTGCGCGCATCACATCGGCGTGACTCAGCTTCTCCGGAGACAGGCCCGCAGCAGGATTCGAGATCAGCGAAACCCCCACGACCTCGAGGCCGAGCGCGTTGGCGAGGATCACCTCGTTGACGGTGCTCATGCCGGTGGCGTCGGCGCCGAGCTTCTCGAGCATCCGCACCTCGGCGAGCGTCTCGTAGGTCGGCCCGAGGAGGCCGACGTACACGCCCGACTGGAGCGGAAGCCGCAGCCGCTTCGCGGTCTCGCGCAGCAGCTCCTTGAGCCGCGGCGAGTACGGCGCGCTCATGTCGGGGAACCGCTCGTCCGTGGCTTCCACCGGGCCGGAGAGCGGGTTCACGAACTGCAGGTTGATGTGGTCCTCGATCACCATGAGGTCGCCGGCGCTGAACGTGCGGCGGATGCCGCCCGCGGCATTGGACACGAAGAGCGTGCGCGCCCCGAGCGCGTGGACCACGCGCACCGGAAAGGCGCTCACCCGCGGCGCATGCCCCTCGTACATGTGGAAGCGCCCCGCCAGCGCGATCACCTCGCGGCCGCCCAGTGTGCCGGCGATCAGCTGCCCCTGATGTCCAACGACATGCGTGGCGTGAAAGCCGGGGATCTCAGCGTACGGGAGCCGCCGCGCATTCGCGATGCGGTCGGCGAGTCCGCCAAGTCCTGAGCCCAGGATGATGGCACAGGCCGGCGATTCGACGCCGAGCCGCGCGCGCACGACATCGGCTGCGGCGCGGGCGTCGGCGGCGCCGTGCGTCCGGGGCATCTGACTGCTCACTTTCGCACCTCCGCCATGAGCGCCGCGATGTCCCTGTCCACCGACGCCAGCAGGGCGCGGCGCTCGTGTTCGTGCAGGAACGCGCTGGTGAAGCCGTTGCGCGCCACGGTGGCCAGCTCCTCGAAGCTGAAGCCGAGGTGCTGGGCGGCCTTCTGGTACTCGTCCACCAGCGTGACGCCGCTCATGAGCCGGTTGTCGGTGCTGAGCACGACGTTGAGGCCGCGGTCGTAGTAGGTGCGCAGGGGATGCGCATCCAGCGACGCCGTGGCGCGCGTCTGCACGTTGCTCGTCAGGCAGCACTCGATGGTGATCTGGCGATCGGCGACGTACTGGGTAAGCGACTCGTCCTCGATGAGGCGCGTGCCATGGCCGATGCGGCAGGCAGAGCAGCGGTGCACCGCGTCGCGCACCGAGTCGGGACCGTCCCCCTCGCCAGCGTGGCAGGTGCACGGGAGGTCGTGCTCGCGAGCGTAGTCGAACGCCTCCTTGTGGCGGCTGGCCGGATTGCCGGCCTCGCCACCCGCAAGGTCGAAGCCCACGACACCACGGCTCCGGAAGGCCACCGCCAGCTTGGCGAGCTCGAGCGACACCTCGGGGGCCATGTTGCGGATGGCGCAGACGATGACGCGGCCGACGATGCCATACTCCTGGTGCGCGCGGGCGAGCCCGCGCAGCGGCGCCTCGACCGCCTCTTCCAGCGAGAGCCCGCCGCGCACGTTGAGCACCGGCGCGTAGCGCGTCTCGAGGTAGCGCACCCCTTCGCGCGCGGCGTCTTCCGCGAGCTCGTACGTGACGCGCTCCAGCGCCTCGCTGGTCTGCATCACGGAGAGCGTCACGGAGAAGCGTTCGAGGTAGTCCTCGAGACTCTCCGCGTCATCCACCAGCATGTATCCGGCCAGCGCCTCTGCGTCGTCGGCCGGCATCGGCTTGTCGTACTCGGCGGCCAGTTCGAGCAGCGTGGCCGGACGCACGCAGCCGTCGAGATGGCAGTGCAGCTCCGTTTTCGGGAGCCGGCGAAGCAAGTCGGAAGTGGCGACCGTCACTCGGTGCCTGCAACCCGGGCGGCGCGTGCCGAGACGAGGCGGAAGATCGCTCCGCCATGCACTGGCCCGGCCGGCGGGACGGGGAGCCCGCGACTGTCGGTGACGCCGCGCGTGCCGGCGGCGAACGCGTCGCCCTCGGCGGGATCAAAGGCGCGGACCGCGTCGAGGACCGTGGCGCCCGGCGGCACCCGCACGGCGCGCGCGTTCACGAAGACGGTGACGGGTTCGGTCATGGGCGTGGATAGTGGAGGCGTGGCGTTTCGTCGGCAGTGATCACCCCGCCGGGCATGCCGCGAACATACGCGATGAGCGCGTCGAGGTCCTGGACGTTGAGCGGTTCCACGACGCGCGCCGCGTCGCCGAGGCCGAGGCCGTCTCCGCCGGTGAGCATGAAGTCGCTGAGCACCATGCGGTACTCGCGTGCGTCGTCGAGCGCCTCGCCGTCCGGCAGGCGCGCGCCGACGAGACGCTGGCCGGCGGGCCGGGTGTGGTCCCAGGTGAGTGTGATGCCGCTCACGTGCACCCGTGGCGCACGCCGGCCGTCGTACATCCGCTCAAAGTAGGCGCGCAGGGCGTCGCCGCGCACCGTCACGCGATAGAGCACGTTGCCGAACGGCTGGACCTCGAAGAGCGCACCGTAGGTGACGGTGCCAGACTGCACGTCGGCGCGGATGCCGCCGTTGTTCATCACGGCAAAGTCCGCCTGTCCGGCCGCGCGCTGCGCGTCGGCGATGAGGCGGCCAAGGGGGTACTCGTCGCCGCGACGCAGGAGCGGTGCGCGCAACTCGCCGACCGGCTCGCTCACGCGGTCGGCGATGCCCGAGGTCGCGTCACGCACGAGCGCCGCGACCTCGGGGTCGGCCGGTATGCTGTCGCTGTTCACGTCGCGCACCCACGCGTTCGCGCGCCCGGTCACCGCGCCGTCAGGACCGAGGGGGAGATCCACGATGGCGATGGCGCGGCCGCTCGAACGCGCCTGCACCACCGGCACGCCGCGGACCTCGGTGTTCAGCACCGAGTGCGTGTGCCCGCTGACGATCGCGTCCACCTTCTCCGTGATGCCCTGCGCGATCTGCAGCACCTCGCCGCTGCAGGTCTGCGCGTCACCGCGCCCGCTGCAGAAGCCGCCATCGTGCGCGACCACGATCACGACGGTCGCGCCGCGCTGGCGCAGCGAGCGGACCCGCGCATCAATGACTGGAGCGGCCGGGGCAAACCGGAGGTCGGCGACGTTGGACGCCTTCGTCGTGCGCGGCGTGAGCATGGAGGCGACACCGACGATGCCGATGCGGACGCCGTTGCGCACCACGATGGTGTCGGCGCGAATCCACGGCACCGGGCGGCCGTCGGCGTACGTGACGTTGGCGCCGAGCACCGCGTGGCGCAGCTCCTTCAGGCGCGCGCGCAGCGAATCCTGGCCCCAGTCGAACTCGTGATTGCCCAGCGCGCCGGCGGCAAAGCCGAGCGTGTTGTGGAACCGCACTACAGGCCGGCCGAAGGCGAGATTGGAGGCTGCCGTCCCCTGGAACATGTCGCCGCCGTCAACGAGCACGGTGACGCAGCGGTCGCCGCACTCCTTCTGCGCGCTGCGGATGGCGTGCGCGACGTGCGCCGCGCCGCCGCGATTCCCCTGAGCGCCGTCGGGGCGCGGCTCGAGCGCGCCGTGGAAGTCGTTGATGCTGATGATGCGCAGTGTGGTGGGGTGCGGCTGCAGCGCCTTGTACGCCGCCGCCGCATACGCCGCCGGCTCGATGCGCCAGTGCCGATCGGTGAATGTGGCCGGTTCGATGGCGCCTCGACGCTCGATCTCGGCGATGAGAAGGTCGCGGATCTCCACCTGCGTGTCGCGCAAGACGGGCGCGCCGCGCAGCATGCCATACCCGCCGCCGCCGCCCGCCCGGTAGTTGTTCACCGCCAGCGTGAACGAATCGGTGGGTGCGACGGCACGACCGCGTACGTGCAGGCTCGTGATGCGCTCACCGATCGGTCGCGACAGGTCCATCACGTACTCCGCGCCGCCGACGATGTCGAAGTTGTAGCCGGGGATGTCGGGGTCGGTGGTGACCGCCGGCTCGGCGCCGGGGCGCACCACGAAGTAGCGGGCGCTCTGCTCGAGATAGGCGCGCAGCGTGGCGCCGCTGATCTTGACCAGCTGCAGCGTGTTCTCGTACGGGTAGAGCCGAGCCAGCTGCGCCACGGTGATGTTCTGCGGCCCGAGGGTTGCCCCGAGGTCGAAGGCCGCCGTCGACGCCAGGTCAGCGCCGAAGACGCGGCGCTCGACGTCGAGCACGAAGTCCACGAGCGGTGTGTCGTGCGTGCGCGCCGAGTCGGAGCGCCAGGCAGCGGACGTCGAGCCGATGGCGCGGGAGGTGGCCGCGCGGGCGGCGGCGTGCTGCGCCGACACCGCCTGCACCACCGCGGGCGATTCCTCGTGCCCGCGCGCGCGCACGAGCTGGCCGCGCTTCTCAACGACGGTCCACGACGCACCGCGATTCTGCAGGCGGATGGTGGCCACGGCAAGGCTTCCCGCCCACTGCCGCGGCTGCATGAGCATCACGCCGTTGATCGTCGTGTCGGCGACCTCGCGATGCGAGTGGCCGTAGATGATGAGGTCGAGGCCGGGCACCTGGCGCGCCACGTCGGCCGCCACGTTCTCGCCGCCCGTGCCGGCCGTGTCGTAGCTGCTGGGCCCGCCGAGTCCCGCGTGCACAACGGCCACGACGAGCTCGGCGCCGGCGGCGCGCACCGAGTCAACGGCGATGCGTACGGCAGGGACGATCTCCGAGACGGTGAGGCGCCCGGCCAGGTTGGCGCGGTCCCAGATATTGGAACCCGGATTGGTGGCCCCGACAACGCCGACCTTGACTCCGGCCCGCTCGATGAGGGCGAACGCCGGGAAGGCGCGCGTGCCGTCGAGGCGGTGCGCATTGGCCGCCAGGAACGGGAAGCGCGCCTGCGCGACGGCTCGCTCCAGGAACGGCACGCCGTAGTTGAACTCGTGGTTGCCGACGGCCGCCGCGTCGTACTGCATGGTGTTCATCGCCGCCATCACCGGATGCGGCATGGCCGGCGTGCGCGACGCCACGTATGTTATTGGGTTGCCTTGGAGCAGGTCGCCGCCATCCAGCAGGATGACTCGCCCGGGATGTGCGCGACGCAGCGAATCCACCGCCGTCGCCAGCCGGGCGAGCCCGCGGGTCGACTCCGCGGTGTCGGCGAAGTAGTCCCAGGCACGCAGGCGGCCGTGCACGTCGGTCGTCGCCGCAACGACGAGGTCCACAGGGATGCCCTGGGCGCGGACGGCGGGCGGAGCGAAGACGATGACGGCGCTCGCGAGGAGCGCCGCGCGGGTCACTGGCAACATGGACCAAAACTACAGGGTCGAGTGCCCAGGGGGGAGCGGTCAGCGGTGCGAAATGCGGTGCCAGCCGCGCGGTGCCATCGTTGGCTCGTCGCGCGGTCCACCGATACAATTACGTGACACCTGCCCCCTTTCTCTGGCGCGTCCGCGCGGGCATCCTGTAACCGGACTCCTCTCTTCATGAAGCCTCTCATCATCGGCATTGCGGGCGGCACCGGTTCGGGCAAGTCCACCGTGGCGAAGCGGATCGCGGAGGCCATGCCGGCGTCGGTCGCGTTCCTCGACATGGACGCGTATTACCGCCACTTCGAGCAACTGACGCTCGACGAGCGGCGCAAGGTCAACTGGGACCATCCCGACGCGTTCGATCTCGATCTGCTGGTGACGCACCTCGACCAGCTCGGGGCGCGCGTGCCGATCGAGAAGCCCATCTACGATTTCGTGCGGCATCTCCGGTCGGAGGAGTCCAAGCCGGTGGCGCCCGCCGACGTCATCGTCATCGACGGCATTCTGCTCTTCGTGGATGAGCGGGTGCGCTCGCGGTGCGACGTGAAGGTGTTCGTGGACACCGACGCCGACGAACGGCTCATCCGCCGCATCCGGCGCGACACGAAGGTGCGCGGCCGCCCGCTCGACGAAATCCTCGACCAGTATCTCACCACCGTGCAGCCGATGCACCTGCAGTACGTCGAACCGAGCAAGCGCTACGCCGACCTCGTCATTCCGCGCGGCGGCCACAACGTCGTGGCCATCGACCTCATCATCGCCACCATTCTCCGCCGGCTGCAGGGCCAGCCATTGTGACGGAGTCCAAGCCGCGCGAGCGCATCCTGGTGGTGGATGACGAACCCGACATCGTCGCGCTCGTCGTCTATCACCTCGCGAAGGAAGGGTACCGCGTCTCGTCGGCCTCGAACGGCACCGAGGCCCTGGAGACGGCGCAGCGTGAGCGACCGGCGCTGATCGTCCTCGACCTGATGCTTCCCGGCCTCTCCGGGTTCGATGTGCTCGAACAGCTCCGCGCCGGCGAGTCCACCGCCGGCATCGCCGTGCTGATGCTCACGGCGCGCAAGGAGGAACCGGACCGCATCAAGGGGCTCTCGCTCGGCGCCGACGACTATCTGACGAAGCCGTTCAGTCCACAGGAGCTGGTGCTTCGCGTGCGCGCCATCCTGCGCCGGAGCGCGGCAGCGCCGGCGGCCGGCGACCTGCTCACCATCGGGGCGCTGGCCATCGACCGCGCCGCGCACACGGTCACCGTGCGCGGCCACGAGGTCGAGCTCACGCCCACGGAGTTCAAGCTGTTGCTGCTCCTCGCGGAGCGGCGCGGCCGCGTGCAGGGGCGCGCCCAGCTCCTCGAGAGCGTCTGGGAAGCGGCTCCCGACATCCAGACGCGCACGGTGGACATGCACGTGCAGCGCCTGCGCGCCAAGCTCGCGTCCGCCGGCGACCTGATCGAGACGGTGCGCGGATTCGGATACCGGCTCCACGCGCCCCGCGACACATGAAACTCGCCCATCGCCTCCTGCTCGGCGCGCTGGGTGTGGTCGGCGCGCTCGTGCTCCTCATCACGATCTCCGTCAACCGCCAGCTCGCCAATCGCCTGACCGCAGAGACAACGGCGCGGCTCACGACGGAAGCCCGTCTCGTGGCAGGACAGTGGACGGCCGGCGTCGATGCGGACCGGCTCGCCGACCGGCTGGGACGAGAGTCCAGGCACCGCGTCACGCTCGTGGACGCGACGGGACGGGTGGTCGGCGACTCGGAGTTCGACCGACCGGAGCTGGATCAACTCGAGAATCACGCGACGCGCCCCGAGATCACCGCGGCGCGCGAGCACGGCGTCGGGTCGTCGCGCCGCCGCAGCGCGTCGGCGGGCAATGAGGAGATCTACGTCGCCGTGCGCGCGCCCATCGGCGTCGCGCGCGTCGCCCTGGCCACCACATCGCTTGATGCCATCGTGAGCGCCGCGCGCCGCGACGTGGCCTACGCGGGATTGCTCGCCCTGCTCGTGGCCGTGGTGCTCTCGTGGTGGTTCGCCCGCGGCGTCTCGCAGCCCGTGGTGGAACTGGCCGCCGTGGCCCGCGCGCTCGCGGCCGGCGACTTCAGCCAGCGCCCCGCGCGCGCCGCGCCCGGCGAGGTCGGCGATTTGGCGATTGCGGTCAGCCGGCTCGCCGAGCAGCTGAGCGCGCGGGTGGACGCGTTGCGCGCCGAGGAGACGCTGGTGCGTGAGCTCGCCGAGTCGCTGAACGAGGGGATCCTCGCGCTCGACACGCGCCAGCACGTCGTGCGCGTCAATGAAACGGCGCGATCCCTGCTCGGGATTCGCGCCGCGCTCCCCTTTGGCGTCGAGCAGTTGCCGCGCGACCGCGCGTTTCGCGACGCCATGGCGGCCGCGCTGGCCGGCGAGACGGTGCTCGACATCGAGGTAGTGCTGCACGGCCGCATCGTCAACGTGACGGCGCGCCCGCTCGACCATGGCGGCGCCGTGCTCGCCCTGCTTGACCTCACGCGGCTGCGGCGGCTCGAGACCGTGCGCCGCGACTTCGTGGCCAACGTGTCGCATGAACTCAAGACACCACTCACCGTGGTGCGCGGATTTGCCGAGACGCTGGCCGACGATGATCCTCCCGTGGAGACGCGCCGCCAGTTTGCGCAGAGCATCGCCACGCACACGCGGCGCATGCAGCGGCTGGTGGACGACCTGCTCGACCTCTCGCGCATCGAGTCCGGTGGATGGGTGCCGGCGCCGCAGACGGTGGACATTGCCGCCGTGGTCGGCGACGACGTCAGCGCCGCGCGCGCGACCGCCGACCGGAAGGGGATTCGTCTCGATGTCGTCGTGGCGGACAACGCGCGCGCCGTCTTCGCCGACCCGACAGCGCTGCGGCAGGTCATCGGCAACCTGGTGGAGAATGCCCTGCGTCACACGACGGCAGGCGCGGTGACGCTGCGCACGGCGCGCGAGGGCGACGGGATCACGGTCAGCGTCAGCGACACCGGATGCGGCATCGCGCCGGATCACCTGCCGCGGATCTTCGAGCGCTTCTACCGGGTGGACCCGGCGCGCTCGCGCGAGGAAGGCGGCACCGGGCTCGGCCTGTCCATCGTGAAGCACCTCGTGGACGCGCATGGGGGGCGGCTGCACGCCGAGAGCACGCCGGGCGTGGGTACGACGGTGAGCGTGTGGCTGCCGGACCGGATCGGCCCCGGCCAGTGATCGCGGGCGACTCCAGCCAAACCGACGCTCGCCGGGGCTCGCCGGGGCTTGCCGGGGCTCGCCGGCGGCCACTGGGAACCCAGCCGACTTTCGTAACACGATCGTTACACGCCCGAGACGGTCGTGTCACGCGACGCCCCCACTATCAGGGTGACGCGGGGCTGCATGACGCGGCCGTTGCGTCCAGAACGATCACTTCTCCGGAGTCCCCGTGCGCCTTCGCACTCTTGCCGCACTCATCACTGGCTCGCTGGTCGCCGCGGCCGCCGATGCGCAGTCGGTCGCGCTTACCGGCGCCGGCGCCACGTTTCCGTATCCCATCTATTCCAAGTGGTTCTCCGACTACGCCGGCAAGACCGGTGTGCGGATCAACTATCAGTCCATCGGGTCGGGCGGCGGCATCCGCCAGCTGTCCGAGCAGACCGTGGACTTCGGCGCCTCCGACGCGCCGATGAGCGATGACGAGCTGTCCAAGGCGAAGGGCGGCAAGATTCTGCACTTCCCCATGGTGCTCGGCGCCGTCGTCGTGACGTACAACCTCCCGGACGTGTCGAAGTCGCTCAAGCTCTCCGGCATCGTGCTCGGCGACATCTTCCTCGGCAAGATCACCAGGTGGAATGACCCGCGCATCGCGGCGCTGAACGCCGGCGTCAAGCTTCCGGCCAAGGACA
>PNKL01000072.1 GCA_013822425.1 Gemmatimonas sp.
GCGACTGCAAGGCTTCGGTGCCGGCGGACACGACGGCCGGATCGCGAAGGCCCGAGCGCGCGAAGAAGCGTGATGGCGCAACGGCATGTGCTCGTGAGTTGACGCCCGCCAGTGTTCTACCCCTTGGCGCCCTTCCGCCGCAGGGCATCCAGCCGCGTCCGCACCTCGCGCACCTTCGGCTGCAGTTCCGGGTCGGCGTCCTTCCAGAGATCCACGAACTTCTGGTAGTGCTCGATGGCCTTCGCCGCATTCCCCTTGGCATCGTAGAGTTCGCCCAGTCGCTTGTGCGAGCCGGCGAGATAGTCGCGGCGCAGCGAATACGTGGCATCCCGGAAGGCGACGAATCGTTCGAATTCGGCGATCGCCGAATCCGGCTGGTTCGCGAGGTCAAAGGCCTGAGCCCGCCACGGGCCGATCTGCTCGGAACCGAGGTCAGACTTGTCTGCTTCACCGAAGAGCGCCGCCGCATCCGTCGGCCGGTTCTCCGCCATGGCGAGCAGTCCCCGAGTCACGGACACGGCACCCTTGAACATGCCCAGTGTCGCCGAGACCATGTCGCGTTCCTGCGCGGCGGCGTAAGTGCGTGCGGCGGCGGCATCGCGAGTGACGGCCGCGATGCCGAGAAGCGTCGCCCACGGGCGGTCCGGCGCCGCGAGCGAGTTGATTGGCACGCGCTCGAGCGCGCGCTTCACCGTCGCCTTGGCCGTTGTCGCGTCGTTGAGGTAGTAGGCTTGCACCCATGCGCTGTCGAGCATGACGCCCAGACGGCCGGCGTCGAGCACCGCCGAGACTCCCTGTGCCGGAATGGTCTGCGCCGTCCACTTCATTCCTTCGCGCACCCGGCCGCGAGCCGTCAGAATGTTGGCCATCCCGCCTGCGGTGATTCGCCGTGCATCGTCCGAACGCAACGTCGGCATGGAGTTGCGCATGATCGAATCGGCGGCGGCGAGATTGCCCTTGGCCAAGACGACTATCGCCCGGGCGGTCGAGATGCCGCCGTGCGCAGGAAGCTTTCGTTCAAACAGCGCCAGCGTCGATTCGGCGGCGGCGATCTTGCCCTGCTCGATCTGGACCTGCATGAGGCCGGCGAACGATCCGCCAAACGGCTGGGCCACCGCGATGGCGCGACGATACAACGCCTCCGCCTTTGCCCGATCGCGCATCTGCCAGTACACGATGGCGACGTTGTTGGTGGCTGACCGATTGGTGGAATCGCGTTCGATCAGGGCTTCGTAGGCGGCGATGGTCTTCTCGCGGTCGGGCGTCGGGCCGTTTGACCAGTAATAGGCCTCGGTCAGCAAGCGTTCGGATTCACTGAGACGATCGCGGTACTGATAAGCCTTGGTGCTCGCCGCCTGCTGGGCAGCCTGCGAACCCCGGTCGTTGGAGTAGGAGGCGGCAATCCGGCGCCACGCCATGGCGAACGTGCTGTCGAGCGCCACCGCTTGGAGCAGCAACTCACGCCCCTTGGCGTTGTCGCCGGTGGTGGCGATGAGCTGCACCCCTTCCACGTACTTGCGCAGCGCCGGCAGCGACGAGGTGGAGACGCGCTCGAGCGGGATGGATTCGCGCACTTCGCGCAGGCTCTCGCCTACCTTGCTGCGGATGTCCTTGGACAACTCGCCGAGCACCTCGACGAGCTCCCCCTGGTTCTTGGAGGTGCGCCGGAAGGTGGCGAGTTCGGCGCCGTCGAGCGCGCCCACGAGGCGCGCCGAGATGACATAGCTACCGCCCAGTTCCACGATGTCGCCGTCGAGCACGGCCTTGGCCCCTTCGCGGCTTGCCACTTCGCGCGCGAGCGTGAACGGCACAGCGGCATCGGCCGGCTTCTGCATCAGGCGCAGCACCTCGGCCACTGCGGCCTTGGTAAGCACCTTCAGGTTCCTCGATTGCGCCAGGTCCGTGCGGAGCGCTTCGGACACCGTCACGCCAAGCGTCGAATCGTTGGCCGGACTCTTGAAGTCGGCAACGATGATGGTCTCGTTCTGGCCGAACGCACCCTTGCCGATGAGCGATCCGAAGGAGCCAATGCCGAGTGCGCGCATCACCATGAAGCCGAGTACGAGCACCGCGAAAGCACCGACGGCGACGGCGCCGCCCATCCAGGTGCGCCGCCAGGACACGTGCGGGCTAGCCTTGAGCGCGAGCGTCGCCATGGTGCCGTGCGCCGCTGTGTTTCCACCCGGCGTGAAGGCCGGGGTGGCGGTGTACAGTCGGTAGGCCGTGCGCTGCACGTAGGCGGTAAGGCCAATGATCGGCAGGCCGAGGAGCATCACGCCGACCGATCCGGGGAGCACCCACTCGGGGAGTCCGATCACGCGCGTCGCCGCCCAGGCTGTCAGGGCCACCAACACCGTGACCGCGGCCCAGATGCCAACGGCGCGCCCTGTGCGTATCTGTCCACCGGCGAGAATCACCGGTGCGGCCGTTCCCGTGCCACTCGAGGTGACGGAGTCGAGCACCTTCACGATGTCGGCGCCCGTCCGGGGTCGATCCTCGGGCACCTTTTCGAGGCAGCGCATGACGATCTGCGCCAGTGACGCAGGCGTGTCGACGCGCAGCTCGCGAATGTCGCGTGGCTTCTCGCTCAGTTGCGCCGCCAGCATGCGCGACGGCGGCAGATCGTGGAACGGTGTGCGGCCGGCGAGCAGTTCGTATGCGAGCACGCCAAATGAGTAGAAGTCGGCGCGATGGTCGACGTCAGGGTCGCCCGCGGCCTGCTCTGGCGCCATGTACGCGGGCGTGCCGATGGAGGTGCCGATGGCGGTGAGCGTGCCACCTGGTGCGTCGCCCCGAATGGTGGAGATCGCCTTGGCAATGCCGAAGTCGGTGACCGTCGCGCTTCCCGCGGCGAGCAGCACGTTGTCGGGCTTGATGTCGCGGTGCACCACGCCATGGGCGTGCGCAAAGGCCAGCGCGCGTGCCACGTCACGAAGGATGCTGATCACCTCGCCGATGGCGAGCGGACCGTGGGCCAGCCGGGCGCGCGCGGATTCCCCATCCACGTACGGCATGCTGAACCACGGGAGACCGTCGGCGTCGCCGGCGCCCAGCACCGGGACGATGTGCGGATGTTGCAGCTGCGCCGCGAGAAGAACTTCGCGGTTGAATCGCTCCACCGAGACGCCGGCCAGCAGTTCCGGTGCCAGCACCTTGATGACAACGCGGCGATTCAGTGCGCGCTCAGTCGCGACGTACGTACGCGACATCCCGCCGCCGCCGAGTTCGCGATCGATCACATACTGGGACGCGATGGACGCGTCCAATCGGGCACGAAAGTCGGACATGGTACCGGGTCGGGGGGCTGAGGGGAGATCCGCGCTAGGAATATGGGCAGAAACAGCTCGGGGGCCAGCCTTTAGACGGCCAAAGTCCGTCGTTTCGTTGCCCTGTGCGTCAGCCTACCGGGTGACGGCGCATCTCGGCGCGCGGTCTCCCGAGGTCAGCGCGTGCTGGGCGTGCTCGCCGACGGACCTTCCATCCCCGGATGCCCGTACTCGTTGGAGCGGATGTTCTGTATCCGCTCCACGTACTCGGCGTCGGAAATGGTGTTCTCCCAGAGGCCCGCCACGCGGGCGCCGACGTAGCCCGCAAGGAACAGCCCCATCACGGCAGCGCCGCAGGCAAGAGGAGCAACGCGGCGACGGCCGATGTGAAGGCCGAGCGCATCGCTCCTGGGACAGACCGCCACGCAGTCCATGCAGCTCGTGCATTCAGCGCTGAGGATCGTGTCCTTGGACGCCACCGGAAGGCGCGCCATGCACGCCTTGTCGCAGAGCCCGCAGGAAACGCACGCCTCGGGATTGCGGCAAATCCGGGCGGGGGAGGCCCAGGAAAACGCACCGAGCAGGGCACCGTAGGGGCACAGATATCGGCACCAGAGTCCCTGAATGAAGACCGATCCCACCACGAGCACGCCCATGACCACGAGCCCGACCGTTCCGAGATCCGTGAAGAAGAGCCCCATCTTCACGTCGGCAACACGGTTGTAGGGTGACGACAGGAAGGCGGAGAGCTCCTCGCGGCCCATGGCCAGCACCGAGCCCACGAAGAAGATCATGAGCAGCCACTTCACGCCGCGCAGGGGGATGTCCAGCCACTTCCATGGACGGAAATTGCGACCGACGGCCGTGCGTCCCAGGCGGGCCAGCAACTCGGACAAGTAGCCGATCGGACAGACCCACGAGCAGAACGCCTTCCGCAGCAGCAACGCGAGCGCGATGGCCAGCAGGACGAGGACGGTGGCGGCAGGATGGATGACGTTCAGGCTGCCCTGATAGATCCAGTCGAGCGCACCCATCAATCCGCTGATGGGGAGAAAGCCCTCGGCGCCGGTCGGCCGGGACGGAAGCGGAAGGTCGCCGGCCCGTGCGCTTCCCACCCAGCGCGCGAACTGCACGCCGAGCAGTACACAGGTCAACGCGAACCCGCCTTGAACCACCTGACGGACGCGGAAACTTCGATGTGCCTTGCGCCCGGAACGGCCTGCGAGCCACACCAGCATCGGGTATCGGTCGAAGGGCGCGGGGAGTAGCGGTGTCGTGCGAGGAGCCATGCCCTGAATGTGAGCGGAGCGCACAACACAGGTATCAGGGCGAAGCCGGATGGCAGCGTCAGTGGTTGCCGCACAACGCCGGTCATTTCCCGCGCTGCGGCCAGGAAGACGCTCCGCATCGTCGGGCGCGGAAATCCACGGGGCGGCACCGGAACGCCCACGCCTGCCAAAATCCACGCTTGGCGGCCTGTGCCTCGCACTCCGCGCGCTTCATTCGATCGAGATGGCGCACGTTCTCGTAGGCGAGCACCACCGCCCATCCCCTGGCCACCATCGCCTCGTTGACCATCACTGTATCGACCCACACGTACGCCAGTGTGCGCTGGTAGCGGTCAACCGACATGCGATCGACTTCGAGTCGCACCGCGGTGCCGGGACGCACCATCGTCTCAAGCTGCCGCTTGGCCATCTGTCCCCACGGTGCTTGCGCCAACTCGGGGGTGTCAATGAGCAGCAGCCGCACCTCGCGACCGTCGGCGCAGGTGAAGGAGTCGCCGTCCGCCAGCTTGGCGACGACGCACGTGATGTTCGGCGATGCGAGGCGCTTCGAATCCCGTGGCGCACGCGGCAGCTGGCCTTCGACGGGTGACGATTCCACGCTTGCGAGCGAAAGGGCTGCGACCCACACACGCGCGACGTGCCAACTCATCCGTGTGACGCGAAGATCCGCAACGAACTGCCGGTCGACGTTCAGGGGGCAACTCCGGCGAGCGTGGCAATGATCCGCAACGCCCACTGCGGTCCAAGGTACCCCGCTGGCCCGTCCTCGTACCATTCGTCGTGGGAGTGCGCGCCGCCGCCCTCGCCGCCGCCGTCAATCGTGATGGCGGGAATGCCGAGTGAGATGGGGTAGTTGGAGTCGGTGCTCGACGCCCCGATGCTCGGCGTGAGCCCAAGCTGCCGGGCCGCCAACCGGGCGGCACGCACGATGGGTGCGTCATCGGACTGCGCGCCGGTGGGGCGGATGCCGATGGTATCGATGCGCACCGTCAGGTTCTTGCTGGAACCCGGATACCGTGCTTTCTCGGCGGCTACGGCGTCGCCAATGGCCTTGCGCACCTGCACATCGAGCTTCGCCAACTCTTGCGCGGATTCGCTGCGCATGTCCACGTCCATCACCGCTTCCATGGCGATGGAGTTCACCGACGTGCCGCCCGAGACGATGCCCACGTTGAACGTGGCCTTGGGCGAGCGCGGCACCTGGATGTCGCTAATCGCGGCAATGGCGCGTCCCATCGCGTGAATCGGGTTCGGCATTCCGAAGGCACCGTAGCTGTGTCCACCCGGGCTCAGGAAGCGGACGGAGTAGCGATTGCTTCCCACGGCACGGCTCACGATATTCGCCCCCGCTCCGTCCACCGAGATGAAGTAGTCCACCTGTCCCTTGTAGCTCGTGCCGAGGAGATGTCGCGTGCCGAGGAGATTGCCCGGGCCTTCCTCGCCCACGTTGGCGACGAAGATCACGCGACCGGCGAAGCGCAGTCGCGCCTGCTTTACCGCGCGCGCCGTGGCAAGCACCACCGCGAGGCCGCGACAATCGTCGCCGATCCCGGGCCCCTTGAGTCGCGCGCCGTCCTGCCGGACCTTCACGTCGGTTCCTTCGGGGAAAACGGTGTCGAGATGGCCGGTGATGAGCACGGTCGGCCCCTGTGACACCCCCTGCACCTCGGCGACGACATTGCCCACCTCGTCGATGCGCGCGGCGGCGTAGCCGAGGGCGACGAGTTCCGAGCGGAAGGCAACGCCGCGCGCCTGTTCCTTGAACGGCGGAGCGGGAATCTCGCAGAGGGCGACCTGCTTCTGCAGCGTCCAGGCGTTGTCGGTCTTCAGGAGTGCAAGGGCGCGTGCGAGGGTCGGAGGGTCGGCGGCAGGCTGCTGGGCAGCGAGCGCGAGAGGGGCGGCGAGCAGGACGGCGAGGAAGCGGCGCATGGCGAATACGGTCGGGAGAATTGGCGTGAGACCAGGCGGTGTCACGCCTTCTCTACGATAGTCGGGGGAGCGGTGTTGGATCAGTGGTGCAGCAGCCCGTCGGGAACTCCATGGCCAGTGTCCCCGTTGCGAAGCCGCCGGACCTCGCCATATTGCGCGAGGTCTTGCCGGCCCCCTCCCCCTGCACTCCCGGACCATGGTCAATCGTCCCTGGCTCGCGCATTACGATCCCGGAGTCCCGAGCACGCTTGGGGAATACCCGGCGCGCACCCTGCTCGACTTCATCGATGATGGCCTGAAGGAACGGCCGGACAGCGCCGCGCTGCTCTTCAAGGGGCGCGCGATGTCGCTGCGCGACCTGGACGCGGAAAGCACCGCGTTCGCCAATGCCCTCCTCGCCCTCGGCGTGACAAAGGGCGACCGCGTGGCGGTGCTGCTGCCCAACTCGCCGCAGTTCTTCATCTGCGAGCTCGGGGCGTGGAAGATCGGGGCAATCCTCGTGCCGCTGAACCCGATCTACACCGAGGAGGAACTGGTCGGGCCGCTTCAGGACACGACGCCCAGGGTCGTCGTGACACTGACGCCCTTCTACCAGCGCCTGAAGCACGTGCAGACGCAGGTGGGCAATCCGAAGATCATCGCGACCAGCATCAAGGAGTATTTCCCGTCGCTGACGTCGTTGCTCTTCACGCTGTTCATGGAGAAGCGCCACGGGCACCGCATCTCGCTGCAGGCTGGCGACCTCTGGCTGCAGGACGTACTGGCCGCGCAGCGCGGTGCGGCGCGTCCCGCGTTCCGGCCGGAGCCGGACGACGACTGCATGATCCTGCTGAGCGGCGGCACCACCGGCACCCCGAAGGGCGTGCGCGTGCACCACAACGGTCTCGTCTCCACCGGACTGCAGGTGCGCGCCTGGTTTGCGAGCGAGTTCCGTCCGTGGACGGACATCTATATGTTGCCGCTGCCCATGTTCCACTCGTACGGTGCGTGCGGCGTGCAGTCGGTCTGCTTCATCGGGCATAATCCCATCGCGCTGGTGCCGAACCCTCGCGATCTCGACGACACGGTGAAGACGTTCAAGCGCGTGACCCCGACGATCTTCTGTGGTGTGCCCACGCTCTACAACGCGCTGCTCAATCACCCGGACGTGAAGAGCGGCAGGGCCGATTTCCGTTCGCTGCGCGCCTGCGTGTCGGGGGCCGCACCGCTGCTGGCCGAGACCAAGAAGCGGTTCGAGGCCGTCACGGGCGCGAGCATCGTGGAGGCGTATGCCATGACCGAAACGCTACTGGCCGCCACCATCAACCCCATCCGGGGCGTGCAAAAGCTGGGTTCAGTGGGCGTTCCGTTTCCTGACGTCGACGTGATGATCGTGGACACCGACGATCCGATGAAGATCCTGCCCGCGCGCGAGGTGGGCGAGATCATCATCCACGGTCGCCAGATCATGCGCGGCTACTGGAACAACCCGGACGAGACGGCGATCATGCGCCGCGTTGGCCCGGACGGTCGCGAGTGGATCTACAGCGGCGACCTGGGCTACATGGACGAAGACGGATACATCTTCATCGTGGACCGCAAGAAAGACCTCATCAAGCCGGGCGGCCTGCAGGTCTGGCCGCGCGACATCGAGGAGGTGCTGCAGGCACACCCGGCGGTGGCCGAGGTGGGCGTGCGTGGCTTCCCTGACGACTACAAGGGCGAGATCGCGGTGGCGTTCGTCGTGCTGCGCGAGGGCGTGACAGCCACGGCGGAAGAATTCCGCGAGTACTGCAAGCAGCACCTGGCGTTCTACAAGGTGCCCGGCAAGGTCGTCTTCCGGAGAGAATTGCCGAAGTCGATGGTCGGCAAGGTGCTGCGCCGGATGCTCACGCTCGACGCAGCGGAGGCGGGGTAGAGCCCGCGGGCGCTCCGGAACACACGAACGGCGCGACTAGAAGTCGCGCCGTTTCATTTCCTTGAAGAAGGCCTGGTTCTCGAAGTCTTCTTCGGCCCGCTTGGGCGCCGTCTTGTCGTACGTCTTCCCGAACTCGCCGCGCGGCTTCACCGGCCCGGCCTTGGCGAGCTTCTTGAGGAGCTTCTGCACTTCCTGGTCGCGCGGATTGGCCATGGGATCCAATGGCTGAGGGTCGTCCTTCAATCTATACGCTCCGTGGGCGAATTGCCTCCGGGACCCCCGGAAAAATGGTCGCCAAGCTCAGGAACTTCCCTGACAGATAAACGGTATACATAATACCACTTTGGACGTGCATCAGCATACCCGTCGGAGGACCGCATGCCTGGCACCACCGAAACGACCATCACTGCCACCATGACGCTGAATGAGATCAGCCTGTCGGTGCCGCGCGCCCTCGAAGTCTTCGCCCGTCATGGACTCGACAGCTGCTGCGGTGGCGCCAGTCCGCTGGCGCTCGTCTGCGAGCGGCACGGGTTGGACCTCGAAGCCCTGCTCGCGGAACTACGCGCGGTATAGCGCGCCGTCCGCATCTACCGTCTACCGCCTACCGTCTGTCCCTATGGACTGGTTCGTCCGCTACTTCATCAAGAGCGCCCTGGTCTTTCTGGGCCTCGGCATCCTCCTGGGGACATGGCTCGGCTTCTCGCCCAACGCCATCATCTACCGCCCGGCGCATGCCCACCTGAACCTGCTCGGCTTCGCCTCGATGTTCATCTTCGGCGTGGCGTACCACGTGATTCCGCGCTTCACCGGGAATCCGCTGCACAGCCGCCGCATGGCCGAGGTGCACTGGTGGGCGTCGAACACGGGGCTCGTGGTGCTCGTGCTCGGGTTCATCTTCCTGCCGTGGCTGCCCGGCGCGCGCCGGGCGGTGGAGGCGGGCGCGGTGCTTGCGGCCATCGGGGCGTTCCTGTTCATCTACAACCTGTGGCGCACGCTGGACGGGTCGGGACGGAAGCCGCGGCGCGATGACGGCGCGGGGCGCAAGCTTCCCATGCAGTGATGACGGCTGGCGACCGCGCCGCGGTTTGCTAGACTGGAGACATGCACTCACTCGCGCGTCGCTTCCTGAAGACGGCCATCGCGTTTCTCGTCGTTGGCCTCTCGCTCGGCGTCTGGCTGCTCATCCGTCGTGAGCTGGGCGGTGACGCCATCTCGGCGCGTGAGCTGAGCGCGCACACGCATGCCCTGCTGGTCGGCTTCGTGATGATGATGATCGCCGGCGTGGGGCTCTGGCTCTTTCCGCGTCCCTCGAGCGACGACACGCGGTACAAGCCCAGGCTGGCCGAGGCAGCGTGGTGGTGCATTGCGCCGGGGACAGCGTTGCGCGTGACGGCAGAAGTGCTTGCCGGATTCGAGCCAGGGCCCGGCCTGCGCATCGCCATCGTCGTGGGTGGCGTCGCGCAGGCCGTGGGGCTGGCGCTCGTCTTCTGGACGCTCTATCCGCGCATTCGCGGCGCCGGCAGCACGCAGCGCGAGGCGAAGGGCGAACGTTTCTAGCCCCCCTCGACCGCCGTGCCGACGAGCTCCGCGCCATGCGTGACGAAGAGGCCCCCGAGACCACCGAGCAGGCCGATGAGCAGGAAAGTGCGCGGCCCCGCGAAATCCTGGTCGGGGCCGACAGTGTGTCCCGACCGCTGCCGCTCGATGCCCACCGCGAGACCCACGAGCATCGCCACCGCCAGCCGCGCGGCGGTGTCGAGCGTCTCGGGAAAGATGGGGATGGACATCAGCGTGGCCCGAGCGCCAGGGCGCTCAGGCGCTCAGGCGGTCAGCGGCTAGGTGCCGAGCTTCTTGCGCACGCGCTCCGCGATATCCTTTTCCAGGGTGCCCGAGGAGTGGCAGGCGACGGCGTTCTCCCGTGCGAAATTCGGCGACCGGCCCGTGGCATCAATGCGGGTGATCAGGTTGAGGCCGCCCTTGGGATTCGGCGTCAGGTAGCTGGAAATGGTCATCAGGATGTCGTACGTCTCGGCGTTCGGGATGCCCTGTGCGTTGCCGCAGTCGAGAATCCGCTGCATCGGGATGTTGCCGATGCGCCGCCGCACCTTGAAGCTCTCGTTGCCGACGAGATGCTGCGCATCCACCAGCGTCGTGATCGGGATCTTGAGATCGGAGTATGCGACATTGAGCGCCGTCCAGGCCGCCTCCATCGTGCCGATGATGATCTGCGAGTACCCCGAATTCACGTCAACCGTGTTGATGTTCAGCGTCGAGCCGGGGGTGACGATGCGCTGGGTCACTGGCGTCACGGTGACCTCCGGCGCCGCCGCCGCTCCACCCGACGAACCGGAGGCACATCCAGCAGTTGCGACTGCGGCAAAGAGCAGGACCCGCGTGGTGGTTTGAAGCACGGCGACCCTCCAGTGGTTTTCCCCTTCCATACCATGTGCCACTCACAGGGGTTCCGGCAACTGCACGGCGTGTGGCCGCCGAGAAGCCACGGTCCACTCGCCGGGTGGCACGGTGTCGAGGACGAATCGCCCCGTGCTGTTGGTCACCGCCGTGCGGTTCAGCCGCGCCACGCGCACTTCGGTGTCCGGCAGGGTGGCGCCGAGGAGCGAGTCGATGACGACACCGCGAATACGCCCGGTACGCCCCTGCACCGGCAGCAGGCTGACGGGGCCAGCAAGTGCGAACAGAGTGGCGAGGCAGAGCGGCCGCACGAAACGATGGAGGAGGATGGTAGTGGGTGAACGTCTCGCGAGAGCCACGTCGCCGCAAGTGCATGCGGCCCTTTCGGTGCGCGGCGGAGTCCGTTAGCTCTTACGTCGTGCAGACCACGACCGCTCAACGTCGAATAAGTGTCGCCAGCGGATGGACGCTGGTGCTGCTGGCCTGTGTCGCCGTGCTGTGGGCGCTTCCGTTCCGGTCGTTCGACCTCGACCGGTTCTTCGTTCCCAAGGAACTTGCGTTGCACGTCGGGGCCGCGGTAGCGCTGACGCTCGTCGTGGCGGGCGGTGTGGCGCTGCCGCGCACGCGTCTCGACCGGAACTTCGCGGTCTTCCTCGCGCTGTCCGCGGCCTCGGCGTTGTTCACGATCAATGGCTGGCTGGCCGTGCGTGCGCTGGCCATCAGCGTCAGCGCCGCCTTCGTGTTCTGGGCCGCGCGGGCCGCCGCCGCGCACGGCGCGCGGGACGTGCTTATCCGCGGGCTCGCAGCCGTGACGGTGGTCGGCGCAGCCACGGCGCTCGCGCAGGCGTACGGCGTATCGAGCGACCTCACCTCGCTGAGTCGCGCGCCCGGCGGCACGTTCGGCAACCGCAACTTCATGGCGCACGCCGCTGCCATGGGCGTGCCGTTGCTCGGTTACCTGGCGCTCACGGCGCGTGGGATGCCAGGCGCGATGCTGGCGTCTGCCGGCCTCGGCATCAATGCCGCGGCGCTGGTGCTGTCGCGGACACGGGCCGCGTGGCTGGCGCTCGTCTGCTGCGCAGCGCTCGTCGTCCTCGCCTGGCTGTGGCGACGCGGCACGCTCTGGCGCGATCCCTCGGCACGCCGGGGACTCATCCTCATCATTGCCGGCATGCTGATCGGCGGCGCGGGGGCGATTGTCCTCCCGAACTCGCTCGACTGGCGCAGCGACAATCCGTACCTCGAGTCGGCCAAGGGGATGGTGAACTACCGCGAGGGGAGCGGCCGCGGCCGTCTGCAGCAATACACGAATTCCTGGAAGCTCGCCGTGCAGCATCCGGTGCTTGGGACCGGTCCAGGCAACTGGGCGGTCGAGTATCCCGGGATCGCGCCATCCTCCGACCCTTCGTTGAGCCGTGAAACGGGGATGACGGCCAATCCCTGGCCGTCGAGCGACTGGATGGCGATGCTCTCGGAACGCGGCTTCCCGGCGTTCATCGTGTGGGCGACGCTGATGGCGGGACTCGCCATCAGCGGGATCATCGGCTGGGGGCGGCTCGACGTGCCGCTCGACGAGCGACTGCGCGCCGTTGCCGGCGTCGCCGTCGTGGCGGTCGTCGCGGTCGAGGGAGCGTTTGACGCCGTGCTGCTGCTGGCCACGCCGACGCTGATCTTCTGGGGGGCCATGGGTGCGCTGCTGCCTCCCGCACCGAGCGCGGCACCAGCGACTCTCGACAGGGGGCGGCGTGCACTAGTAAGCGTCGTGGTGCTCCTCACCGGATTGGCCGCCGCCGAATACAGTGCGCTCAAGATCGCGTCCATGGCCGCGTACAGTTCCGGCCAGCTCGGACGCGCCGTGTCGCTCGATCCGGGTTCGTACCGCGCGCGCCTGCGCTATGCGCAGCTCATGATGTCGCGCACCAGTCGCACGCGCGGCTGCGTCGAGGCGAAGGCGGCACTCGCGCTCTTCCCGCGATCACCCGACGCGAAGCGGCTGGCTTCCGGCTGCCAGTGAGGCGTCATTGGCGCTGACGGAAAGCGTGAGTCCCCACTGCGCCACGTAATAGGTCGCGAGGATCACGAGCGTGGCGCCGGGGAACGGTGTCACGAACTTGCGAATGGCGAGCGCGGAATCGGACATCAGGAAGAAAACACTTCCCGCGGCCGCCAACATCGCGTGCTGGGTGCCGAGCACACGCCAGCGCGCGATGGCCTGCCAGGACATGGTGCTGATGACCGCCACATAGCACGCGACCGGCACGCGCATGGGGCCGAGTGACGGCCAGAGATGCCAGAGCACGATGGCAGCGGCGCCAAAGACCGGCAGGGCGGGAAGCAGCGGTGCACGACGCCCGGCGCCATCGGACGCAAACGCCGCGATGTAGCAGAGATGCGCGAGGAGGAAGGCGGCGAGCCCCGGCACGAAGAGTCCCTGCGGAAGCATCAACAGGATGTCCCCGGCGAGCGACACCGCGAGCCCGGCCGCGATCCAGGCGCGGTATCTCGACGCCACCGTCGTGCGCAGCACGAGGGCCACCAGTGCGAGCGTGGCCAGCGGCTTCAGGATGTACACGGCCGCGTGCATGCCGAGCATATCAGCGCCGGTATTGGCGACGGCGAGGGCGAAGGCTGCGATCAGCAGGATACGGCGCATGCGCACTAATGTAGACCGTCGCCCTGTACCTGCCGAGGGGGTGCTCGCCGAACTGATGTGGCCGCTGCCAAGTTGGCTTCCGCCTCTACTCGGCACTTTCCCGGACTGCCATGGCTGACGCGCTCCCGAATCCTCATCTCGCGCCGATCGGGCGAGG
>PNKL01000073.1 GCA_013822425.1 Gemmatimonas sp.
CCCCTCCACTGAAGTGGGTGCTATGGCTGAGAATATAACACAACAATGGCTAAATGAACAGCATTGGTGTTACGGCGGCTATCCGGGCGCGGCACCGCTCATCAAGGATCCCGAACGGTGGGCGCGATACATCATCGACAGCCTGATCGAGACGTCCATCTCGCGCGACGTGCTGTTGCTGACGCGGGTGGACAAGCCGGCCCTGTTGCGGCGGCTGTTCGAGCTGGCGTGCCGCTACTCCGGGCAGGTGTTGTCGTACACCAAGATGCTGGGCCAGTTGCAGGATGCGGGAAATACGACCACACTCGCGCACTACCTGGAGCTGCTGGCAGGGGCCGGGATGGTGTGCGGACTGCCCAAGTACGCTGGCGACGCCGCGCGCCGTCGGGCGTCGAGTCCGAAACTGCAGGTGCTCAATACGGCGCTGATGACAGCGATGCGCGGATTCACGCTGGAAAAGGCGCGCGCGGACCGCGAGTCGTGGGGGCGACTGGTCGAGTCGGCGGTGGGCACGCACCTCACCAATGCGGCGCTGCGGGGCGAGTGTTCGGTGCACTACTGGCGCGAGGGCAACCATGAGGTGGACTTCGTCGTACAGGCCGGGCGGCAGGTGACCGCGATTGAGGTGAAGAGCGGCCGCTCGCCGTTGGTGCACGCCAGCACGGCGGCCTTCGTGCGCGCCTTCAAGCCACAACGCACGCTGCTCGTGGGAGGGGACGGGATCGGCGTCGAGGAGTTTCTTTCGCGTCCCGCCCTGCATTGGGTGAAGGGGGGTTGAATGGCCTCAACAGTTTGTAGAGAGGACCAATGACCAGCATCGACCGCAGGCAATTCCTCGCCGGCATCACGGCCACCACCGCCGCGACCGTCGCATTCGATAGGCTGCACGCTGACGAACCGGAGCAGAAACGGTCGGATCCGAACGTCCGGACACCGGGACTCGCCCCACTCACGTACACGCCCCTGCCACTCGGCGCCATTCGTCCCCGCGGATGGCTCGCCCGCCAACTGCGCATTCAGGCTGACGGCCTGAGCGGCCATCTCGATGAGTTCTGGCCGGATGTTGCGCAGAGCCAATGGTTTGGCGGCAGCGCCGAGGGCTGGGAGCGTGCGCCGTACTGGCTGGATGGCGCCATACCGCTGGCGTGGATTCTCGACGACGCGACGCTCAAGGCGCGCATCACGAAGTACGTGTCGTACATCGTCGAGCATCAGCGCGCCGACGGCTGGTACCACGTGTACCCGGAAGACGCGATAGCCAAGCGCTACGACATGTGGGCGATCCTGCTCGCCAACAAGGTGCTGGTGCAGTACCACGAAGCGACCGGCGATACGCGCGTGCTCGACGCCGTGACGCGCAGCTTGCGCGCACTCTCCACCGGACTTGACCGGACACCCCTCTTCGACTGGGGGCGCACGCGCTGGTTCGAGGGGCTGATTGCGACGTACTACGTGTACGAGCGCACGCACGAACCGTGGTTGCTCGACCTGGCGCGCAAGCTGCGAGCGCAGGGCGTGGACTTCGAGGCGCTCTACGCGACGGACGACATGAAGGTGCCGACGCCGCGCCGCGGCATGTGGAAATGGACCAAGCATGTGGTGAACGCGGGGATGTCGCCGAAGGCCGCGGCGCTGAGCTGGCGGCTCGACCGGCGCGGCAACGACCGCGCATGGCCGCGGAAGATGATCGAGTTCCTCGACCGACATCACGGGCAGGTGAACGGGATGTTCTCGGGCGACGAGACGCTGTCCGGAAAGAATCCTGTGCAGGGTACCGAGTTGTGTGCGGTGGTGGAATTCATGTATTCGCTCGAGACGCTCGTCTCGGTGTTCGGCGACCCGTACTTCGCCGACCGGCTGGAACAGGTGGCCTTCAACGCGCTGCCGGCGACGATGAAGCCGGACATGTGGGCGCATCAGTACGACCAGCAGGTGAACCAGGTGCAGTGCACGGTGAACCCGGACCACGGGTGGTCATCGAACGGGCCATCGGCGAATCTCTATGGCCTTGAGCCCAACTACGGCTGCTGCACGTCGAACATGCATCAGGGGTGGCCGAAGCTGGCGGCGTCACTCTGGATGCGCACGGCGGA
This sequence comes from Gemmatimonas sp., assembly GCA_013822425.1. Taxonomy (GTDB): domain Bacteria; phylum Gemmatimonadota; class Gemmatimonadetes; order Gemmatimonadales; family Gemmatimonadaceae; genus PNKL01. The sequence continues at coordinate 2,094 of PNKL01000073.1, forward strand.
TGGCGGGTTTGCCGCGGTTTCTTATGCGCCATGCACGCTGACGGCAGACGGCGGAGGGCAGACGGCAGAGATTACTTGCGATACGGAGTATCCGTTTCGGGAGACGGTCTCCATCACGGTCACCACTGACACACCCGCGCGGTTTCCGGTGCTGCTGCGCATTCCTGGATGGGCCGAGGGGGCGACGGTGAAGGTGGACGGGGCCGCGGTGGTGAACGCGAGGGCGGGGACGTTCCATCGGGTGGATCGCGAGTGGCGCGGGAGCACCACGATCACGCTGCGTTTCCCGATGAATTCGAAGATGACGGTGCGATACAACGACAACGTGGCCATCGAGCGCGGGCCGCTGGTGTATGCGCTTCGCATCGGCGAGGAGTGGACGCGCATCAACGCCGACAAGCCGCACCGCGAACTGCCACACGGTGACTGGGAGGTACGGCCGGCCACGCCGTGGAACTACGGCATTGTCGTCGAGAAGGGCGCGCCGGTGGGCCTGACGTTCGCCGAGCGGCCGCTCGGGGAGATTCCGTTCTCTCCGGACGGCGCGGGCGTGGTGGCGAAGGTGTCTGTGCGGCGGATTCCGAGTTGGGGAATTGCACGCGGGTGGGCGTCGGAAATCTCGTCCACCGATGCAGAGTGGGCGGATTCGTCGAAGAGGCTGAGCAAGGAGCCGATCGAAACGGTCGAGCTCATTCCATATGGATGCACGAATATTCGCGTCACGGAATTTCCGCGAGTGAGAGGGTGATCGGGCGACAGTGGACTCCATGATCGCAGCGCGGCGTTCGCCGTGGCCTCTCGAGCTCCGAAACCACGTTCCATGACGGACCAGAGGACTTCCCCATGCTCAAGACCACGTCTCGCGGCCTGCGCCGGGCCATCGTTCCTCTCCTGCTCGCGAGCGCGGCGTGCGACGCAGCTGTCGATCACGCGGCGGGCGTCGCCACGATGAAACGCGAGTCCTTTGGCACCACACCCAGCGGCGAGGCGGTGGATCTGGTCACGCTGACGAACGCGCACGGTGTCGAGTTGCGCGCGATGACGTACGGGGCAATCATCGTCTCGCTCAAGGTGCCTGACCGCGCCGGGCAACTCGGCGACGTGGTGCTCGGCTACGATTCGCTCGCCGGATACGTGAAGTCGTCACCGTACTTCGGCGCCATCGTTGGCCGCTACGGCAATCGCATCGCGAAGGGGAAGTTTACGCTCGACGGGGCGGATTACACGTTGGCCGTGAACAACGGGCCGAACGCTCTACACGGCGGGCTCACGGGCTTCGACAAGGTCGTCTGGAGCGCCGACACGATGCGGACAGCCGAGGGCGTGGGAATCCAGTTCCGTTACGTGAGCAAGGATGGCGAGGAGGGATACCCGGGGACGCTGACGGCGACCGTGACCTACACGCTGGCCGACGCGAGTGAAGTGCATATCGGGTATGAGGCGACGACGGACAAAGCGACGCCGCTGAACCTGACGCAGCACTCGTACTTCAATCTTGCCGGACAGGGCGACATCATGTCGCACGTCCTGACGTTGAACGCCGACCGGTTTACGCCGGTAGATGCGACGCTGATTCCGACGGGGGAACTGGCACTGGTGGCGGGGACGCCGTTCGACTTCACATCGCCGCATGCGATTGGCGATCGAATCAACGCGGACCATCCGCAGATTGCGTTCGGCGGCGGATACGACCACAATTTCGTGCTCACGCGCGCCGACACGGGCCTCACGCTGGCGGCCGTGCTGAAGGAGCCAACGAGCGGGCGCGTGCTGGAGGTGCGGACCACGGAGCCCGGCGTGCAGTTCTACTCGGGGAACTTCCTCGACGGAACGCTAACGGGAAAAGGCGGCGTGGTCTACGCACACCGTACGGGGTTGTGCCTCGAGACGCAGCACTATCCCGACTCTCCGAACCAGAAGACGTTTCCTAGTACAATCCTACGGCCTGGAGAGACGTACCGGTCGAGGACGGTGTGGAGGTTTGGGGTGGAGTAGGGGAGGGGGAACTGCAACTACCTTGCCGCGGATTACGCGGATCTCCACGGAGATGCACGCGGATACTGCAACAGCAAACACTTGGGGGGAACTGCGCGATCGGGCCGGTGCAGTTCCCCCTATTCAGTTTGATCAGCGTTCATCCGCGGGTGATCTGCGAAATCCGCGGCAAAGTCGTTGTCGTTACCACCAGCCCAGCAGCTTCCACCATGCCAAGCCGATTGTGCTGTAGACGCCAATGGACATGAACGACGCAATCAGCCCGTAGAACCACCAGTCGCGCTGGGTGATGTACCGCGACCCGAAGTAGATGGGCGCCGGCGTGGTGCCATAGTGCGTGAGGCAGGCACTGAGGTTCGAGAAATACGCCATCAACAGCACGGCGAGCAGCGGCGGCGCTCCCGCGGCGAGCACCACCATGAGAAACGGCGTGAACATCACCGTGGCGTGTGCCGTGATGCTTGCGAAACCGTAGTGCGCGTAGAAGTAGATGAGCACCAGCGCGGCAAGCGCCGCACCCCAGTTCCAGCCGACGGTCAGTGACGCGGAGTATTCGGCGAACTTGCTGGTGATCCCGTCTTCCTTGGCGATGCGCGCGGCATCCGGGGTGTGCTTGATAGCCGGCGGGTAGAGCCGGTACAGCACCAGCGGGATGAGGACGAACAGCACCGCGGCCGGGACGATGGCGCCGAGAATCCACCGACCGTAGCTGATTTCGATATGCGTCGTGTCAAGCGCGAACTTGGCGATCAGGACATTCGAGGCCTGGCCGGTGAGCCACATCGAGCTGGCGAGGACGTCACCCTGATAGATGGTGAAGAGCAGGAACGCGCCGAGTCGGTCACGATTGCGGTGTGATGCCATCGGGCCTCGGCGCCGCCAGCACGAGGGCGGCGATGCCGAGGACGGCGAGCCATCGCAGCGCGCGATGGCTCAAGGAATGACCTTGTCCCGCGCGAAGTTCGGGCCAAGGAGGGCGCGCGCCCTGGCCATGGTGATGTCGAGTTCCTTGCGGAGGGTCACATAGCGCGCGGTGGCGTCTCGGCCGACGCGTTGGTCGGCGCCGTTGGTCATGCCGTAGAGGTACTGGATGTGCGCCTGCAGTTCCGGCTTGCTGTAGCGCACGGCCGGCGTGACGACCGTGGCGCGAATCTCGCCGACGCCCCTGGCCGTGTCAGCGGCCGCGCCGGATGCGTTGGCAAGACGCCGGCGCTGCTCCTCGAGGGCGGCGACAAGCCTGTTCACCTCGCTGACGAGGTCGCGCACCTTGATGTTGTGGTCGTACTGCGCCTGCAGGTTGGCGACGGTGATGCCATCGGCAGCCGAGCGCGGGTCGATCTTCACGGTGAGCGGCTGTTGCCAGCTGAGCGTAGTATTTGCGCCGGAGGCAGCGCTGGCCGTCAGTTGGACAAAGTACTTGCCGGGGACCACGGTTGGTCCACTCCCGCCGCGGCCGCCGCCCGCGCCGCCGGAAGTCCACGGTCCGGCGACGGTGAGGTCCCAGGTGAAGCGATTCATGCCGGCGTTACGCGGCAGGCGCGGTGCGCCCGCGCGCACGGTGACCATCTGGCGCATGGACGGTTCGGTAGTGGTCGATTCGCCGGCACCCGCGCTCGTGAACGAGCGCAGCACCACGCGATTGGCGTCGAGAATCTCAAGGGTGACCGGCCCGGTGTACGACGGCTCGATGTGGTAGTCGATCATCGCTCCGACCGGCGGATACTGCGGGTCAGCGCCTGCATCGCGCGTACTCTCGACGCCACCGAACGTGCCGGCGTAGCGCGCGCGCACGGCGTCCCGTGGCGCAAAGAGCGTTACGGCGGACCCGGTATTGGCGGCCAGCTGATGGAGCGCCGTGAGGTTGTCGAGAATCCAGAACGAGCGTCCCTGCGTGGAGAGCACGAGGTCGTTCTGGTGGACCTTCAGATCGGTGATGGGCGTGTGCGGGAGGTTCTGCTGGAACGACGCCCACGTGGCGCCATTATCGAACGACACGTGCATGCCGAACTCGGTGCCGGCGTAGAGCAGGCCCTCGCGCTTCGGGTCTTCGCGCACGACGCGCGTGGGTTCGTTGGAGGCGATGCCGTTGGTACCGTTGGTGAGCAGCGCCCACGAGGCGCCGTAGTCGTCGGTGCGCCAGATGAACGGCCTGAAGTCGCCAAGGAGGTAGCAGAGGACCGCGTAGTAGGCGGAGCCGCGGCGGTGTGGCGACGGCTCGATGTTCTGCACGCGGCAGCCGGCGGGCTGGTTCTTCGGCGTGATGTTCTTCCACGTCTTGCCGTCGTCGCGCGTGACATGGAACGGGCCGTCGTTGGCGCCCGTCCAGATGACGCCCTTCTCGAGCGTGGCCTCACGGATGGCGTAGAGCGTGGAGTATGACTCCTCGCCGGTGCCGTCGATGGTGATCGGTTCGCCGCTGTAGTGGCCGCGCCGTTCCGGCGGGTTCCACGTGAGGTCGGGAGAGATCGTCTCCCACGTGACGCCTTCGTTGCGCGTGCGGTGCACGTGCTGCGAGCCGTAGTAGACGACGCGCGGGTCATGCGGCGAAAACTCCATTGGCGAGACGCGCTGGAAGCGATAGATCAGGTCCTTGGTGGCGTTACCGTAGAGCGATTGCGCGCCCACCCAGTACTGCCTTTCCGAGCCGCTGCTGATGCGAAGTCGCGAGAACTGTCCCTTGCACGAACCGTAGACGGTGTCGGGGTTGGTGGGGTGTGGAAAGAGCGGACCGGTCTCGCAACCGGGGCCGGCACGCCATTCCTGCATTGGCGAGTCAGGGCGCCCGGACGACAACGGCAGCGACGGGACGATGAGCGTGCTGTTGTCCTGCTGGGCGCCGTACAGGCGATAGGGGAATTGGTTGTCGATGTAGACTTGGTAGATCTCGGCCGTCGGCTGGTTGTAGAGCGTGGACCAGGTACGGCCGCCGTTCAGCGTGACGGTGGCGCCGCCGTCGTTGGCCTGCACCATCAACTGCGGGTTCTCGGGATTGATCCACAGATCGTGGTTGTCGCCGTGCGGCGTGGGCATCGCCCGCCACGTCTTGCCGCCATCGGTGGTGAGGTGGAAGCCTTCGGCGCCGATCCACACCGTGTTGGCGTCCTTGGGATGCGCCGTGATGTTGGTGTAGTAGAATGGGCGCGTGATGAGCTGGGCGTAATCGCTGGCGAGAGTGAACGACTCACCGGCGTCGGTGGAGCGATACAGGCCGTTGCCCGGCTTCGCTTCCATCAGGACCCAGACGACGTTGGGGTCGGCGGCCGTGACGGCGACGTTGCTCTTGCCGACGAGCTGGTTGGGCAGGCCGTTGGTGAGCTTCTTCCACGTGCTCCCGCCGTCGGTGGACTTGTAGACGCCCCCTTCGCGCGCGCCCGAGATGATGGTCCACGGTTTGCGCTCGGCGCGCCACATGGAGGCGTAGAGCGTGTTGGAGTTGCCGGGCTGGAACTCGACGTCCACGGCGCCGGTGGAATCGGACACGTAGAGGACGCGCTGCCACGTCCTTCCGCCGTCGGCGGTGCGATAGAGGCCGCGCTCGTTGGTGGGCTTGAACGGGTTGCCGATGGCGGCAACGAAGGCGATGTCGGGATTGGACGGGTGGACGCGAATGCCGCCGATGTTGCCGACATCCTTCAATCCGATGTTCGCCCACGTGCGTCCGGCGTCGGTGGATTTGTAGACGCCATCGCCGATGGAGACGTTCGAGCGAAACCCATCGGAACCGCCGCCAACGTAGATCACGTCGGGATTGGAGAGCGAAACCTTCACGGCGCCCATGGACCCGACGGCGAAGTAGCGGTCGGAGATGTTGACCCAACTCTGACCCGCGTCGGTGGTGCGCCAGACGCCACCACCGGTGGACCCCATATAGAAGGTATGGGGCTGGGACGGGACGCCCGTTACCGTGGTCACGCGGCCGCCGCGGGCGGGGCCGACGCTGCGGTACCTGAGGTGCTGAAATAGCGACGGATCGCTCGGGGTGGCCATCGGCTTGGGCTTGGGAGCCTGGGCCGAGAGAGCGAGGGGGAGGGCGAGGAGGAAAACGCGGCGCAGCATTGGGACTCCGGGGTGGGGACTCCGGGTGGATTACGCTGGAGGGGGCAAGGTCGCTCAGGCTGCGGAATTCGGGAAGGGTGCAGGGTGGGGTGCAGAGGCACAGGCACGGTGGGGTGCACAGTACAGGGACTCGGTTGAATTGGGAGGCCGCAGGGCGCTACCTTTCCTCTCTCAGGCGCCGTAGCCAAGTGGTAAGGCAGGAGACTGCAAATCTCTCATCGTCGGTTCGATTCCGACCGGCGCCTCTAAATCGAAGTTGTTGTGGTGAGGCAGGTTACGGGTGCGCGGTGTTTCCACAAGCGCGCGCCGGTAACAAACGCCGGTAACAAAACGGCCCCGTCGCTTGCGCGACGGGGCCGTTTTCATGGGCAGTATGAACGAGCACTTCACGTCGGACTGACTACCACCTCGCTGTACGACTGAGCTGACTGCTTAGGTCGAACGCCCAATACACGGATGAGGAGTTCCCGAATTAGCTCGAGAACCCACGCGTCACGTGCAGCATGAGGCGTTCGGGCAGTTGCTGGGACAACGCGGTGATAAAGCGCTTCCGCAGACGATGAAGACCGAGCGCTGCCATCGAACGCACTACCCGACGCGCGAAGTGGTGTGCACCGACGTCTTTGAGTGCATCGAACGCTTCCAAAATCCCATCCGAATGCACTCGACGCAGAGCAACAAGAGCCCGATCAACTGCGAGCGGGCGGCAGCAACCTAACCCACTGTCCACGTAACCCGGTGCAGCTCAAACGCGGGCGATTCATCAGGACCGCATGTCGCGCGTCGCGTCGCTCGCCGAGCAGGAAGCAAACGAAGTGTCAACGTGCGGCGACGCGCGGCGTTAGGTGCTATCATAGCGTAGCGCTTGACTGCACGCGCCACACTCTGCGCGCTGCGGTGCGACAGATCCACGAACTATGAGGACCTTCGGGTGACTCCACTTGTCATTGCACTGGGCATCCTAGCGCTAGTCTTCCTCACTCGCTGGCGCGCAGCGGTCGCGCGCGCGGCTGCCCTTGACTCCGAATCGAAGAAGCATGCGGCGGACGCCGCACGAAGTGCTGCGCAAGTTGCTGCGCTCGAACGTGAGCTTGAAGTCCTTCGCCCCTGGCGTGTTGTCGCTGACGCGGACGCCCGCGCGAAGGAGCTCGTCCTCTCCGCGGAGGAAGCGGCTAAGCGGCTTCACGACGAGGCCGACTCGCTGCGCGCGGCTGCGGCGGCGGAGGCAAGCGCGGTACGAGGCCAGGCCATTGATGACGCACGGGCGGCCAGGCAGCTGGCCCAGGCCCAGGCGGCGACGCTCGAGACGGAGGCCTTGCACCGAGTGGAGGACGCCCGCCGCCAGGCCGACGCGATCATGGCCGACGCACGAGCAAAAGCCGAAGAGGTCGCCGGGAAGGCGCTCAAGGCGCTCGAGCAGCGCGACGAGCTCGTGCGAACGATCGAGGCCCTGAAGAACGTCACCGAGGGCTACGGGGACCGCTACATCGTTCCAACGCACGCGCTTCTCGACGACCTAGCCGATGGATTCGCACACACGGACGCTGGTCGGTAACTCAAGAGTCTTCGGCAACAGATTCGCGATGCCGTGACGCAGGGCCGAGCCGCGGACTGCGAGTATGTAGAGGCGAACCGACGCAGTACCGCCATTCGCTTCGTCACGGATGCGTTTAACGGCAAGGCGGACTCGATCCTTGCTCGGGCACGGACGGATAATGCTGGTACACTGCAGCAGGAGCTTCGAGACGCCTTCCAACTCGTCAACTTCAATGGGGCCGCTTTCCGCGATGCCCGCATCCGCGATGACTACCTCGCCATGCGCCTCGAGGAGCTCCACCTGGCGTCCGTCATTGATGCGCTCAGAGATCAGGAGCGCGACGAACAGCGGCGCATCCGAGAACAGCTGCGCGAAGAGGAAAAAGCCCGACGCGAATTCGAGCGCGCGATAAAGGAGGCCGAGAAGGAAGAGGCGATGCTCAAAAAGGCCGTGGAGAAGGCGGAAGCGCAGCTTGGCAAGGCGACCGCCGATCAGCGCGAGAAGTTCGAGGCGCAATTGGCGGAGCTGACGCAGAAATTGCAGGAGGCGGAAGCACGCGGCCAGCGGGCGCTATCCATGGCGCAGCAGACGCGACGCGGTCACGTGTACGTTATATCGAACGTCGGATCGCTCGGAGAGCACGTCTACAAGATTGGCCTTACCCGCCGACTCGATCCGCTCGAACGCGTCCGAGAACTGGGAGACTCCAGCGTCCCCTTTGAGTTCGATGTCCACGCCCTGCTCTTCTCAGAGGACGCTCCGGCTTTGGAGGGCAAGCTGCATCAACACTTCGTGCTCGGCCAGGTGAACAAGGTTAACCACCGCAAGGAGTTCTTCCGGGCGGACCTTGCTCATATTCGCAGCGAGATTGAGTCCCTGGGGCTCGAGGCGCAGTGGACGATGACAGCAGCCGCTCGCGAGTTTCGCGAGACGCAGGCGATCGAGCGGGCTATCGCCGAGAGCGGCGAAGCGAGGGAAGCCTGGGTGAAGCGGCAACTCCTGCTGGAGCCCGTCGGGCTTCCTGTCGACGGTTCAGAAGACTATGCAATAGGGCCTGTCGCCGGAGCGGAGTCGTCGTGACGTTGCTGATCTGCGCGGAGTCACATCGATCATCGGTCCGTCGTCACCAATACTCTCGGCGTCGCAACGCCTGCACGCCTACGGCCCGGCATGCAGGGCCGTAGGCGTCCGGCCGGCCGACACAGCCGACCGCGCAGTCTGCCGAAGGCGGTCCGTCCGATGAATCCCGAGCTCCTACTTGGCCCGCTGTGCGAGAGTACTGGCCGCCGCCGACTTGGCCGCGGCGCTCGCGCGAGGGTCGCGCATCACCTTCGAGGCCTTCGACGCCGCCCGCTGCGAACTCCGCTCTGCTGTGCTCTTGAACTGGGTGAGAGCGCTCGCCGCCGCCGACTTCTGCCCTGGCGTTGCGGCGCGGTTCGAGAGCACGCGACCGGCGGTCGAGGCGACCTTCCTGCTGGTTTCACGAGAGGACATCTTGGCTCCTGGGGAGAGATGATGAAGCGTATGCCGGTAGCGTGGCATCGAGGGTCAGCGTCCAACAAGCGGAATGCTCCTCGGCGTCGTGGCGTCCATCGCGAGATGTGCCAGATAGCATGGGAGCGCTGCGCGTGTCGCTCCGGCCAGCATGTGCCATAGAAACGCGCGTAGATGGGCGTCGTTGGAGGCAAGGGTGTTGGGCGCACAGGTCAGGGCGCGTTCACGTTCCGCTTCGGCGTTGGCGCGGCACTTCTGAACAAGCTCGTCCCATCGCACGCGATACAGGATGGCCCCGCAGGACGCGCTATGGAAGAACTGGCGATGGTGCCCATGAATCGCCGGCTCGAGGAGATCGGGTGCCAAGCCGGAGTACGGCGCGACCAGCTGGCCGCCGAGGAACTCCGCCATCCTTGCGGAATCAGGGAGATTGTCGGTCGTTGGCCACGTTGCGATGGCGGCAACCACTCTGCTGGCCAAGACGTGCGTGGGGCGGTCAGGCATCGGTGCAGGGTTGAAGGGTCAAAACCGAACGGCTTGCGGGAGCATCGCGGGAACAAGCTGATTGGTGCCCCACCGACGCACGAGCGGACCCTCCGGACTCCGTGGCGCGTACTCAGCGTGGTCCACCACCCCCTGCGCCGATGCGAGGCTGACACGATCTCCGCACACATTGTTCCACTTGAACCACCCGTGGCCGGCGAAGACATGGGCCCGCGTGCCCTCCCAGTACGCGCTGCCGTGGCCCGTGTGGATACGCACGGAGCATCCCGCCGGGAGGAACCAGTCCCCGAACTCGAAGTACAAGCCGGTGCGCAACGGCACGCACGACGCGCCGAACTCGCGATGCAGGACCTTGAGGCCTCGCACGTTTACGTCGCTCTGCGCGAGAAGTTCGACCCACTCGTCGTTCAGCTCGGTGGTCTGCCCGAGCAGTGTCGTCGCTCGGTCTTTGCCTGGCGGATTGGGCTGCGCTGCTGAAACCATTATCGTGGCCATTGCTTCGTTGCTCCTTGCGCCAGCGGCGCCCCGTGTCCATTCTAGATATGATGGGATCGCAGAACGGTATAATATCGTATTCGATATGAACTCATTCCGCAAGTGTCCACGTCAAGTGCACGCCGATGAGGTGACATAACTCATGATTGGACAACGCATTATGGAACATCGAGAGGCCGCTGGCTTATCTCAGGCGGCTCTTGCCAAGCGAATGGGCACGTCGCAGTCGGCGATTTCGCAGATCGAACAAGGCGAGCGGAACCCCTCGTTTGAGACCGTGAGCGCCGCAGCCATCGCCTTGGGGATTTCGCTCGCACAACTGGTCGGAGCTCGCGAGGAGCAGGCGCTGTCTGACGAAGAACGCGCCCACTTCCGGAATCTCCGAGAGCTTGACCCACGCTCCCAGCAAGAGCTTCGAAACTTCGCGGCATTCTTGGCGCAACGGCGTGGCAGGCCGACGAAGTAGACGCAATGGCCAACGGCAACGGGACACGTGGTGCGCGGATCGCCAAGCTCTTCCGGCAGTACCGTGGCCTGCGTGACCAACGGACATGCGACGTTGAGGCCATCTGTGAGAGCGACGGGATCTGTATCGCGGAGTCCTCCTGCCAAGAGCTCGCCTTTACAGCCTCTCTCGTTGGCGAACCCGGCGCGCAAGGCATCCTTCTAGCGCCCGGACAGGAGAGCGGTCGACGGCGGTTCTCGATCGCGCATGAACTCGGCCATCTGCACATTCCAACGCACGCGGCGTTCGCCACCGTGCCATGCTCTGACCGAAGCGACGGTTTCGCCATCGACCCACAGAGGCGTCAGCGTGAGGCGGAGGCGAACCAGTTCGCCGCAGAACTACTGATGCCCTTTCGGTGGTTTTCCGAGGATGCGCGCCGACTTGATCTCGCGTTGTCATCGGCAGCACAGCTTGCATCACCTGATCGATACGGTGTTTCGGTCATGGCGGCGGCGCGGCGGATGTTGGAGGTCAACCGCGAGCCTGGCCTCCTGGTCGTCTCGGAGGCTGGCCGCCTCCTCTGGGCCGACTGGTCGGCTGGGTGGCGATGGGGGTGTCCGCCGCGAGGAGCGACGATTCATGCCGACTCGCTGCACGCGGCCGTCGAACGCGGGGAAGGGGATTGCCTCCGCCCGGCGCACGTTGACTTCTTCACGTGGGTCGATCGCATTGGCGCCAGCCCGACGCAGCTCGTCGAAAGTGCAATGGCGATTCCCAGCGTCGGACAAGTGATGTCGCTCGTGTGGGCGCCGGATCGGCACACGCAATGAACGTCCCACCTTCCAGCGTCCGTGCCACGAGTCGGTAACGCGCCGGCCTAGCCGGATCGCGTCAACGTGCCTCGGCCGGCGCGCAGCTAGCCC
>PNKL01000074.1 GCA_013822425.1 Gemmatimonas sp.
CACGCCATCATGGGCCCCAACGGCTCGGGCAAGTCCACGCTCGCGCAGGTCATCGCCGGGCATCCGGGCTACGAGGTCACCGGCGGCTCGGTGACGTTCGAGAACCAGGACCTGCTGGAAATGGACGCCGAGATCCGCGCCCAGGCCGGCATCTTCCTCGCCTTCCAGTACCCGGTGGAGATCCCCGGCGTCTCCAACGCCTACTTCCTGCGCGCCGCCTACAACGAGCTCCGCAAGGCGCGCGGCGAGGAGGAAGTGGACCCGATGGAGTTCCTCGACGTCATGACCGAGAAGCTGAAGATCGTCGAGATGACCGAGGCGATGCTCCAGCGGTCGGTGAACGCCGGCTTCTCGGGCGGCGAGAAGAAGCGCAACGAGATCCTGCAGATGGCGGTGCTCGATCCGAAGCTCGCCATCCTTGACGAGACCGATTCGGGACTCGACATCGACGCGCTGCGCATCGTGGCCGAGGGCGTCAACAAGCTCAAGCGCGCCGACAACGCGACGATCGTCGTGACGCACTACCAGCGCCTGCTGAACTACATCGTGCCGGACTACGTGCACGTGCTCGTCCAGGGGCGCATCGTGCGCTCCGGCGGCAAGGACCTGGCGCTCGAGCTCGAGGAGCGCGGCTACGACTGGCTGCTCGAGACGGCGGGGACGACGGCGTGAGCCCGCACTCGAACTACCGCGAGCTGTTCGATGCCGCGGCGCGCGGCGCGTCGGCCAGGGACTTCCTGCCGAAGCTGAAGATTGCCGCCATCCAGCAGTTCGAGGCCGTGGGTTTCCCGACCACGCGCGACGAGGACTGGCACTTCACCTCGGTATCTCCCATCGCCGAGCGGATCTTCCGCCCGGCGCGGTCGACGGCGACCACGCTGACGGCCGAGGCCGTCGCGCGCTTCACGTACGGCCAGGACGACTGGCACCTGCTCGTCTTCGTCAACGGCCGGTACGAGCCCACCCTCTCCTCGTTCGCCGGGCTCGACGTGAACGCGCAGGTCATGACGTTCGGCGAGGCGCTCAAGGAAGCGCCGGAATTGCTCGCCGAGCACCTGGGCACGCTCGCCCCGCCGGCGCACGCCTTCACGGCGCTGAACACGGCGTTCATGGCCGACGGCGTCGTCATCCGCGTGCCCAAGGACGTGGTGCTCGATACGCCGGTGCATGTCGTGTACGTCACGGACGGCCACGCCAACGGCGCCTCGCTGCACCCGCGGACGCTGGTCATCGCCGAGCGCGGCGCCCAGGTGACGCTCGTCGAGACGTTCGCAACGATCGGCGGCGGCGCCTACTTCACCAACCATGTGGCCGAGGTGGTGGTGGGCGAGAACGCGCGCGTGGACCACTACAAGGTCCAGCGCGAGGGCGGCGAAGCCTTCCACGTGGGCACGATCCAGGCCACGCAGGCTCGCCACTCGATCTACCACGCCTTCTCGTTCGCGGTCGGCGCCCAGTTGTCGCGCACCAACGTGTTCTCCAAGCTCCTGGGCGAGGGGTGCGAGGTGCGGCTGAACGGGCTCTACGCGCTGGAAGAGGCGCAGCACGCCGACCATCAGACGTTCGTGGAGCACATTGCGCCGTCGTGCTCGAGCCGCGAGGTCTACAAGGGCATCCTCGACGGCACGTCGCATGGCGTGTTCAACGGCAAGGTCTTTGTGCACCCCGAGGCGCAGAAGACCGACGGCAAGCAGACCAACAAGGCGCTGCTGCTCAGCGACGGCGCGCGCGTGGACAGCAAGCCGCAACTCGAGATCTTCGCCGATGACGTGAAGTGCACGCACGGCGCGACCGTCGGGCAACTGGACGAGATGGCGCTGTTCTACATGAAGAGCCGCGGCATCGGTGCCGAGAGAGCGCGCGCGCTGCTCACCTATGCATTCGCGGCCGAAGTGCTGGAGCTCATTGAACTCGAGCCGCTCAAGGTGGCGCTCGAGGCGCTGCTGTTCGAGCGTTTCATTCCGCCCGACACGGTCTAAGGAGCGCTGCGTGTCCGCCGAACTCGACGACCTGTACCAGAGCATCATCCTCGACCACAACCGCCGGCCCCGCAATTTCCGCGTGATGGACGACGCCAGCGCGCACGCCGAGGGGAAGAACCCGCTGTGCGGGGACCAGCTCACCATCTGGCTCAAGCTCGAGGACGACCAGATCAGCGACGTGTCGTTTCAGGGAAGCGGCTGCGCCATCTCCAAGGCCAGCGCGTCGCTCATGACGGCGGCCATCAAGGGCAAGAGCCGCGGCGAGGCCGAACAGCTGTTCACCAAGTTCCACGGCGTCGTGACGGGCGTGCATCCGGAGGACGCCGAGTCGCTGGGCTCGCTGAAGGCGCTGGGCGGGGTGTCGCGCTTCCCGCTGCGCGTGAAGTGCGCCTCGCTCGCGTGGCACGCCATGCACGCGGCGCTTACCCAGGACGACGCGGTCGACGCGCCGGTCAGCACCGAGTGATCCCAATATGAGTGCAGGCGGTACTGGGTTCAGGGACCTACGTTCCGATTTCCCGCTGCTTGCGGCGAGTCCGGAACTCGTTTATCTGGACTCGGCGGCCACGTCGCAGAAGCCGCGCGCGGTGCTCAACGCGATCCGCGAGTACTACGCGACCGCCAATGCCAACCCGCACCGCGGCGCCTACAAGCTGAGCGGCGCGGCGACCGACGCGTACCACGGTGCGCGCCGCGAGATCGCGCGCTTTCTTGGCGCGGCCGACCCGGACACGCTGATTTTCACGCGCGGCACCACCGAGTCCATGAACCTGCTCGCGACGGCGTGGGGACTCACGCACGTGCACCGCGGCGACCGCGTGGTGGTGACGCGCCTCGAGCACCACGCCAACTTCGTCACATGGCAGCAGCTCGCGCGCGCCGTCGGCGCCGAGTTCCGCATCTGCGAGCTGACGCCGGACGGCCAGGTGGACCTCGACCAGCTGCGGCTGCTCGTCACCGCCAACACCAGGGTGGTGGCGTTCGGGCACGTATCGAACGCGCTGGGCACCATCAACGACGTGCGCGAGATCGTGAGAATCGCCCACGCGATTGGCGCGGTGGCGTTCTGCGACGGCGCGCAGGGGGCGCCGCACCTGCGCGTGGGCTTCGAGCAACTCGGCGTGGACGCCTATGCCTTCAGCGGCCACAAGATGCTCGGCCCCATGGGCATCGGCGGCGTAATCGTACGCCGCCGGATACTCGATGCCATGCACCCGTACCAGTTCGGCGGCGACATGATCGAGTTCGTCTTCGACGGCGACTCCACCTGGAACGTGCTGCCGCACAAGTTCGAGGCGGGGACGCCCAACGTTGAAGGCGCGGTGGGGCTGGCCGCCGCGGTGCGGTATCTCGATGCGCTCGGCATGGACGCCGTGCGCGCGCATGAAGTGACGCTGACGCGCTACGCCATGGAGCAGCTCGCGACCATCGAGGGACTGCACCTGTTCGGACCAGCTTCCGCCGAGGCGCGCAGCGGCGTCGTGAGTTTCACGCTGGGCGACATCCACCCGCACGATCTCAGTACAATGCTTGACGTGGATGGCATCTGCGTTCGCGCGGGGCATCATTGCGCCCAGCCGCTGATGCGTGCGCTGCACGTTACGTCCACGGTGCGCGCCAGCTTCTACGTCTACAACACCGCGGAGGACGTGGATGCGCTGGTCGCGTCGCTGCGGAAGGCGCAGGTGCGGTTCCATGCCCACGTCGGCTGATCCCGGAAGCGGCGCGACCGGCAAGGGCGCGGACGCCGGATTGGCCGCGCTCTACCAGGAGCGCATCCTCGACCACTACCGGCGTCCCCGGCACAAGGGGACGCTGGACCGTGCCACCGGCGTGCATGGCGTGAAGAACCCGCTGTGCGGTGATGACGTGACGGTGGCGGTTCTCATGCGGGACGACATTGTCGTCGAGGCGCGATACACCGGCACGGGATGCTCCATCATGCAGGCCACCGCGTCCATGCTGATGGGACTCGTGCACGGCCGCGCGCGCGGGGAGATCGAGACGCTGGCGCGTCGGTTCGATGCGATGCTGACGAGCGGCACGGCCGACGCGGCGCTCGGTGAGTTGGATGCACTCGCCGGCGTGGCGACGTTCAAGGCGCGGCATAAGTGTGCGCGGCTGCCGTGGCAGGCGTTGTTGCGGGCGCTGGCAGATGGTGGACGGTAGAGGGTAGACGGTAGATAACGGCCGGCCGCCGTCTACCATCCATCGTCTACCCTCTGCCATCGCCACTCCCCACACCGCTTTCCGCGCCGCATCTTTATTCATGCGTCGTTTCGCCCTTGTTGCCGCCCTCGCGTTCGCCGCCGCCTGCTCGGGCGACGGCCCGACCAGTCCGCCGATTACCCCGCCGGTGACGCCGCCGGTGACGCCGCCGGTGACGCCGCCGGTCACGCCCCCGGTGACGCCGCCAGGCACGGATCCGCCGGTCATTGCGCGCGAGTTCCGTGGGCTGTGGGTGGCGACCGTCGCCAACATTGACTGGCCGTCTCGCACTGGCCTCAGTCAGACCGAGGCGATGGCCGAAATGCGCACCATCCTCGACAAGGCAGTGGCGCTGCGGATGAACGCCGTGATCCTGCACGTGCGCGCGTCGGGCGATGCGCTGTACCGCTCGAACCTGGAGCCCTGGGCGAAGGCACTGACGGGAACGCAGGGTGGGGATCCGGGCTGGGATCCGCTCGCCACGTGGGTTGATGAGACGCATGCGCGCGGACTGGAACTCCACGCCTGGTTCAATCCGTTCCGCGCCGGAAACGTGAGCGACTCGGCAAAGCTGGCGGCCACCCACCTCTGGAAGACGCGGCCCGACCTGGCGCGTGTGTGGGAAGGCCAGCTCTGGTTCGACCCGGGCGAGCCGGATGTGCATACGTGGACGCTGAATGTCATCAAGGACGTCATCGCTCGGTATGACGTCGACGCAGTGCACATGGATGACTATTTCTACCCGTATCCGCAGGGGAGCGCGCCCGTCTTCAACGACGACATCTCGTACAACCGGTACCTCGCGGCTGGCGGCGCGGCCATGGCGCGCGCCGATTGGCGCCGCCGCAATGTGGACACCTTCATCCAGCGGCTGTACGCCGAGGTGCACGCCGCCAAGCCGGCCGTGAAGGTTGGGATCTCGCCGTTCGGTATCTGGCGGCCGGGTAACCCGACGGGCATCACCGGCCTGGATGCGTACAATGCCATCTTCGCCGATTCGAAGAAGTGGCTCGAGAACGGCTGGGTGGATTACTTCGCGCCGCAGCTCTACTGGTCGCTGGCCAGTACAGGGCAGAACTTCACCGCATTGCTCGACTGGTGGCTCTCGGTCAATTCGCAGAAGCGGCACCTCTGGCCCGGGCTTGCCGCCTACCGGGTGGCCGACGGTGGGTTCACCTCAGCGGCGGAGATCACCAACCAGATCAGTGTCACGCGTTTCCGTGCCGGGTCCAACGCCGGCGGCGGGAGCGGCTCGCTGCTGTACAACACCACCGCGGTGCGGACCAATGCCCGCGGGCTCGCGGATTCGCTCTCAAAGAACAGCTTCACGGCCAACACGCTGGTGCCGGCATACACCTGGCTCGACGCGACGCCGCCGGCGGCGCCGGCCATCGCGGTGACGGACCAGAACTCGATGATGCGCGTGACCATCACGCCGGGCGGCAGCGAGGCAGCGCGGTGGTGGATGGTGCAGTGGCGCAACGCCACCACGTGGAACTACAAGCTCGTGCTGGGTACGAGTCCCCTGGTGAACCTCCCGTACTCGAGTGCGGCGGAAAAGGCGGACGTGGTGGCGGTGACCGCGCTCGACGCCGCGTGGAACGCCTCGACCGCCGTCATCTGGCGCGCGGCCGCCCAGTAACGCATGGCCGCCACCGACCCGTCGCGTCCGAGCGGCGGCCACCTGGTGGCCGAGGTGCTGCACCGGCACGGCGTGCGGTCGCTGTTCGGATTGGCCGGAGGGCACATCGCGCCGATCTTCGTCGAGGCGAAGCGGCGCGGCATCCGCGTCATTGACACGCGGCAGGAGCAGACGGCCGCCTTCGCCGCGGACGCCACCGCACGACTGACCGGTGTTGGCGTCGCCGCAGTGACCGCCGGCCCCGGCGTGACAAATACGCTGACGGCGTTGACCAATGCACGCATGGCGCGGTCACCCATGCTGCTCATCGGCGGCGCCACCGCCACCATCCTGCGCGGACGCGGCTCGCTGCAGGACATTGACCAGATGGCGGTGATCCGTCCGCACGTGAAGCACGCCGAGCAGGTGCGGCGCGTGGCCGACATCGTGCAGATGCTGGAACGCGCGCTGCGCGTGGCGCGCGAGGGCGTGCCCGGGCCGGTCTTTGTCGAGCTGCCGCTCGACGTGTTGTATTCAGAGGCACTCGTTCGCGAGACGATGGGCGCGGCCAGGCCGCCGGCCGCCGACGCACCGCTGCGCAGGAAACTCGAGCACTGGTACCTGAACCGGCACGCCGGCAAGGTCTTCGCGCCCGGTGGCTCAGTACCGCAGGACCCGGTGCACGTGATGCGCGTGCACCCGAGCGCACGCACCGTGGCGCGCGTGGCGGCGATGCTCGCGCGCGCCGAGCGCCCGGTAATGGTCATCGGGAGTCAGGGGTGTGAATGCGCAGCGGAGAGCGCCGCGCTGGCCGATGCGCTGCGCGCGCTGGACATCCCGGTCTTTCTCGCCGGCATGGCGCGCGGATTGCTTGGCGCCGGCGGCACGCGCCAGGTGCGCCACCACCGCAAGGACGCGTTGCGCGAAGCTGACTTGGTGCTGCTCTGCGGTGTGCCGATGGACTTCCGGCTCGACTACGGGCGCCACATCGGTGGTGGCGCGAACATCGTGTCGGTCAACCGCGACCCGCGCGAACTCCACAAGAACCGACGGAGTTCGCTTGCCATCTGTGCCGATGCCGACCTGTTCGTGCGCGCGCTGGCCGGCGCGGGTGCGCGAGCGGCAGGCGCGACGTGGGCGGCGCGCCTGGCGGAGCGCGACGCGGTCCGTGATGCGGCCATCGCCGCCGAATCGGACGCGCTGCTGCCGCCCGTCAATCCGCTGGCACTGTGCCGCGAGGTGGACGACCTGCTGACGGAACGTTCGACCATCGTCGCGGACGGTGGCGATTTCGTGGCTACGGCATCGTACGTCGTGCGCCCGCGCGCACCGATGCGCTGGCTCGACCCTGGCGTGTTCGGCACGCTGGGCGTGGGAGCGGGTTTCGCCGTCGCCGCCAAACTCGCACGGCCAGAGGACGAGGTCTGGCTGATGTGGGGCGACGGGGCCGCTGGCTATGGCGTCGTCGAACTCGACACCTTCGTGCGGCACGGACTCCCGATCATCTGCGTCGTCGGCAACGACGGCGCCTGGACGCAGATCGCGCGCGGCCAGATGCCCATGCTCGGCGACGACGTGGGCACGCAGCTCGGACGCACCGCATTCCACGAGACCGCCGAGTCGCTCGGCGCGCGCGGACTGGTGCTCGACGATGCGTCAAGGATCGAGGCGACGCTGCGCGAGGCGCGCGAGATCGCGCGCAGTGGCAGGGCGGTGCTCGTGAATGCGATGATTGGGGTGGGGGAGTTTCGGAAAGGAAGTCTGAGCATGTAGAGGGAGGCAGAGGACGGCAGAGGACGGCAGAGGGCGGCAGGCACGACGGAGGGGCGCTGCGGATGATCGCGGCGCTCCTCGCGTGATAGTGACTGCCGTTCTCTGCCGCCCTCTGCCGCCCTCTGCCGCCCTCTGCCGCCCTCTGCCGCTCAAAGCGGCTCAAACCTCGCCTGAAAGAACCGCAGATACTTCGGCTCGTACACCATCTTGAGTCCCTTCACCGACTCGCGCTGCTCGTACACGGCCTTCACCGACTCGGCCACCACGTCCATGTGCGCTTGCGTGTAGACACGGCGCGGGATGGTGAGGCGGGTGAGCTCGAGCTTCGGCCGGTAGTGGTCGCCAGTCTTGGCGTTGCGGCCGGCGCTCACGATGCCACGCTCCATGGTGCGGATGCCACTGTCGAGGTAGAGCTGCGCGGCGAGTGTCTGCGCCGCGAAGTCGTCCTGCTTGAGCTGCGGATAGAAACGCCGGGCGTCGAGGAAGATCGCGTGCCCGCCGATGGGTTCCATCATCGGCACGCCCCACTTCTCGAGGAGGCCGCCGAGGTAGCGCACCTGGCCGATGCGCGCGCGGATGTGGTCATCCTGCACCGACTCCGCCGTGCCGATGGCCATCGCTTCCATGTCGCGTCCAGCGAGGCCGCCGTAGGTGTGCAACCCCTCGAAGACGACGACGAGGTTGCGGAGTTCCTCGAAGACTTCCCAACTGTTCACCGCTACCCAGCCGCCGATGTTGACGAGCGAGTCCTTCTTGGCGCTCATCCAGGCCCCGTCGGTGTAGCTGCAGAACTCTTTCAGGATTTCGGCGATCTTCCTGCCGGCATAGCCGGTCTCGCGCTCCTGGATGAAGAAGGCGTTTTCCACCGCGCGCGTGGCGTCAAGGTAGATCTTGATGCCGTGCTTGTCGCCCCAGGTGCGCAGTGCCTTCACGTTGGCCATCGAGACCGGCTGCCCGCCCGCCATGTTGACCGTGGCCCCGAGTGACACGTACGCGATCTTGTCGGCACCGTGCTCCTTGACGAGCGCGTCGAGCTTGCCGAGGTCCACGTTCCCCTTGAACGCGTTGCGGTTGGTCGGGTCGTGCGCCTCGTCGCAGATGACGTCCACGAAGATGCCGCCCGCCATTTCCTGATGCAGGCGCGTCGTCGTGAAGTACATGTTGCCAGGGACGTACTGGCCCGGCTTGATCTCCGTGCGGCTGATCAGGTTTTCGGCGCCACGCCCCTGGTGCGTAGGAACAAGGTACTTGTAGCCGTAGTAGGTCTGAATTGCGGTCTCGAGATGATAGAAGTTCTCGGAGCCGGCGTAGGCCTCGTCTCCAACCATCATCCCCGCCCACTGGCGGTCGCTCATCGCGCTCGTGCCGCTGTCGGTGAGCAGGTCGATGTAGACGTCGGTGGAGCGAAGGAGAAAGGTGTTGTATCCCGCCTCGGCCATCGCGCGTTCGCGCGTCGGACGGTCGGTCATGGTCAGCGGCTCGACCATCTTGATCTTCCACGGCTCGGCCCAGGAGCGGCGGCCAGCCTGCTGGCCCATGGTGCGGGGCACTTCGTGCTTATTGGTCATGACGTATGAGAGCGCTGCGGCGCCGGTGGGAGGATGCCCCATTGGGGCGCTGGCAAATTCGCCATTTGGGACCATGTTGATGGATCAGAGTTTTCACGACAGCGTGTCAGGAAACACCTGTCTCTCCGTCATGGCGGTGTCAACCGGAGGATGATCTGGCGGTTTTCTTCGGCGAACGTCATGCTATCAGGATGAGACCGATCAACAGCACTCCGCCGCACGCCACCTAATCCGATCCCGGACGCCATGCGCCGCCTGTTTACCACGTGTTTCGCCGCACTGCTCGCCGTTCCCGCCTTCGCGCAGCCCCAGATGGAGGCCGCCGCGCTCGCGGCGCGCATTCGCCAGAACTACCGCAAGCTCGAAGTGCGGATTCCGGTGCGCGACGGCGTGAAGCTCTTCACGTCCATCTACGTGCCCAGGGACACCACGAAGCGGTATCCGGTGCTGATGTCGCGCACGCCGTATTCGGTGGCACCGTACGGCGACACGCTGTCTCGCGCGTCGATGGGCCCATCCGGCAATCCGAAGTGGGTGGACGACGGCTACATCTTCGTCTATCAGGACGCGCGCGGCCGCAATTTTTCGGAAGGCGATTTCCGGGAGATGACGCCCATCCTCGAGAAGCACGAAAAGCCGACCGACGTGGACGAAGGCACGGACACCTACGACACCATCGAGTGGCTGCTCAAGAACCTGCCGACGAACGGCCGGATGGGAATCTACGGCACCTCGTGGCCCGGCTTCTACGCGAGCGCGAGCTGCCTGTCGCGGCATCCGGCGCTCGTCGCCTGCTCGCCGCAGGCTCCGATGACCGACATCTGGATGGGCGACGACGACTTCCACGGCGGAGCCTTCCTGCTGGCGCACAACTTCGGCTTCTACACCGGCTTCGGCCGCGGGCCACGCACCGAACCGGGGCCGGACAAGCGCTATCCGTTCACGCGCGAGTCCAGCGACGCCTACCAGTTCTACCTCGACATGGGGTCGGTGGGGCCGGGGTCGCGCAAGTACATCACACCGGGGACGAGCGAGTGGTGGGAAGACATCCTCGCCCATCCCACCTACGATGCGTTCTGGCAGGCGCGCGATGTGCGTCGGCACCTGCGCGACGTGAAGGCGGCGGTGCTGACGGTCGGTGGCTTCTACGACACCGAGGACCTGCACGGGCCGTGGTGGGTGTACGGGAGCATCGCCAGGCTGAGTCCGTCCACCGACAACACGCTGATCGTCGGCCCGTGGTCGCACGGCGGGTGGAGCCGCGGGGATGGCACGGTGCTGGGCAACCTGCGCTGGAACTACAAGACCGGGCCGTTCTACCGCGACTCGGTGGAGTATCCGTGGTTCGCGCACCATCTCAAGGGAGCGCCGAAGCTGGTGGCCACCGGCGTGCACGTCTTCCGCACCGGCGGCGAGACGTGGGACACGTATTCTACCTGGCCCGCGCCTGCCGCGAAAAAGACCGCGCTTTACCTGCATCCCAATGGCAAGCTCAGCTTTTCGGCGCCCGGCGCGAACGGTGCCTTCGACCAGTATGTGTCCGATCCGGCCAAGCCGGTGCCAGTGGTGGGTCGCATCGAACCCCACGGCATGCCGCGCGACTACATCACGGACGACCAGCGCTTTGCAGCACGACGGCCGGATGTACTCGTCTACCAGACCGATGTGCTCACTGAAGATGTCACGCTATCCGGGCCCGTGAACCCGGTGCTCCATGTGAGCACGACAGGGAGCGACGCCGATTTCATCGTCAAGCTGATTGACGTCTTCCCGAACAACGCCCCCAACTGGGCGGGCGACCAAAGCGGGTTCATCGTGGGCGGCTACCAGCAGCTCGTGCGCGGCGAGCCGTTCCGGGCGCGCTACCGCCGCTCATTCGAGAAGCCGGTGGCGATGGTGCCAAACCAGGCCGATTCGATCCGGTTCGAGATGCCGTCCATCCACCACACCTTCAAGAAGGGACACCGCATCATGGTGCAGGTGCAGAGCACCTGGTTTCCCCACATCGAGCGGAATCCACAGACGTTCGTGCCAAGCATCTTCTTCGCGAAACCCAGTGACTACAAGACGGCGACGATGCGCGTGTACCACAGCGCGGCCAAGCCGACGCGGCTTGAGGTGATGACGCTGCCGTAACGGCCAACCACGAAATTCGAAGGGCGCGAAGTTCTACTGCATTGCCGCGGATTACGCGGATCAGGGGCCGGATGGACACGGATCGATCTTGGAGGAACTTCCACTACAAGCCGAGTCAGTGTGACAAACTCCCTCAAGCATGATCCGCGAAATCCGCTTCCATCCGCGTCATCCGCGGCAACGCAGTAAGACCAGCCCCCGCGCGGCAACACAGTAAGACCCGCCACGACTCGAAGCCGCGAGAATCCGCTACGGCACCAATTGCACACCCAAGGGTGTGCCGCCAATTTGCCAACCCATCACCCTCAGAGCCTCTACACCCATTCCCGGCCATATCTTAGAGCCAGCGACGGTCGGTGAGTACTTGAAGAATTGGAGGCTGAAAGCCGGACTGACGCAGAAGGAGGTCGCCGCATGGCTCGGAGTTGACCCGCTGACAGTTGTGAACTGGGAGCGAGGCAAGACTGCGATTGAGGCGCGATTCTGATATTTCGCCATCATCGCGCACTTGGGCTTCAATCCGCTCCCTGAGGGCCAAACGCCGGGAGAACGGATAACGGAAGGCCAGACTGAGCCATGGACTGTCCAAGAAGCGACTGGCGGCCTTGGCAAGGATCGACGAAGCGACAGCGGCGAAACTCGAAGCCGATGTTGCCAGCCCCTTTCCCGGGCTCAGAAAGGCCCTCCTGCGGGTGCTTGATCTGAGAGAATGAACTTGCTGCCAGAACCAAGGAGCCAGTGATCCGGTGCGGATCGCTGGCTCCATTTACGTGCGCCCTATCGCGTGGCAGTCTCGACACACCTAGTAACTGCGATAGTCTTCCGCTGGCCTTCCTTTCCTCGCGATGCGGGCCGAGTGCTTCGTCACATTCCCTCGGTCTTCGAAGACCTAAGTGCTTATCCGTAAATAAGGTTGTACATTGTCTGTCTCACCTGAGATCAATGGGAGGAGGCGACAATGGCAAAAACCAGACTGCCGTCGTGGATCGTGTCCGACGCGTTTTGGGCGCGCGTCGAACCCCTGATTCCACCGCGGGCGCCGCGGCCGTCGCGCGGTAAGTACGCCCGCAAGCCAGGCGCTGGACGCAAGCCAAAGCCCGCCCGTCTGGTGTTCGAGGCGATCGTGTACGTGTTGCGGACCGGCTGCCAATGGAAGGCACTGCCCCATGAGCGGTTTGGCAGCGCGAGCGCGATCCACCAGCGGTTTCTGGAGTGGGAGCAGACCGGCGTGTTCCGGGCTCTGTGGCAGGCGGGGTTGGCCGAGTACGACGACATGGAGGGCATCGCGTGGCGATGGCAAAGCATTGATGGCGCGCTCGTGAAGGCCCCCCTCGCCCTCGAGTCGGTCGGGTCCAACCCGACCGACCGGGGGAAAAAATGGAAGCAAGCGAATGGTGTTGGTGGACGAGCGTGGCATCCCGCTGTCGCTCGTCGTGATCGGCGCCAATCGGCATGACGTCAGTCAGCTCGGCGCGACCCTCGACGCGGTGGTGGTCCCGCGACCGCCGGTCAAGCCGTGCGCCCCGCAGCACCTGTGCGCCGACGCCGGGTTCGTCGGCGTGCCGGCGCTGAACGAAATGTTCGCGCGCGACTACACGCCGCACGTGCGTCCGCGTGGCGAGGAGCGCACCGAGCGCGCCCAAGGCAAGCGCGCGCGGCGCTGGGTGGTGGAAGTCGCGCACTCGTGGTTCAATCGCTTTCGCAAGCTCCTGGTCCGCTACGAGAAGACGCATCGCGCGTATGTCGCGCTCAACATGCTGGCCGCCGCCATCATCTGCTTCCGCAACGTTCCGGCGAAGATAAATATTATTTACGGATAAGCACTAAGTAAAGCTCGCGCCTGAGATCGCAATCTTGGAAAGCCTACTCTGTGCGAAAGTCGTCCTCAGGGTTCCCGTATTCTCAATGTATCAGCGTCCGGCGTCCCGGTGTCGCGGACTTCGGAGCCCACCCCAGAGCCTGCTAGCAGACGAGCCCGCCAAGAGGGCACGTTACAACAATGTCTTTCGAATCGAAGACCACGGCGCCGGTTGCGTCGTGAGTCTCTAGGGAGAGCGTAAACCAGCCGAGCAGTGGCATGGTGACTGCGCACGTTTGAGTAGTGCAGATGACCTGCCCTGACTGCCTCCAGGTATAGGAGT
>PNKL01000075.1 GCA_013822425.1 Gemmatimonas sp.
CCACGGTACGGCGCGCAGACCTGATTCTGCTCATGGAAGACGGCCGCGTTGTCGAACGGGGGACGCATGACGCGCTTATGGCGGCGCAAGGGACGTACTACGGCATGGTGCAGCGGCAGATGTCGGGGGTAGGGCATGAGGGGGAGGAGTTGCTCGCGTAGCGGCGTTCGCGCCGTCCCACTGTGCCCTCCCGCGGCATGTGCCCTCCCACGGCTGGCTACTGCCGTCCGTTGAAGCGATACTTGTCGGCACTTCCCCTGACGTGCCAAGCCGATCTGCACAGGAACCGTGCACCCATGAACCGCGCATTCCTGACGCTGGTGCTCGTCTCGTTGTCGGTACCCGCATTGGGTGCTCAGCAGTATGTGCTGTCTCGCGAACCGAAGGTCGTCATCAGCGGCGAAGCGGACCCGTCCGCTCAGTTCACCACCCTGCTGGGTGTTGCGCGATTCGCGTCGGGCGAGATCGCGCTGGGGACGTACGACCCGGTGGGCATCAACCTCTACAGCGGCGACGGATCGTTGGTGCGCAAGCTGGCTGCTCCCGGCGAAGGGCCGGGCGAGATGCGAATGCCGCAGTTCTTCGGGCGTCGCGTCGACTCGCTGGTGACCTTCGATCTCGGCCTCCGCCGCATGACCTACTTCACAGCCGCTGGCGCCAGGCGCGCGCGCGGTTGCCCGTCGTGCGAGGAACATCCCGACCGTCGTGGGCGTTCTGCCGAACGGTGCGCTGCTGGTCATCCAGGTGCCGTATCTCCGTCCGCCCTCGCCCGATGGTCCCACGCGTGACCGTGAGGCGCTGGTGATCGTACCGGCGGATACGTCATTGCCTCCGGTGACCGTTGGCGAGTTCGCCGGGTACGGCTTGGTGTACCTGACACCGCCGGGTGCGGCGGAGCCTCACTTCCTCATGGACGCCCTGAATGCGGGGACCTCGTGGCTGGTCGTCGGCAATGAAGTCGCCGTGGGCGATCCGGCCAGCCCCGAAGTGCTGATGTTCACCGCCGCAGGCACGCGTGCCCGGAAGATTGTCCTTCCCGTGAAGCCGCGGCCATTCAACGTGAAGGCGTTACGCGAGGCGCGCGATCGGATGGCGCCGGTCGTCCTTGGCGGACGGCGCGTGCGGTCGCCCTCGCGCGCCGCGAGCGACACGACGCACTTTGAGCTGATGTTCGACCTCGCGAAACGCCCGAAGACAGCGCCGCACTTCCGGCGCCTGGTGCACGCCACGAACGACGGCATGTGGGTGGAGTTGTATCGCGAGCACATCGGGCTGCCGTCGGCGTATCTGCGGATTGACACCGAGGGGAGAATCAGCGGTCGTCTCAGCGGCCCAGCGAACGTGGAGTTTCACGAGTTTGGCACCGACTACGCGCTTGGCGTGCGTGAAGATCCCGAGACCGACGTGAAATCGGTGGTGCTCTACACCTTGCGTCGAAGCAGAAGTCGCTAGCCGGCGGCTCGCCGCCGGCGCATCGGCAACACCATCACCGGCACCACCACCATCGCGCCGAGCGTCCCGAAGACGGTGCCCCCGGCCGTCGCCAGCGCGATCGCGCCGAACAGCGACGCGATGTCGGTGCCCACGGCCAGCGGCACGAGCGACGCGAGCGTGGTGAGCGTCACCAGCACGATCATCGCGCTCCGCTCCATCGCTGCGCGCCAGACAATCGTCGCCGTCAACGGCAGCGTAAGTCGCTCCGCCGATGGCCCCGGGCGCAGCCGGCGCATGATGCCGTCGATCAGCAGGATGCACTGATGCACGGCGAGCCCGACCACGAGGATCACCCCGACCGCGGCCTCGCGCGTGAACGCGGCGTCGGTGGCCCAGAACGCGGCAATCACGCCGCCCAATGCCACGGGGAGCGAGAGAAAGACCATGGCCGCCGCCCACGCCGAGTCGAAGACCATCGCCACCGCCAGCACCACGAGCACGACGCCAATGGCGAAAACGAGCCAGAGCCCCTTCTCGGAACTGTCGGTGTAGCCGAAGTCCCATGTCTGATCGCCCACTGTGTAGCCGGGAGGCACGGTGATGCTCGCCATGAACGCCTTGTGCGTTCGATCGGCCAGCTTGCCGGGTCCACGGAACTCATAGCTCACGATGCGCACGTACTCCTGGTTCTCGCGCGAAATCGTCCCGAGCCCCTCGCGCTCGGCCACCTCGGCGAGGTCTCCAATCTTGAGAGGGGCTCGCGACGGCGACGCGATGATCGCGGCCCGCAGTTCATCGAGCGACCGCTCGCGTGTCCCGGCGGACTTCACCTGCACGGGCAACTCGTCGCCAGCGATCTCGAGACGCTGCTGCCCCACGGCCCCGCGCACCTCGCGAGCGACGGCGGTGGCGAAGTCACGCGCGGTCACACTGTATCGCGCGAGCGCTGCGCGATCCGGATCGAGCCAGACGGCCCACGCATTGGCGCTGCCCCAGAACGTTGCCGCATTGGTGTTCACGCCGCGCACGCGGGGAATGCGTTCGAGACGCGCCTTGAGATCGAGGGCCAGCCGTTCGACGCCGGAGTAGGAGTAACCCAGCACCTTGATCCGGTGCGTGGAGGCCGATCCGCCGCCGCCACCGGTCGAGAACCCCGGCCCTTGCCCGCGCACCGACGCGTAGGCACCGCCAATGAACACCGCGCGCTGAATCAGCGCTTCCTCGATCTGCGCCGGTACGGCCGTGAATTCGACGTCCCGCGTGATGGTAACGGTCATGTAGGCGTCGCTGAGCCCTGCACTGCGTGCGGTCACGTCCTCCACGCCGGGCTGACCAATGACGACGCGTTCCAATTCCTGCATTGCCGCGTCCAGGGTGACCGGGTCGGAGCCGCGCGGAAAGCCGAGGGAGACATTCACGGTCGTGCGCATGCCCGTGCCGTAGGTACCGAACGCGAACCGCGGCACCTTCTTCACGAAGCCCCAGCCCAGCACGCCAAGTCCGGCCACGACCAGCACCAGCACCGCCCACCGCCAGCGCAGCAGCACCACCAGCAGGTGACCATACAGACGGTGCAGTCTCGGCCATGCGCGCGCGCGCATCCCGTGCCCGGCCGACAGCGAGGGGATCATGATTATGGCCGCCACCACCGACCAGCCCAGCCCCAGCACGAAAGCGGCTGCAAACGGCACGAAAGCCGCGCGGGCGTTCCCCTGCAAATAAAGGAATGGGAACAGGACGACGCAGGTAGTCAGCGTGGAACCCAGCACCGCCGGGAACATCCGGATGCCGACGCGAGCACGTGCCTCGCTGGTGTCTGGCACGGCGCGTAGTCGCTCGACCACCACCAGCGCATTCTGCACCAGCACGCCGATGCCCATGCCGAGTCCGGCCAGCGTCAGCGAGTTGGAGGGAATGTCCAGGATGAAGAGTCCCAGGGAGGTGCCCGCCAGCGAAACGGCGGCGCTTCCCATCACGAGCGCCACCGCGCGCGCGTTGCGCAGCATGACGACCAGCACAAGCATCACGGCGCCAAAGGCGATGGCGCCACGCACCAGCAGGTCGCGCAGTTCGGCGGCGAGTTCCAGGCTCTGGTCCGAATCCACCTGATACCGCACGCCAGGCGGAAGATTCGGTGCGAGCGCACGCAGCGTGGCGCGCACGGCCTGTGCGGTCTTGATGGCATCGGCTCCTGCGCCGCGCACCACCGTGAAAGCGAGGGCAGGGAAGCCGTTGATGCGGAAGAACGCGTTGCGCGCGTCCTCTTCGGGGCGGATGGTCGCCAGGTCGCCGAGCCGGAACAGCCGACCGCCGGAGCCACGGACCGGCAACGCCTGCAGATCCTCAATGGTGGCCGGCTGATCGCGCATGACCACGGCACGCGTGGATGTGCCCAGCCGCTCGTCGCCAATAGCCGCGACCTGCCGAGCCTCTCGCACCGCATCTGAAAGGAGCGACGGGGCGATGTTCAGTTGTCGCAGCCGGCTGGCGTCGTACGTGATAGCGACACCGAACTCCGTACCGCCGAACACCGCGACACCGCTCACTCCCGGCAAGACGCTCACCTGCGGCGTGATCGTCTCATTCGCCACCTGCTGCAAGGCCCCGTTGGTGTACGGGCCGGTGAGGATGACCCGCAGCAACGGTTTCTCGCTGAGTTCCTCCGGTACCCAGTTGCTGACGGACGGCATGGACGAGCCGGGAGGAAAGCCCATGCGCAGCAGCTCGAGCCGCTCGAGGATCGCCAGACGTGCGAGCTGGACGTCTGTCGTGGGGTCGAGTTCCACGGTGATGCGCGACGAACCCTCGCGCGACTCGCTGCTCGTGCGCCGTACGCCGCGCACGCCCTGCACCGCCGCCTCCACGGGCGAAGTGAGATACATCTCCATCAGTTCAGCGGACGCGCCGGTCCAGCCGGCGGTGACCTGCAGCCTGGGGAGTTCAACCGTCGTGCGCGTGGCGAGCGAGAGGCGCGTGAAGGCCACGCCACCGGAGAGCACGAGGGCAATGACCGCCGCCCAGACCACGGCGGGCCGCGAGACGGCCCAGCGTATCACGCGCCGCGCCGGCGTTCGGCCACGTAGTACGCGGCCGGCAACAGGAAGAAGGTCACGGCGAGCGCGGAGAGAGAGCCGCCAATCACCCCCGCCGCGAGCGGCTGATAGAGCGCGCCGCCGCGACCGATGCCGAAGACGAGCGGCAGCACGCCGGTGATGGTGGTGATGCTGGTCATCGCGATGGCGCGCAGGCGCACCGCGCCGCCCTTGAGAATGGCGTCCTCGAGCCCAAGGCCCGCCTCGCGATAGCGGCGGATGGCATCGAGCTTCACCACGGCCTCGTTGTCGGCCATGCCGATCATCACCACAATGCCAATCATCGACACCGCGTTGATGCTCTGGCCCGTGAGCCACAGGAACAGGAAACCGCCGGCCGCCGCGAGCGGTACGGTCAGCATGACGACGAGCGGAATGGTGAACGAGGCGAACTCGCCGGCCAGCACGAGGAACATCAGCGCAGCGCTGAGCATGCCGACCAGCAGCAGTTGATCCGTCGTCCGCCGGCGTTCTGTGTCGGCGCCGGAGACCTTCATCGTGGCGCCGGCGGGGAGCGCCAGCGGCGCGACGGCTCGCGACACGTCGGCGGTCGCGCGCGCCGTTCCGCCGTCGGTCACCTGCGCCTCCACGAGGCTCACGGGCCGGCGGTCGATGCGCACCACCTCCAGCGGGGCGCGCGTCTCGCGCCATCGCACGAGCTGCCCCACGGGAATGCCCTTCACCGGAGTGGCGAGGGCGGTGACCAGGTCCTCGTTGGATGCGCCGGCGTAGCGCACGGTGATCGGCGTGCGCCGGTCGGTCTCGCGCAGTTCGCTCGCGGGCACTCCGCCCAACGCGCCCTGCAGGGCGCGCTGCACGGCCGCGATGGCGATGCCATGCTCGGCGAGGCGCGCACGCTCAAGCGTGATCTCGACGATGGGCTGCGTGGCGGCGTAGGCGTCGCGCACGTCGGCCAGCGAGGCGATACCCCGCACGCGGGTGCGCGCGCTGTCGGCCCACGCCTGCGACTCGGCGAGTGTCCGTGCGCTCACCTCGACACGCACCAGTCGCCCCTCGCGGCCAATGAGCGATCCGAACTCGCTCTGCCCCGCGAGGTCGAGCGCCAGGTGCCCTTGCGCGAGATCGGGGACGGCACGACGCAGCGCGTCGGCGAAGGGCGCGGCCGACGCCCCCCGGGGAACCGGAATGAGCAACTGCGCCGTGGCGCTCGTCCCCGGGTCCGCGCCGGCGAGCACTTCCTCGTCGGTCGCGATGCCGGCGCGCGCGTACACGTGCTTCGCGCCCAGCGCGGCGGCCGCGCGCTCGACGCGCCGTACCTGTCGCGCCGTCTCCTCGATGGCCGTTCCTTCCGGGAGCTTGAGGGCGGCCACGACCATCCCTTCATCGACCTGCGGCAGGATCTCCTTGGGGAGTTGCCAGATGGCAACGACCGTGAGCGCCAGGACACCAAGCGCGACGAGGAAGACCTGCCGCGTATGACGCAGCGACCAGACCACGCCGCGTTCATACCAACGCGCCCACCACGCGCCCCAGCGGCTCAGGCGCTCGTACGACGCGCCGTGGACCCGCGCTCGCGGCACTTCTGCCCCGCGCCGCCGCCCCGCGAGCATGACGGGCATGAGCGTCAGTGCGAGCACGAGCGATGCGCCCACGCTGGTCACCACGGACAGCGAGAGATCGCGGAAAAGCGCGGCGGCCAGGCCTTTCACGAAGATGATCGGGCCAAAAACAAGGAGCGTCGTGAGCGTTCCGGCGAACAGGGGACCCGATACTTCCTCGGTGGCTGCAATCGTGGCGGGCACCAATGCCATGCCTTCCTCGCGCTTGCGTCCCGTCGCCTCGGCGACGACGATGGCGTTGTCGACCAGCAGGCCGACCCCCAGCGCCAGGCCGCCAAGGGAGAGCACGTTCACGCTCACGTGGAGCAACTGCAGCAGCACGAGCGCCACCAGCACCGAGAGTGGCACCATGAGGCCGATGGCAAGTGACCCGCGCCAGTCGCGCAGGAAGAGCAGGATGACGAGCAGCGAGAGCACGCCGCCGTAGATGATCTCCTGCGTCAGGTTGCCGAGCGCGTCCACGACGAAGTCGGCCTGCGCCGCGACCATCGTCATGGTCAGTGCAGGAAACTCCTTCTGCAGTTGTGCCGTGCTTTCGGTGAGACGCCGGGTGACAGCGACGGTGTTCGACCCCGCATCCTTGTAGACCACCAGGCCCACGGCCGGCTTGCCGTCGAGTTGGGTGAGGGTCTTCGGGTCTTCGGTGGTCACGGCCACCGTGGCGACGTCGCGCAGGCGATAGGTCGCGCCGGCTGGCCCGATGGGCGTATCGCCAATCTCGTCGCTTGTTCGGAACTCGGTCTGCGTGCGCACCGAGAACCGGAACTGCCCACGGCGAATGGTGCCGCCGGCGCCACTGACGTTGGCATTCTGGATCGCTGTCGCGATGTCGTCAGGAGTCAGGCCGAGGGTCCGCAGGCGTGCGGGGTCCAGCTCCACGCGGATCTCGTCGCGCGGCGCGCCGGCCACGGCGACACTGGCCACCCCCTCGATCTGCTCGAGACGCCGGGCATGGACGTCGCGGGCGCTGCGGCCGAGTGCGCGCAGATCGCCCGGGCCGGTGAGTGCGAGCACGGCGATGGGACGCTCGCCCGGATTGCTGGTGAGAAGCGTGGGACGCTCGGCGCGTTCGGGGAGCCGGCCGCGCGCGTTGTCGAGGCGCTCGCGCACGGCCAGCACCGTCTGTTGCATCGGCGTGCCCCAGGCGAAGCTCGCAGTGGTCGTGACCTCGCCGTTGCGGCTTACCGAGCGCAGTTCGATGAGTCCAGGGGTGGCCGAAATCGCTTCTTCGATGGGTTCGGCCACGAAGCGCGAGGCCTCTTCCGCGGCCGCTCCCGGGTACGACGTGCGGATGGTCAGTACCGGGAGCGTGACGTCGGGGAGCAGCGAAACCGGCAGTTTGGACAGCGAGACCGAGCCCAGTAGGATGACCGCGAGCGTGGCGGCCACGGTGGTGACGGGGCGACGAACTGCGTGGGCGACGAGAGTCACGCCGGACGCCCGCTGGCCTACGGCTTGGCGCGCGGTGATTCGCGCGGTGTCTCGCGCGGCACGATCACCCGCACGGGGGCGTCGTGGGTGAGCGTCAGGTGCCCTTCGACGATCACCTGGTCACCGACCTTCACCGGAATCAACCCAGTAGCCGAATCGGGGAGCACTTCAGTTTCCCGTCCGTTCGAGCGTCCCGGGTTGATGTATGTCCATTGGGCGCGGCCGTCCTTGACCACAAAGACCAGCGGACGCCCATCGCGTTCGATCACCGCCTTGGCCGGGACCAGCCGGCGCCTCGCCAGTCGGCTCGCTTCGAGTCGTACATCGGCGTACATCCCGGGGCGCAGGACACCGTTGCCAGAAGCGCGAACAAAGGCGCGACCGGCGCGCGCGGCGCTGTCGACGCGGGGGAGGACGGCGATGACGCGTCCTGTTACCGTGCGATTGGGGGCGGCGGCCGAGGTGATGAGAGCTTCTCCGCCGACACGGATGAGCGGCAGGTCGTGCTCCAGCACGGCGGCTTCGATGCGCAGGTGGTCGACATCCACGACGGTCGTCACGTCCTGGCCTGCGCTGACACGTTCGCCGGCCGTGACGGTGACCCGGTCGACCACGCCGCCAAACGGCGCAACGATCACGGCGCGTTCGCGGTCGAGTTGCGCGCGCTCGAGGCGAACGCGCGCCGCGGACAGCCCTGACCGTGTGCTGACGATCCTGCGAAAACTCGCCTCTGGAGAGCGCCTGGAGACAATGGAGTCGGTGAGTATCTGCTCCTCGTACTTCAGCGACGCGTCGTCCACCGCGATCTGCGCCTCGCGAACGGCCAGGTCGAACGGGCGCGGATCGAGCACAACGAGTGGCGCGCCCGCTTGCACGCGATCGCCGGGGCGCACGGGGACCTTGATGACGGTGCCGCCGACCTCGGCTTTCAGCGTGCCTTCGGCCTCGCTGCGCACGAGGCCGGTGGTGCTGATGGTGAGCACCAGGTCGCCGTCGCGGGCGGAGGTGGCGACAACGGGGAGTTGCACGGACCTGACCCCCGTGGCGGAGGACGAGTCGACCGCCGATGCGCTAGTTCCCCCGTTCGTCTTGTCTCCAGTCGTGGAGCAGGACGCAAGAGCGGCGGTCAAGCCTATGGCGCTGGTAACTGAGGAGTAGCGCATTCTGGGGTAATCGAAGAGTGCGATTGCCAGCTGTGCAGCCCACGGATGAAGACGAAGCGCAGCATTCTACGATGTCTATGTACGAAGACCTGGCTCCAGGGGCAAGGAGTCGCGTGCTCCCCTGAACGCGCGAGCAAAGTGCTGGCGAAGCCGGTCCTCTATGAGGGCGCGAAGCTCGTCCCCCCCTTCGGACGCTGCATTCACTATCTCCGCTTCGGACAGACCGAGCGTGCGCGCGAGCACGCGGCGTTGGGTGCGAACTGCGGACCACGGACGAAAACGTGCGCGTCGCGTTGACGGGCCCGAAAGATATGGACCTACGGCGTGCAGGCTTCGCACAGCGTCTAGCAGGTGCGACGGCTGATAGCCGATGCGAGCGATCCTGCGATAGAACTGGACTCGACTGAGGTCCTTCTCGGCACTGAACGTCTTGACGCCCAACCGGGAATCGGGGATGAGGGCGATCTCCTCGAGAATTGGTACGACGCTGGGCGGAGCGCATCGCTGCAGGAGCCGAAGTTCCTCGCTCAAGTAGCAGGCGCGTTCTGGGTGCATTGTCCAGGCCAGCAGAAGCACTGTCCAATGTTCAGAATTCAGACAGATCACATCGTGCAGCAGTTGTACGGGGAGCGATCCATCTCCCCCCCCCGCAATTGGTCTTGTCCGTCAGCGCGATAAGAGGGCACCGAAGGTCCGGCACCGCCCGCAAGAGACGACCGGGGATTCCTGAGTCCTCGGGACCGCCTGCGAGATGAAGTACGACAAGCCGTGCGCCGCGGGCGACCACTTGGTGAAGTGTACCTTCCGATTCGGCAAACGCGAGTGAGCCAAGGGGAAGGACCGCATTCCTCAGCTCACACGTGACGATGTCGCATGTGGTCAACACGATGACCGGCATCGGCGCTAGCGGCAGTTGCATCTGAGTCTCCATTAAGGTTGGAGAGTCGCGTGAACGGTTAAGATATCATTGTTCGTATCGGTGCGCTATCACGCCATGTAACAATTTGACCTTGCGGTCGCTCAGGCCGCTCCCGCTAGCGCACCCCGTGCCCAGACTGCACCTGCTCGTCCTCAGGGGAACTGTGTACTGGCTGCGGGGAGAACGGTGGTTGTGGCAGCACAGCGCATCCGGTGCCTGCGTGCCCCCCTACCGGGGTTGTACTGGCACGAGTCGCAGCTCGACTCTAACCGTCCGGGTCAGCCGGCAGGCGAGTGAGCCGTCAGCGTTCTCAGCGGTATGGGCGACGTCGATCTACGCCACGGTGCCACTCGGGAGAGTGCAACGCACTGAATGGCCGCTCTCAGAACCAGTTGGCTGTTGCGAACGTGGAATTGATCAGGAAGCTCATGCGTGTGCTACGTAAACATGATTCGGCGTGTGTCCTCTGAATCGCTCTGTTACTCGTGGATGAGGACGACGAAATGGCATTGGCTCGAAACACAGTTGTTCGCACGATTGGTGCCTTCGGTCTGAATTGCCTCATGGCGTCCACTGGTGCAGCTCATGACGCTAGCTCTGTTGACTCACAGCGCCCCACTTGACCGGTTGGTGCAACAACTTGACCAGTATGTGCTATAAGGTGGCGCTCGCGCGTCGCAGTTCGCTTTGACACTGATTTGAGCGTAGCGCAGATAGAGGTGCGTGTTGGCCACGCGGTGCACCGTCCTACCATCATCACTCTTCCAGAGGAGGCCCGCCATGGTGCGACTATTTGGAGTATGGCTGATTCTCGCGACGACCGTCATTGCATTGCCGGTCGCCGCAGTACACGCTTCGGCGATGCGCCGTGTGGAGGCCAGCGACACGGCGGGGGGCATTTGCACCGATCTTGGATGCAAAAGTGGCCAGACGAGGTGCGCCGAGGGCACGCTCACGACGCCGAGCGGCGGAACGGCCACCTATACGTGCTACACCACAGTGAGCGAAGAGTGACTATCGGTGCCGTTCACATCATCATCCATCTTTGACGGAGGACGTATGATCAGAAACTTCATGCTGGGTCTTGTTGCCGCGGGCGTCACCATGGTACTCCCGGTCTATGCCGTGGTAGCGGTCGCGGCGCAGCCAACGAGTCGTGACTCGGGAGAAGCCGGCGGCGTTTGCACCGATCTCGGATGCAGGGGAGGCAATACGAAATGTGCCGACGGCAAGCTCACGCTTCCGGACGGCGGGACGGCAACGTACACGTGTTACACCACGATCGCCGAACAGTGACCGGCGCCGCTGCTCACTCCATTCGTTCAACTTCTTCGGAGGACGCATGACTCGATTGTTCAATCTGGGACTCATGGTCAGCACCGTCGCCATCGTGCTTCCCGTGAGCGCAGTGCTCGCTGTAGCGGCGCAGCCGTCGTCGCGGAATGCGGAAGAAGGCGCCGGTCTGTGCACCGAGCTCGGGTGCAGGAATGGCAATGCGAAGTGCGCCGACGGCACACTGACAACGGCGGGAGGCACGGAAGTCAAGTACACCTGCTACACAACCATAGCGGAGACCTGAGCCGCAGTTCAGGACACGTGGGCACCATGTCAGCCACCTCGTTGCACTCGCCGCGTCGTGGCGCCACACGTGATGTGAGGTGTGGTCGCGTCACAAGGATGGGCGGAGCGCCTGCCGAGAGATCACCATTCGCTGGTGTCATGCGGTGCAAAGATCACTTCTCCTATTCCGAGGCTCCTAATGTTGTTGAGGACTACGACCCGACGTGGCAATGTACTCCGCGCGGTCGTCGGACTGCTTTTCTGTACGACGCTTACGGCGGTGCTTTCGGCCGCCGGCACGGTGCGCGTACGTCCGACGATCGGCGACTTGACTTCGACCGGAAACTCCACGGTGGCGACGACCGTCTGGCTTGTCTTTCGGGCACCGGACTGCGGGCTGTCGGCCGAGCTGATCCGTGCGCTGAATTCAGCCGACCGGTCGAAACGCGTGCAAGTGGTAGGTGTCATGTTGTCTCCGCCCGGTGACTCGAGCGCCCAACAGACTCTTGCCCGGGCGCTCGGCATGCGGTTCGAGATGGTGTATGATGATCGCGGCGTGTGGCGAGGCGCGTTGAGGCGTGAACGCCAGCGGGAACCCATCATCTACGTGCGCGATGGATCGTCGCTGCTCGGTGGTGTTTCGCCCGCGTTTATGCAGCAATTCGCTGCTCTGTCCCTCACCAACGTCCCAATGGAGCGCGAGCGATGATTGTACGTATCTGGGCTATGGCAGGAGCGACGATCGCCGGGCTTTTCGGCTACGGCGTTGCCGCACCTAAACCGACACCCCAGGCGTCGAGTCGCATCTCGGCCTTGACGCCACCACCAACGCGCGTCTTTCTCCGAGCAGACTGGCGCAAGACCGTCGTCCTCGAAGGCTCGCTGGACTCTGACCTGATGAAGCCGGAGTTGATCGTGGGTCGCGGTCCCGTGCTGTACGTGTTCGATTACGGTGACCATGCATTGAAGGCCTTCAGCGTAGACGGAAGGCTACTGTGGCGCTTCGGCCGCAAAGGGAGCGGACCAGGCGAGTTTGTTAATCCGACCGATCTCAAGATTGACGGTAGGGACGCCGTGTGGCTTGCTGATCCCGCGAACTCCCGCGTAACGATCGTCGACGGCCACGGCCGTCTCGTGCGTACGATGCCAACGACAGTGGCCGTCGAACACCTGCTTCCACTCGCGACGGGAGAGTTTCTCGGATTCGGCTATTCCGGCGACAAACCTGCGTTCAGCCGGTACGATTCGCTCGGCCATTCCGCGCAGCCCATTGGCTATCCCGTCTGGATGGATACTGTTCCCTCGCTTGTATCGGAACTGCGCGTCGCCGGCAGTCCGGACGGCCGCAGCGCCGCGGTCGCGTCGTACTATTCCGGACGGCTACTGCTGATGCGGCACGGCGCATCTGGCGTTCGGGAAATCCCCGTCGTTGAAACCCAGGCGTTTCCGACACCCATCACGTACTCACCAAGTCCGCGCATGACGGTTCGCCGGTTTCCACCGGAAGCGCGACCGCTAGTCCGGGCGTTAACGGCGGACAGTGAGTTCGTGTACGCTCTCATCGCCGGTACGCACAAGGAACGCGGGCGCATTCTCGACGTGTATCGGTTGCTGGACGGCTCCTATCACGGTTCGTACTTGTTGCCTCAACCTGTTGCGGCCATGACGGTGGTTGCGCATGGGCTTGCGGTGCTCGTCAACGAGCCGATGCCTTCGTTGTACTATCTTGAGCGACGTGCACCTGGAAGGTGACGGGGCACGCTGCCTATCAAGCGTTCGCACGCGAGCACACAACCATCGACTTCTCTCTTTCACGAGGTGTTGCCATGAAGGGCCGTAGCGCGAAGCAGACGTTGCTAGCCCGGAAATCTCACGAGAAGTGGATTGCGGGGTAAGCAAGCGCCCATTTCGGTACGCGGGCGTG
>PNKL01000076.1 GCA_013822425.1 Gemmatimonas sp.
TTCACCAACGGGTCGCTGCATGACTACTTGATTCCGACCATTGCCGAGACGCCGGAGATCTCCACGACTGCGGTGGAGAGCTACGAGCCGCGCGGCCCGTTTGGCGCGAAGGAAGTGGGCGAGGGTTCGCTGCTGCCGGTCTTCGGCGCCATTGCCAACGCCATCTACGATGCGTGCGGTGTGCGCGTCACGGAGCTGCCCATCACGCCCGAGAAGATCCTGCAGGGACTCCGGGCGCAGCGCGCCGTCGACAGCGCGCCGGTGCACGTGCCGGCCTTCGCGGCATCGCCTTCGCTGGAGGGCACGCCATGACCTTGTCACCGGAGGCACCCGTGACACGGAAACCGCGGCGCACCTACGCGGGCACCGAGCAACGCCGCGAGCGCCTGCTCGGAGCCGTGGCGGCCCTGATCGCCGCCAAGGGCTACGAGGCAGCGTCAATGCGCGACGTGAGCGAGGCACTCGGCGTGAGTCCGGCCGGGCTCTACTACCACTTCAAGAGCAAGGAAGACCTGCTCTACCAGATTCAATTCCGCACGTTCGAGGCACTGCTCAAGAGGCAGGAGGCGGTGGCGGCCACGCCCGGGACGGCGGAAGATCGGTTCCGCCGCCTGATGCACGGGCACCTCGCCTTCTTCCTGAGCCACCCGAACGAGCTGAAGGTCTGCACGTACGAAATGGAATCGCTTGGCGGCGACCTGTTCGACGCCGTCGAGAACCTGCGCCGGCAGTACTACCACCTGTTCAGCGCGGTGGTGATGGAGCTGATGGGCGACCGCTTCCAGCAGCCGTCGAAGTCCGACCGCAGCCGGCATGCGTCGCTGTTCGTGTTCGGGATGCTGAACTGGATCTTCATGTGGTACGACCCGGCCCGTCATGGAACGGTCGAGCAAATCGGTGACGAGATGATCGACCTGGCGCTCAACGGACTTCGCCCTCGCTGAGGAGGGAGGCAACCGATGCAGTTCTCCGACGTTTGGGTGCCGTATGGCGCCTACTGGTCTTCTCCCTTCGTGGCATGGCAGGGGAGCTTCGCGACGCTGCCACCCATTCCGTTTGCCGCCGAGCTGACGAAGCGGGCGCTCGCCGAGCGCGGCATCGCGCCAGCACAGCTCGACGGACTCTGCTTCGGCACGACGATCCCGAGCAAGCATGCGCTCTATGGCGCGCCGTGGTTCGCGGGGCTTGCCGGCCTTGAGCACCTGAGCGGACCGACCATCAACCAGGCGTGCGCGACATCGGTGCGCTGCATCGTCGAGGCGGCGCAGGAGTTGCACGCTGGCAGCGGAGCTGCCTGGCTCGCGGCCACGGCAGACCGCACGAGCAACGGCCCGCATATCTACTACCCCGACCCCACGGGCCCAGGCGGCACAGGAAGCGCCGAGGACTGGGTGATGGACAACTTCGGTCGCGACCCGTGGGCCGGCAACTCGATGCTGCAGACGGCGGAGAACGTGGCACGCGAGGCCGGTATCACGCGCGAGGCGCAAGAGGAGCTCACCCTCCTCCGCTACGCGCAGTACGCCAGGGCGCTGGCTGATGACGGCGCGTTCCTCTCGAAGTTCATGCTGCGCCCCGTCGAGGTACGGGACGCACGCGGCAAGAAGGTGCTCAAGACCGTTACAGGCGACGAAGGCATCTTCCCGACCACCAGGGACGGGCTCGCCGGACTGCGCCCCGTGCTCCCCGACGGTACGGTGACGTTCGGCGCGCAGACACACCCCGCGGATGGCAACGCGGCCATCGTCGTTGTCTCGAGCCGTGGCCGCGCGCGCGCGATGTCGCGCACGACGGGGATAGACGTGCAGGTGCTGTCGTACGGCCAGTCGCGCGTGAAGAAGGGCTTCATGCCGATGGCCACCGTGCCCGCGGCCCGGCAGGCCCTGGAGCGTGCGGGGCTCACGCCACGGGATCTCGCCAGCATCACGTCGCACAATCCGTTCGCCGTCAACGACATCTACTTGAGCCGCGAACTGCCGTTCCACCCGGAGAAGATGAACCGGCACGGCAGCTCGCTCGTGTGGGGACATCCGCAGGGGCCGACCGGCATGCGCGCGATCATCGAGCTCATCGAGGACCTCGTGGTGCAGGGCGGCGGCTATGGGTTGTTCACCGGCTGCGCGGCAGGTGACAGCGCGGCGGCATTGACCATCAAGGTCAGCGTGAGCTGACGGCAGCAACGACGCACGACCAACAGGGGGACCACGATGGGCAAGTTCGAGTCCAGGGCAGCCAGTGATTTCGGCTTCGCTGATATCCTCTACGAGAAGAAGGACCTCGTGGCGCGCATCACGCTCAACCGCCCCGAGGTCTACAACTCCTACCGCACCGAGACGCTCAGGGAATTGATCACCGCGTTCGAGGACGCGTCCAACGACGACGCCGTGGGCGTGATCGTGTACACGGGCGCCGGAAACAAGGCGTTCTGCACCGGCGGCGACGTGAAGGAGTACTCGGAGATCTACACCCGCCGCCCGCGCGACTACTGGAAATACATGGGGCTCTTCAGCAAGTACATCGAGAGCATCCTGCACAGCGGCAAGGTGACCATCGCGCGCATCAACGGCATGGCGGTGGGCGGCGGTAACGAGTCGCAGCTCGCCTGCGACCTGGCCGTGATGGTGGACGACACCTACCTCGGGCAGGTTGGCACCAGTGTCGGCAGCGTGGCGGCGGGCGGCGCCACGCAGTGGCTCTCCATCCATGTTGGCGATCGTCGCGCGCGCGAGATGCTGTTCCTCAACCCGCGCATCCCGGCGGCGAAGGCGCTCGAGTGGGGTCTCGTCAATCGAGTGGTGCCGCGCGACCGGCTCGACGCTGAGGTGCAGGCGCTGTGCGAGGGTGTGCTCGACAAGTTCCCGGAGTGCACGCGGTACACAAAGGCGCAGGTGAACTACTGGAAGGAAGCCTCGTGGTATGCCACCATCGGCCATGGACGCGACTGGCTGTCCACGCACTTCACCACCGTCGAGCCGTACGAGGGGATGCAGGCCTTCGTCGAGAAGCGGAAGGTGGACTTCCGCGGCTTGCGCAAGAAGGCGGCGGACGGCGGCAGCAGCGAGTTCCTGTGGGGACCGTACACGCAGGCGTGCGCCGCGTGCGGCGCCAAGGGCATTCCGGAGCACTTCAGCTTCTGCGGCGGTTGCGGCGCCGCGCTGGCTGCCACGTGAACGGGGAACTTCAGGGACACGCAGCGCTCGTGACGGGCGCGGGCCGGGGGATCGGCGCGGCGATCGCCCGTGCCCTCGCGGCGCGCGGTGCCGATGTGGCCCTGGTGGATCTCGGGCAATTCGACGCGGCCGAGGCGCTGGCCGTGGAGCTGCGCGCCGCGGGTCGCCAGGCCGTGGCCCTGCGCGCCGATGTGGCCTCCTTTACCGACGC
This sequence comes from Gemmatimonas sp., assembly GCA_013822425.1. Lineage (GTDB taxonomy): Bacteria > Gemmatimonadota > Gemmatimonadetes > Gemmatimonadales > Gemmatimonadaceae > PNKL01. The sequence goes on from PNKL01000076.1 coordinate 3,382, forward strand.
CGATGCCGCCGTGGCGGCGACGGTGAAGACGCTGGGACGGCTCGACATCCTCGTCTGCAACGCCGGCATCACGCGCGATGCCGCGTCGTGGAAGATGACCGAGGCCGACTGGGACGCGGTGATTGACGTGAACCTCAAGGGGGCGTTCTCGTTCTGCCGCGCGGTGGCGCCGCTCTTCCGCGCGCAGAAGAGCGGGCGCATCGTCACCATCGCGTCGATCAACGGATTGCGCGGCAAGTTCGGCCAGGCGAACTACTCGGCGTCGAAGGCGGGCCTCATCGGGCTCACGCGCACGCTGGCCCGGGAACTCGGCCCGTCAGGCGTCACCGTCAACTGTGTCGCTCCCGGGATGGTACGCTCCGAGATGACCGACGCGCTTCCCCCGCACGTGCTGGAAACGGCCGTTGCCGAATCGGCGCTTGGGCGCATTGCTGAGCCGGAGGAGATCGCGTACGCGGTGACGTTCCTCTGCTCGCCGTTCGCCCGGCATGTCACCGGACAGGTGTTGGCAGTGGATGGTGGACAATGGCTCTGACCACGGGGAGGCGGACATGACCGGCGTCAACCCGACGGTACGCCGCGAGATTCGCGACGATGTCGCGTACCTCACGCTTGACGCGCCGCCGGTCAATATCCTGACGGCCGCCGTGATGGCCGACCTGTCGGGTGCGCTCGAGCAATGCCTCGCCGACCGCTCGCTCAAGGCCATCGCGCTCGGCGCGGCAGGCCGCGCTTTTTCCGCCGGCGCCGATGTCGGCGAGCACCGGCCTGAGCAGGCGCCGCAGATGATCGCGGGCCTCAGCCGCCTGTTTCGCCTGCTGGGCGGCAGTGAGCTGCCCTTGGTGATGACGGTTGATGGCGCGGCTCTCGGCGCCGGATTCGAACTCGCGATGATGGCTGACGTGCTCATTGCCAGCGATCGCGCGACCTTCGGCCAGCCGGAGATCCGGCTCGGTTTCTTCGCCCCCGTTGGCGTGGCCTTCCTCGCCCGGCGCATCGGGCTCGCCAGGGCCATTGAGGTAACGAGCACCGGCCGTACGTACTCCGCCGCCGAAATGCAGGCGATGGGACTCGTGTCACGCCTTGTTCCGCCCGAACAGCTGGATGAGACACGCGAAGCGGTCCTCACGGACCTGCGGCGCGCCAGTGCGGCGGTGATGCGTATGAACGTGCGGCTGACCCGCGCGTTCGCTGGCAGGCCGTTCGAGGAGGCGCGACTTGACGCCGAGCGCGTCTTCCTCGACGAGTTGATGGCACTGGAGGACGTGCGCGAGGGGATCGCGTCGTTCTACGAGAAGCGCCGTCCCATGTGGCGTAACCGGTAGGGGGCACCATGCGCATCCTCGTGGTGGGAGCGGGAGCACTCGGCGGGTTCGTCGGCGCCGGCCTCATGCGGGCCGGCGAGGATGTCACGCTGATCACGGATAACCTCGCGCAGGCCAGCCTGCTCAACCTCAACGGCCTCTCCATCACGCGCGCCGGCCACGACGAGATCTGCGTTCCCGTGGACGTAGTGACGTCCGTGGAGGCGCTCGACCCGTTCGACCTCGTCTTCATCGCCGTCAAGACGTACCAGACGGAGGAGGCGCTGGCGTCCGTGCTGGGCGCCACGCATGCGCAGACGCTCTTCCTCACGATGCAGAACGGCCTCGGCAACGCCGAGAAGATTGCCGCGATGGTTGGCGCCGAGCGCGTGCTGTGCGGCATCACGTATCACAGCATCCAGCACGCCGGCCCCGGGCGGCTCAACTACCGCCCCGGGATCAAGCCATTCCAGCTGGCGCCGTTCGTCGGCGAGATCACGCCTGCCGTCGAGGCCATCGGCACGCTTTTCCGCAAGGCCGGCTTCGACACGGACATTGTCACCAAGATTGACCACGTGATCTGGCAGAAGCTGCTGCACAACGCCGTCGTGAACTCGGTCTCCGCCGTCACCGGCCTCACCTGCCGTGAGATTCTCGCGGACGAGGACCTGGTGGCCTTCATGCGCGACCTCACCACCGAGATCGTGGCGGTGATGCGTGCCCGCGGTGTTCCGATCGTGGACGAGGAGGACCCGTTCCGTCCGATCATTGGCTCGCTGAAGGCGCTCGGCAAGAACCGTCCGTCGATGTGGCAGGACCTTGCGCGCGGCAGCCGCACCGAGGTCGACGCGATCAACGGCGCCGTGGTGGCCGAAGCGGAGCGGCTGGGGCTCACGGCGCCGCATAACGCTGCGCTCGTGCGCTTCATCCACTCGCGCGAACGACAGAAGTTCCTCAACCGGCAGGCCATCGTGCGCGAACTCGGCCTGGGCAGGACGGCCGCGCCCGCCAAGCCCGAACCGGTCAAGGTGTCCCGGCCCACGTCGCTGGGCGCCGACGGCGGCTTCCGCTCCGACGGGCCGCCGCTCGAGGCGACGCGACGGCTCAAGGAACTGATGCGCGCCTACTACCGCGACGCGGAGGCGGCGTCTGAAGATCCCTCGCGCCTCGTGGCCGCCTGCTCGGGCCTGGCACCGGTGGAAATCGTGCGCGCACTCGACATCGTGCCGTATTTCCCCGAGAATCATGCGGCGCTTATCGCGGCCAGCCGTGCAGCCGGTCCGTACATCGCCCGCGCGTCGAGCGAGGGGTTCTCGCAGTTCGCCAGTTCCGCGATGCGCGCCGACGTCGGCGCGCTCCTCGAGGGGAGCAGCCCGCTCGTCTCCGTGCACGGACTCAAGGGACCTCCGCGCCCGGACGTCGTGGTGTACAGCACCAATACTGGGCACCAGCTGTTGCGCTGGTTCGAGTTCTACGGCGCGTACTACGGCATTCCGGTGCTTGGGCTGAATCCGCCGCCTGCGCTGCACGAACTCGAGCGCATAGACCTTGACGCCGCCGTGCACCAGCTGCTCCGGCTCTCGACGCGGCTCGAGGCCGCGACGGGCCGCACGCTCGACATGGACGTGCTGGGCGACGCCGTCGCCAACACGGCCGCTGCATCGGCGCTCTGGGAGGAGATTCTCTCGCTCGCGCAGAACGTGCCGGCGCCGTTCACCTGGTTCGACACGCTCGTCCATTTGGCGCCAATGATCGTCTTGCGCGGCACGCCGGAGGCGGTGATCTACTACCGCGAGCTCAAGGCCGAACTCGAGGACCGCATTGCAATGGGCGTCTCGGCGGTGCCGGCCGAGTCGCACCGGTTCTACTGGGACGGCCCTCCCATCTGGTGCGCCATGCGACCGCTGTCGCGGCTCTTTGCCGACGCCGGCATTTCCATCGTGGCCTCAACCTACTCCGAGTCGTTCACGCTCCCTGGCCTCGACCGAAACAACCCGATCGAGTCGATGGCACAGGCCTACACCAGCGTTTTCGGGAACCGCTCCGAGGACTTCAAGACGGCGTACATCGCGCGCCGCTACGCGCAGTTCAACGTAGACGCCGCCGTCTTCCACGACTGCCGCACCACGCCCGAGGCCAGTCACGTGCGGTACGGGCTCTCGCAGCGCGTCCAGCGTGCCACGGGCGTGCCGTCGTTCGTGCTCGAGGGCGACTCGCACGACCTGCGCCTCTTCTCCACCGATCGCATCCACGCGCAGCTCTCCGTGTTTCTCGAGCAGCAGGCCGAGTTGCACGGCGACCAGCCGCGTATGGCCGCCCAGGGGAGCGTCACCCATGCCTGACGAAACCCGCAGGATCGCCGCTGGCGTGGACGCCGGCACCGAGTGCCTGAAGGCCGTCATCGTCGCGTCGGATGGGCAGGTGCTCGGGCGCGCCGTCGTCCCCGCGCGCGGCCACTTCGAGGCCTGTGTGCACGAGGTCCTCGCCGCGGCGCTCGACGACGCGCAGGTGGCGTCGGGCGACCTCGCCGGCATCGCCGCCACCGGGTTCGCGATGAACTGCGTCGCATCCGCCACGATGACCGCCACCGACACGCTCTGCCATGCGCGCGGGGCGTTCCACCGCGTGCAGACCGCCATGACGCTCGTGGACATCGGCGGGCGCGATCCCCACGTGATCAAGGTGGACGGCGGCGGACGCCGCGTCGAAGCCCGCGGTGTCCGGCAGTGCGCGGCGGGCGTCGGCTCGTTCCTCATGTTCACGGCGCGCCACCTCGACGTAAGCGCCACCGGCTTGCAAGACCTGGCCGCAGCCGCAGTGCAGCCGGCCCGCGTCAGCAGCTACTGCTCCGTCTTCTCCACCACCGAGGTGCTCGAACGCCTGCGTGAAGGCGCACGGCGCGAGGAGATCGCGCTCGGCGCCATGCACTCGATCGCCGAGCGAATCGTCGAGATGGGGCTGTTCGAGGACCCGCTCTATGTGTGCGGCGGCGTGGCCGAGTACTTCCCGGGCGTGTTGGGCGCGCTGGCGTCGCTCTCCGGACGGCAGGTGCATACCGTCCCCGAACCGCTGCTGACCGGCGCGCTTGGCGCAGCGCTCAAGCTGCTCGACGAGTCGCTCGTCAGCGGCGGCGCCAAGGCGGAGGTGCGGCAATGACCGCCATCCGGAGCACGGCGGCGCTGCGCGACGCGATGGGCGGTTACTTCCGCGCCCTCGGTGAGGCGGCGGAACGCAAGACTGCGCCCGTGGCGTGGTGCTCGAGCGTCGGGCCCGTGGAGCTCCTGCGTGCGCTGGGCTTTGCCGTCTTCTTCCCCGAGAACCATGCGGCCATGCTCGGCGCAGCCCGCACCGCCCAGCGGTACATGCCCATCGTCCACTCGCAGGGCTACTCGCCGGATATCTGCTCGTATCTCACCAGCGATATCGGCGCGTACCTCGCGGGCGAGACACCCCTGCAGGCGTACGGACTGCCGGGCATTCCCAAGGCCGATGTGCTGGTCTTCAACACCAACCAATGCCGCGACGTGCGCGACTGGTTCGAGTGGTACGCGCGACGGTGGAACGCCCCCGTCATCGGCGTGCGCTCGCCGCGTGCCATTGACGACGTGACCACCAACGACGTGGACGGTGTCACGGTACAGCTCGAGGCGCTCGTTCCGGCGCTCGAGGCCATTGCCGGCGTACGACTCGACGCCGGCAGGCTCGCGGAGACCGTGGCGACGTCGCGTCGTACGTCCGATCTCTGGGAAACGTGTCTGCAAAGCGCGTCGCGCCGCCCGGCACCGCTCAACTTCTTCGACGGCACCGTGCATATGGGACCAGCCGTCGTGATGCGCGGCCTCGACGAAGCCAACGGCTACTACCAGCGACTGCTCGCCGAACTCGGGGAACGCGCGCGCGACGGTGTCGCCGCCGTGCCCGGCGAACGATATCGCCTGTACTGGGACGGCATGCCCATCTGGGGACGCCTGCGCGCGCTGTCCGGCCTGTTCGCCGAATTCCGCACCGCCGTGGTCGCCTCGACGTACTGCAACAGCTGGATCTTCTCCGCCCTCGATCCGGCCGACCCGCTGCGCTCCATGGCGCGCGCGTCGCTGGAGCTGTTCATCGTGCGGTCCGAGCAGCCCAAGGTGCGCTACATCGAGGCGATGGTGCGGCGTTACCAGGTGGACGGCGTCATCTTCCACGACTGCCGCACCTGCCCCAGCAATTCCAACGCGCGTTACGGCATGCCGCGGCGCGTATCCGAGGAACTGGGCATCCCGACGCTCGTCCTCGACGGCGACGTGAACGACTTGCGCTGCTTCTCCGATGAGCAGGCACGCACCAACATCGAGGGCTTTGTCGAGCAACTGGCCGACGTGCGCCCCGTCCGGATGGATGCCTCATGACCTGCTGGGCCGGCATCGACAGTGGTTCGTGGGCCACCAAGGCCGTCGTGATCGACGCCGAGGCGCGCGTGCTCGGCACAGCGGTCGTTCGCTCGGGCGCTGACCTGTCTGGTGCCGCCGAACGCGCGTACCTCACCGCGCTCGACGAGGCCAAGCGCGCGACCACCGACGTGAGTGCCGTCTGGGCCACCGGCTTCGGCCGACAGTCGGTCACGTTCGCCGACGGGTCCCGCACCGAACTCGACTGCCACGGCCGTGGTGTCGTGCACTACGTGCCTGGACCCATCGTGGTCGTGGACATCGGGGGACAGGACGCCAAGGTGATCCGGCTCGACGACACCGGTCGCCGATTGGCGCACCGGATGAACCGCAAATGCGCCGCCGGCACCGGCAGCTTCCTCGACGAGATTGCCCTGCGACTCGGCATCGAGGCATATGAACTCGACCGGTTGGCTGACGGGGCTACCGAGGAGCTCGAGCTCTCGAGCTTCTGCACCGTCTTCGCCGGCACCGAGCTGCTGACGCTCATTCGCAGCGGCAAGCGTCCCGCCGACCTTGCCAGCGCGGCCTACCGTTCGCTCGTCATGCGCATCTCCGCGATGGATGTCTTCCCGGGGCGGGTGGTCGCGACCGGAGGTGTCGTAGCGCATCACCCGCATCTGGTGAGGATGCTGGCCGACAAGCTGCGGTCCGAAGTCGTCGTGCCTCCGCATCCGCAGGAGATGGGGGCATTCGGCGCCGCCCTGGCCGCACGCGATGGCGCCGTGGCCGTTGGTCCCGAGGCACACCATGACACGTAGCCACGCCTCGGCGGCGATGCAGGAAGGCCACGAAATCTGGTCGGACCTTGAGCCCATCGGTTCGGTTGAATCCGTCGGGGCGATGCTCGCTCGCAACGTCGCGCGCCTGGGCGGCCAACCCGCCTACCTGGAACGCCGCGACGGGCGGTTCCAGCCGGTCACCTGGCGCGCGCTCGCGCGGCAGGCGGCGGCCCTGAGCCGTTGGCTGGCGCGGGCCGGCATCGGCCCCGGCGACCGTGTCGCCATCTTCTCGCCCAATCGTGGCGAGATGCTCGTGGCTGAGTTCGCCGTGATGGGGATGGGCGCGACGTACGTCCCCATCTTCGCGGGCTACGCCGCCGAGCAGGCCACGGCGCTCATCGCGCAGTCGCGACCGGCGGCGCTCATCGTCCCCTGTGTCGAGACGCTGACGAAGACCGGTGCCCCGGGATCGCTCCGCGCCGTGCTCACGATCGACACGTGCGATCCGCGCACGCTCGATGCGGCACTCGGCACCATCGCAGCGCACGGGGCGTCGTTCGCGACGGCGTTCGACGAATGCGCCGTTTCGGACGAGGACGCGGCGCTCCAGCGGTTCCTCGCGTGCGCCTCTCGCATCGACCCGGACGCCGCCGCGCTGATGATGTACACGTCTGGCACCAGCGGCCGGCTGAAGGGTGTGCTGCTCACGCACGACAACATCCTGTCGCAACAGCGCGCGCTCGCCGCCATCTGGACGGTCACGCCCGAGGATCGCTTCCTCTCGTACCTGCCGTGGCACCACAGCTTCGGCGGCATCTTCGAGAAGTACACCGCCCTCTACAACGGCGCCGCACTCCACATCGACGACTCGCTGGGCAAGGACCTCGACCGGCTGTTCGCCAACTGGACGGCGGTGCGCCCCACCATCTACTTCAGCGTCCCGAAGATCTACCAGCAGCTCGTCGCCCGCGTGGAGTCGCGGCCAAAAGAAGAGCGGCTGATTTTCCACTCGGGACTTCGCTTCGTTTTCACCGCGGCCGCGGCGCTTCCGGCGCACGTCGCCGCGTACTTCGCCGCGCGGCACATCCCCGTCATCGAGGGATGGGGTCTCACCGAGACCTCGCCGTGCTGCACGCTCACCGACATGGTGGAGCCGCGCACCGTGCAGGGGATGGTCGGCTACCCGATTCCCGGCGTCCGCGTGCGCATCGCCGCTGACGGGGAGATTGACGTGCAGGGTCCCAACGTCATGCTCGGCTACTTCGACGAGCCCGAGGCAACGCACGCCGCGCTTCCGGGCGACGGGTGGTTCCGCACCGGCGACCTCGGGGCGCTCGAGGGCGCGGGCCTGCGTCTCATCTCGCGCCGTGACCGCGTCTTCAAGCTCGCCAACGCCGAGAAGGTTGTTCCCACGAGCATCGAGCTGCGTCTCGCCGGCATGAACCCGTACATCCGGCACGTCATCGTGGTCGGCAGCGGGCGCGACTATCCAGCCGCGGTCGTCTTCCCTGACTTCTTCCGCATCAAGGAGGAGTTCGGCTTCGACCGCACCACGGCGGAGCGCGCAGTGAAGGAGTCCATCCTTCGCACAGTGCTCGAGTTCAACCGCACGCATCCGGTTCGCTACGAGCGGATCCAGGCCATCGTCCTCGTCAGCCGTGAGCTCACCATTGAGCGCAACGAGCTGACGCCGTCGCTCAAGGTGCGCGTCGGCAACGTCCTCGACGGCGCGTGGGAATACGTCGATGCCACGTACGAACCGAATGCGGGGTGCTCCTGCCGGTTCCTGCAGAAGGTGCTGCGCCTCACGCCCGATGCACGCCCCTGCTATGCCGGCAAGGACCGCACGCTCAGTGACTGTCATGCGTGCGGCAACTTCATTTTCGACGATGACGCCGCGGGGCGTCCGGATTTCATGGGAGACACCGTAACATGACGGCAGGCACCGCAACGTGGCATGCATGGGCGATGACCGCGGTGCATGCGCCGCTCGAGCGGCGCGAAATGCCCGCACGCGAGCCGGGCCTCGGCGAGGCGGTCGTCGCGGTGGCCGGCTGCGGTGTCTGCCACACCGACCTCTCGTTCCTGCATGGCGTGAAAACGCGGCAGGATCCGCCTTTGGTCCTTGGCCACGAGATCAGCGGCATCGTCACGGCGCTCGGCGAGCGTGCCGATGGCGCGTTGCTCGGAAAGGCGGTGATCGTGCCAGCCGTGCTGCCGTGCGGCGAGTGCGACCTGTGCCGTGCCGGGTTCCGCACCATCTGCCGCACGCAGGTGATGCCGGGCAATGACCGTGACGGCGGCTTTGCATCACACGTCATCGTCCCCGCTCGCTTCCTGTGCCAGGTTCCCGAGGCCGCTCTCGCAAGCCATGAGCTGTGGGAACTCGCCGTCATTTCCGACGCCGTGTCCACGCCATTCCAGGCAGTGCAGCGCTCCGGGTTGCGACGGGGCGAGCTCGCCATTTTCGTCGGCGTGGGTGGCATTGGCCTGCATGGCGTGCAGGTCGCCAAAGCCGTGGGCGCCCTCGTGATGGCGCTCGACGTTGACGATACCAAACTGCAGCAGGCGACGGCGGCTGGCGCGAACGTCACGCTCAACGTAAAGGGACTCGCCGTCAAGGACATTCGGAAGCAGGTGCGCGACCTCGCCCATGGCATCAGTGCGCCGGCAGCCCTGTGGAAGATTTTCGAAACGTCGGGCACCAAGGCAGGGCAGGAAGCCGCCTTTGCCCTGCTTGGCTATGGTGCATCGCTTGCCATTGTCGGCTTCACCACCGATCGCGTAGAGGTGCCACTCTCGAACCTCATGGCATTCGACGCCACGGTACGCGGCAACTGGGGCGCCGATCCCATGGTGTACGCCGAACTACTCGAGTGGCTGGCCGACGGACGCATTCAGGTCAAGCCGTACGTGGCACGGCGTGCGCTCGATGACATCAACGCGGTCTTCGACGACGCGCATCATGGCCGGCTGCTGAAACGCGTCGTGCTTGTCCCCGCCTGAACCGGAGCGCCTTCCATGCAGTCCATTGAGATCCTGATGTGCGAGCATCGCAACATCGAACGCGTGGTGACCGCGCTCGAGCGGGCGGCTGCGCACCTTGCTCGCGGTGGGCCTGTGCGCCCGGCGTTCTTCGTCGAGGCCGCTGGCTTCTTTGCCGACTACGCGGATGGGGTGCACCATGCCAAGGAGGAGGGTGTGCTCTTT